>CAISEY010000071.1 GCA_903884435.1 uncultured Hyphomicrobiales bacterium | reverse complement strand
GTTACACGACCATCGGCGATGAGGCCAAGGAACGCCTCCATGTTGCGTTGCTCGGTCCAGCGAACATAAGGCAAGGGATAGTCATGTCCTGCCAGTTCATAGGCGGGATCGCCGCGCCCCGGTCCGTAGGACATGGACAATTTGAGTTCGAGTTCGCGTTTGTAGAATGGTTCGCGGTCGATGGTCATTCCCACCAGTCCGACGACAACAACGCGGCCCTTCATGCGGCTGATTTCCGCCGCCTGATTGATCGGTTCGCTCGATTTCGAGGAGGCGGTGACGATGACTGCGTCGGCGCCGAACCCGCCGGTGAAGCTCGCCACGAGTTCTGGCAGTGCCTCGCTGATGGCTTCGTCGGCGCCAAGCTGCTTCGCAAGTTGGGCGCGTTCTCTGTTTGGGTCGAAGCCAAGGACGCGGCAGCCGTTGGCCTTGAGTATCTGCACCGTCAGCAGGCCGATCAGGCCAAGGCCCATCACGACGATGCGCTCACCGAGGGTCGGCGCGGCGACGCGCACGCCCTGTAGCGCGATCGCGCCCAGCGTCACGAAGCTTGCGTCTTCGTCCTCGACGCTGGATGGAACGGCAACCGTCAGGTGCTTCGGTATGGCGTTGAATTCGGCGTGATTGGCGAAGCCGGCGCCCGCGCAGGCGACGCGATCACGAACCGCGAGCCCAGGAACCCTGCAGCCGACCTCGATAACGTCGCCGACGAGGCTATAACCTAGTGGAATAGGCGTATCGAGCTTGGCGAAGACCTTTTCAAAAGTGGGCTTCAGCCCGTCGCGCTTCACATTGGAGATCACCCTGCGGACAAGATCAGGCCGCGCAACGGCTTTCCCGACCAGCGAGGACTTGGCAAGCTGCATCAACTGCCGTTCGGTGCCCGAACTGATCAGCGAAACCCGGGTGGCGACGAGAACGCCGCCGCCGTTGGCGCGGGGAGCGGGCACGTCGCTCACTTTAAGCTCTCCACTACGATAATTTTGTTCAACTTGCTTCATCGAAATCAATCAATCTTTCTCCGAACCGCAAGGTTCGACGCAGAAACTGGTTACCACTTCTGCTAGGCCAGGATCAATGTTTACGCGCGCGCAAAGGGTGGGGCGTTCGACGCCCATGTCGGGCCACCAGAGGGAGGCGCGAACGTCGATCGGCAATTGCGAGAACATGCGAACGACGCTCTTGCCGCGGGAAAGCCGCAGTTCGTTGCCCAGGTTCTCGATTTCCACGCTGGGATGAAACAAAAAATTCAGGCTGGCGCAGCCGTCGGGACGGCCAGCGATCCTGTCGGTTATGACGATCTCGCGCGGCGTCGCCTCGAAACGCCGGATATGGCGAGGAGCGCCGGGAAGATGGACGAAACCGTCGTGGGATCCTTCGAGGATGAGACGACCTTGCGACGCTTCCAATCGCATCACGCTCACATTCGGCCGTCGCCCGCAACGAAAGGATCCGAAAAAATCCGCCTGATCGGCTCCGTCGAAGCAGAGTGTGTTATGTGCGGCGGCGGAGCGC
>CAISEY010000070.1 GCA_903884435.1 uncultured Hyphomicrobiales bacterium | reverse complement strand
TAGGTGATTTTCGATTCGCAGGCGGCGGTGGAGAGAAAGCCGGGATCAAAGGTGAAGGCGCCGGTCTTGTCATAGAGTTTGCCGATGTCGATGACATCGGGGCCGATCGTGCCGCTCCTGACGGGCAAATCGACGGATTGATCGCCTAGCTTGAATGTTCCGGTCGTCGCGCTCATGGCCTTTGCCTTCATCATTGTCCTGCCGCTACGACAAGTCCTGTTGCCGGTCTGGCGGGGAAGTATTGCACCGCATCATTGCTAACGCATCGCCGCGGCGCGTTCAAGCGAGGGGCACGGCGACATTCTTCGCGAATTGCCTGTTTCGCCGGCTTCCGGACATGGCGCGCGTCGCGTTGTTTCGCGCGGCGCGTTCTCATGGCGCGCGAGCTTCAAAATAGCGGTGCTTCCTTCGGTGGAACAGACGACCGGGCCCCTCGCCGGAGAGGTTGAAGGAACACGCGGCCGGCGCCCGCGGAGTCCCTTCGGAACGTGGCGCTTGACCGGGCAAACATTAACTTGTCAAACCTCCGGGGGGCCGCGCGGCTTCGAAGGCCGCGCGTGGAGGGAACCATGTCTGAAATTGTCGTCGAAGGCGTCCGGCACATGTACACGCCGCCGCGCGGCAAGCCGGTGCTGGCTCTCGACGACGTTTCGCTGGACATTCGCCCGCGCGAGTTCATCGCCCTGCTGGGGCCGTCGGGCTGCGGAAAGTCGACGCTTCTCTATCTCATCGGCGGCTTTTTGCCGGTCGAGACCGGCTCGATCAGCGTCAACGGGAAGAAAGTGACCGCGCCGGGCCCGGACCGCGGCATCGTCTTTCAGCATTTCGCGCTTTTCCCCTGGAAAACGGTCCGGCAAAACGTTCTCTACGGGCTCGAGCGGCAGGGCATGGCGAAGGCGGAACGCGAGGCGCGCGCCCGGGGTTTCATCGACATGGTGGGGCTCACGGGCTTCGAGGACTCCTGGCCCTCGCAACTCTCCGGCGGCATGAAACAGCGCGCCGCCATCGCCCGCACGCTCGCCATCGATCCGCAAATTCTCCTGATGGACGAGCCTTTCGGCGCGCTCGACGCGCAGACGCGCCATCTCATGCAGGACGAACTGCTGGGCATCTGGCGACGCTCGCCCAAGACCGTGATTTTCGTCACCCACGACGTGCAGGAAGCCGTCTATCTCGCCGACCGCGTCGCGGTCATGTCGGCGCGTCCGGGCAAGATCATGAAGATCGTCGACATCGGCCTCGACAAGTCCGATCCGCACCTGCTGCGGAGCAAGGCCTTCGCCGACAAGTCGGACGAACTCTGGGGCCTCGTGCGCGACGAGGCGATCAAGGCGCAGGGGGGCAAGGTCGCGTGACGCGCCTCCTGCGATACCTGCCGCTGGCGATCCTCGCCCTGGCGTGGGAGATCGTCTCGCGTAGCGGCCTCGTGTCGAGTTCGGCGTTGCCGCCGCTGACGAAGGTCGCGGAGGCCTGGTTCGGCCTCGCGCGCGACGGCGATCTGTGGACGCATGGAATCGCCTCGATGTGGCGCGTCGGCGCCGGGCTGTTCTTCGCGATTTCGATCGGCGCGGCGCTCGGGATCGGCATGGCCTGGTGGCGGCCCGCCGATCTCGTGCTCGGGCCCTTCGTCGAGATTTTCTATCCGCTGCCGAAATCCGCGCTCATCCCCGTGACCGCGCTCTGGCTCGGCTTCGGCGACGGCTCGAAAATCCTGCTGATCGCGCTCGGCTGCATGTTGCCGGTGACGATCGGCGCCTACAACGGCGCGCGATCGGCGGACCGCACGCTCGTGTGGTCGGCCCGAAGCATGGGCGCGAGCCGGCTGCGCATGTTGCGCGACGTGGTCGTGCCGAGCGCGCTGCCGGAACTGCTGAGCGGCATCCGCACGGCGCTCGCGATCTCGTTCGTTCTGCTCATCGCCTCCGAACTCATCGTGGCGCGCGCCGGGTTCGGCTACCTCATCGGCTTTCTGGGCGCCAACGGCACCTACGAGCCGATGTTCGCCGTGGTGCTGACGGTCGCCTTCCTCGGCTTCGTCGCCGACCGGCTCTATCAATCCTTCACGCGGAGGCTGTTCCTGTGGCGCGAGTGATCGACGACCGCGCGGGGCAGCCGGGCGTTCTGGTCCGGATCGGCCAGGGCCTCGCCCGCTGGAGCCTCGTCATCGGCCTGTTCGTCCTGTGGGATGTGTTGTCGCGGAGCGGCGCCTTCACGCCGTTCATGCTGCCGTCGCCGGAAAGCGTCATCGAACGCATCTGGCGCGACGCCACGCGCGGCGATCTGTTCATCAGCCTCGGGCTGACGCTGTACCGCGCGCTGACGGGCTTCTTCATCGCCGCGACGCTCGGAGTCCTGATCGGCCTCGTCATGTCGCGCAACGCCGCCGCGCGCTGGTTCTTCGATCCGGTCATTTCCGTCGGTTTCCCCATGCCGAAGATCACGTTCCTGCCGGTGATCGTGCTCTGGCTCGGCTTCTATGACACCGCGAAGATTTCCATGGTGGTGTTCGACGCGATTTTCCCGGTCATCACCGGCACGCTCGTGGGGATGCAGGCGGTGGAGAAGGAACTGCTCTGGTCCGCCCGGAACATGGGCGCCAAAGAGGGCGAATTGCTCTGGCAGGTGATGCTGCCCGCGGCCTCGCCGCAGATCATGACGGGCTTGCAGGTGTCGCTGCCCATCGCGGTCATTGTCGCCATCGTCGCGGAAATGCTGATGGGCGGCTACGGGATTGGCGGCGACATGTCCCAGGCCTCGCGCATGGCGGATTCGCGCGGGGTGTTCGCGGGGATCGTCGAGATCGCCGTTGTCGGCTGGTTCCTCGTCAAGGGCATGAGTCTCGCGCGCCGCCGCTTGCTGGCCTGGCACCCCGAGGCGGACGCCTCGAAGAGCGTGTGAGATTCAGGCGGCATCGAGCGCCCGCAAGCTCGCGATCACCTCGCCCAGCCGCTTTCCCTCCGGGTCGGCCAGCGCGGCGATGCGCGCCTGCAGCACCGCGTCGGCGAAATGGACGGGCGGGGTCGGCGCCGCCAGCATGGGCTCGACGACCTCGGTGGCGATCCGCGCCCAGCTCGCGTGGCCGTTCTTCCAGGACTCGCCATAGCCTTTGACGAGACCGGCGGTTTCGACGATTTCACGCGCGGCGCGCGGGTCTTTGTCCAGCGCCCGCGCCACGAGGGAGAGCCAGCGGTCGATCCACGCGCGGTCCTCCGCCGCGCGAAGCGAACGCGGACGCAGGAATTTCAGCGCCGCGAGGGCGCGCAGGCGCAGGAACCCGAAGGCGCCGGTGGTGCGCACTTTCATCGGGAAGGCCGCTCCCGACCAGCCGCGGCGCGCGACGAAACCGAGTAGCGCGCGGGCGAGCTTTTCCGGCAGGATCGAGAGAATTTCCTCCGGCCCGGGTTTGAGGAATTCGGTGATTTCGACGATGTCGCCAGGCCGCGCCCGCGCTTCGGCCTGCACGCGCGCGAGGCGGCTCTCGCGCAGCTTCAGTTGCGCGACGCGCAAAGTGTCCTCGCTGGACATGCGCAGCGCGAGATGGCGGGCGAGGTCCGTGAAAAGCTCCGGGTCCACGCCGGGGCGGTCCCGGAAAGACGCCAGCCGGTCGAGGTAGAGTCGCGCGCAGGCTTCGTCCTGAAAATCGACGAGCCGCCGGACGCCCTCGACGACGATGGCGCGCGAGGCCTCCGGCATCGCGGCGATCTCGTTCGCGAATGGCGCCGGCGGCTGGACGATCGCGGCGGGCGCCTCGGGTTCGGGCGCGGGGCCGGAAAACGTCAGGCCCGCCTCGAAGCCCCGCAGATTCGCCTCGACCGCGCGTCCGTCGTCGCGGATCGCCGCGCGAAACGCGTCGGGAGAAATCGGCAGGCGCCGCGCCGCGAGCCCGAGCAAAACCGCGTTGAGCTGACAGCCGGCGGCTTGCGCGACGCGCGCGAAATCCGCGATGTCCCGGCCTTTCGCGCAAGCCTCGATGGCCCGCGCCAGCGCCGCCGGATCGGCCCGCCCGTCGCCCATGGCGATCTTCTCGTGCACTGTGTAGACGCGATGCACGGGGCTGATGACGAAGGTCCGGTCCGGGGTCACGAAGCCGCCCTGGATGACGCGCGCCGTCTCCAGCAATTCCGAGGAAATGACGAGATCGACCTCGCCCGGCGCCGGGGCCAGCGCCAGCACGGGGCGGCGCCCGTCCGGTTTCGCCATTTCGATGTAATAGGTCGTGCCGCCCGTGCGTTGCGCCACGCCGGGCACCGAGGTGCGCTGCGCGGCGAAACCGTCGGCGACGGCCGCGTCGGCGATCCAGCTCGCGAGCACGCCGCCGCCTTCGCCGCCGAGCGCCGCGACGAGAACCCGAACCGGCGCGGTCACGCGCGCGCTCCGTCGATGTCCTTGCCGCCGAACAGGCCGATGATCAGACGGTCGAAGCCGTGGCGCAACCGGTCGAGCCAGCCGGGATTCTGGATGATGTCGATCCGCGCGAAGGAAGGGCACAATTGCGCCGCGTGCGAGACGTCGCCGCAGGTTCCGCAGCCGACGCAATCGTTGTTGACGTGCGCGACCGGCGTGGAGCGCAACGGGTCTTCGCCGGGCTTGATCGTCAGAGACGGGCAGCCCGACAGGCGAACGCAGGAATGGTCGCCGGCGCAGACTTCCGGGTCCACCCAAAATCGCGTGCGTAAAACGCGTTCGCCACGCGCGAGGGCGCTGGCGTTTTCGGGCCGGATTCGCCGCTGGCGCGCGAGCTGGCATTCGCCGTCGGCGATGACGACGCGCAGGCCCCGCGCCGGCGCCGCGAGGGCGTCCTTCAGGGTCTGCTTCATCTTGCCGATGTCGTAGGTCCGCACGCGCGAAATGAATTCGACGCCCATGCCGCGCAGGGTTTTCTCGATATCGACGCCGCGTCCGCGTCCGTCGGCGGTCGGCGCGCTGGAGGGCAGGTCCTGCGCGCCGGTGGCGCTGGAATAGCCATTGTTCATGATGACGAGAACGCCGTCGTTGCGGTTCAGCACCGAGCCCGCGACGCCCGTGAGCAGGCCGTTGTGCCAGAATCCGCCGTCGCCCATGATGCTGAGCGGCTTGCGTGTCTGGGAGTCCGACACCGCCGCCGCCGAGGCGAGGGACATGCCGTAGCCCAGAATGGAATTGCCCTGGTCGAAGGGCGCGAAGGTCGCGAAGGAATGGCAGCCGATGTCGGCGGAGACATGGGTCGGGCCGATCTCCTTTCGCAGCATTTTCATCGCGGAAAAGACCGGCCGTTCCGGGCAGCCGGTGCAGAACCCGGGCGGGCGCGGGGGCAGGGGCGCGGGCAGGGCTTCGCGCGCGGCGGCGGCGCGGGCGTCGATGGCGGCGAGCCAGGATTCGAGCGGCGCGGAGGCCTCCCCGTTGGCGCGCAGGAATTTCGCGAGACCCTCGCCCAGAGCGCGCGGCGTGTATTCGCCGGCCACGGGCAGCACGTCCTTGCCAAAGAGCCTCGTTTGCAGATCCGCCTTGCGCAGGATCTGGCCAATGGCCTGTTCGAGATAGTCCGGCTGACCTTCCTCGACGATCAGCACCGCCGCCTTGCCGGCGCAAAAGGCCGTGATCTGCTCCGGCGCGAGGGGATGGACGACGTTCAGAACCAGCGCGGGAATCGCCACGTCGCCGAAGGCGTTCGACAGGCCCGCGGTCTCCAGCCGGCTGTTGAGCGCGTTGAAAAGTCCACCCTGCACGATGACGCCGAGCTTGTGGTCCGCAGGGCCGAGCAGCTCGTTGAGATTGTTCTCGACGATGAATTTCCGCGCCGCGGGCAGGCGCCGGCGCGTCTTGTCGTCTTCCTGAATGAAAGTGACCGGAGGATGCGAGAGCCGCATGTAGTCGAAGGCCGCCGGCGCGGCGATCTTGCGGGCGGCCGAGTGTTCCGCCGCGACATTGTCCTTCGCCTCGAAGGAACCGAACACGTGGCAGGCGCGGATGCGCAATTCCAGAATGACCGGGGTATTGGAGGCCTCCGACAGTTCGAAGCTTTTTTCGACCATGCGGACGATGGTCGGCAGGTCGGGGCGGGGATCGACGAGCCAGATCGAGGATTTCAGCGCGAAGGCGTGGGTGCGTTCCTGGATCACGGCGGCGCCCTCGCCGTAATCCTCGCCGACGATGATCAGCGCGCCGCCCTTCACGCCGGGCGAGGCGAGGTTCGACAGGGC
>CAISEY010000069.1 GCA_903884435.1 uncultured Hyphomicrobiales bacterium | reverse complement strand
GCGCAAACGTCCCGGCAAGGACGTGAAACTCATCCAGATCGACATCGAGCCCGGAGAGATCAACCGGGGCCAGATGGCGGACATCGCCCTGCAGGGCGACGCGCGACTCGTGCTCCGGCAACTCGTGGATTGCGCGAAGTCGCGGCTCCCGGCGGCGCGGCTGGCGCGAGACGAGGCGCGCGTCGCGCGTGTCGCGGCCTTGCGGAGCCGCTGGGCCGAGGTTTGCGCGCCCGTGCTGAATTCATCGGAAACGCCGATGAATCCCTTCCGCGTCACGAAGGAGCTTTGCGCGCTCGTCGACCCCGCGAAAACCATCATGTTGCACGACGCGGGCACGGTGCGCGGCACGATCTGCTATCACTATCCCGCGACGACGCCGCGCAATTTTCTTGGCTTTGGCGCGCAAAGCTCCATGGGCTGGTCTCTCGGCGCGGCCTTCGGCGCGAAAAAAGCCCGTCCCGAAAAGCTCGTCGTCGCGATCATCGGCGAGGAGGCGTTTCAGGAAACCGCGATGGACATCGAAACGTCCGTGCGAAACGACGCGCCGGTGCTGATCATCGTCAAGAACAACCGCAAGGTCGTCGCGGAGCCCGGCGGCAACGACAAACGCCTCGATCACGCGCGCTTCCATCGCGGGCTCGACATTTGCGCCTTCGTACGATCGCTGGGCGCCAACGCCATCCGAATCGAAAAGGCGGACGATCTCGCGGCGAAACTTTCGGAAGCCATCGCGGCGGTGCGGGCGGGCCGCACGACCGTCGTCGAAGCCATCACGACCCGGACCAACCCGAGTCTCGACCGGCTCTGGGCGAAGTGAGCCCCGTCAGCCGAATTCCCCGCCGATCATGACATAGCTCATGATCGTCGGGACGTCGGACTTCGGGCCCCACGAGTGCCAGTTGCCGCACTGGATGACGACGTCGCCCTTTTCGAGGACGACCTCGCTGTCTTCCAGCAGCAACACGCGGTCGCCCTCGAGGCAGATGGCGTAATCGAGCGAGGGCGTGCGGTGCATGCCCTCGACGTGGCCGCCGACGCGCCGTTCCGTGCCGCCGCCGGTGTCCATCGCCACGGCGGTTTTCGAATCAAGCGCGTGCACGACCTTCGGCGGCTTGCTCGTGCCCGACCAGGAGATGCGCCAGTTGGCGCCCGCCGCCGGCGGCGAATGGGCGATGCCGCGGCCCTTGCGGCCGGCGTCGACATTGCCTTTCAGCTTCGCGGGCGCCTGATCGAGCGTCCAGAGTTCGTGGAACCAGGAGCCCGAGGGCCGGGGGAACATGTTGGGCACCGGGCCGTCGGCGATCACGCAGGAGCGCCCCAGGGCGTCCTCGCCCGCCACGACGCGGCGGATGAGGCCCGCGACTTCCGGCGGCGGCTCCACGGGCGGCTTGTGGTCCGGCGGCGCGTCGGGACTGCGCGGCGCGATTTCATCGACGCCGCCATGTTGCGAGAGAATGACGATCGCCGGCGCGTTCGAGCGGTTGGCCCAGGCGTGGCTGACGCCGTTGACGATGACCGCGCTGCCCGCCTTCAGCGAGACTTCCCCGGTGTCGAGCACGAGGGTGGGGTCGCCCTGAAGAACGTAGCAAAGGTCGAGCGTGCGCGTGCGCTGCATGTAGGGATGTGGTCCCTTCGCGCGCGCGGCGGCGGCGTCCATCGAGGCGAACCAGGCGTCGATGTCCGATGGCTTCACCTTGCCCTCCCAGACGCTGTCCGGCGGCAGTTCAATGAAGCGGCATTGCGTGCCTGCGGGCGGCGGTTCGAGCCCGTGCGGCGAGTTGAGAGTTTCGCGGACGCCGGCGACGCGCGCCGGGGAGGAATCGGAAACCCAGAGTCGCGTCGACGCGTAGCCCGGGCGGGCTGGATCGAGTTTCACGTCCGGGGAAGGTCCGTCGCTCAGCACCACGGCCTTGCCGCTGTCGTCGTTGCCCGCGACGATGCGCCGGATTGGCCTGACCATAAGTTCAACTCCCCTGGATTTTCGAAGTCTGGTAATTCGCGCGCCGCGCGAGGTCAACGCCGCGGTTATTCGATGACGCGCCGGATCAGCTCCGCCGTTTCCGGCGAGGCGCCGAGAACGCGGCGCACGCCGCTGGCGACCTCCTCGCCGGTGCTGGATTCAATCTCGACCTTGAGGCGCTTCATGTCCTCGATGAATTCGGCGTCCTTCATCGTCGCCTCGAAGGCGGCGCGCAGCGCGGCCACTCGCTCGCGCGGAACGTCGGGCGGCGTGAAGATGGCGCGGCCGGTCAGTCCCTGAAGCATCATGAATTCCAGCATGGCGCGATGCGCGGGGTTCGTCGTCAGCTCCAGCATCGTCGGGACATCCGGATATTTCGGCAGCCGCTTTTCCGAATTGATGACGAGGATGTTGAGCAGGCGCGCGTTGTTCTCCATCCAGTGGGGCGCGAGAACGACGAAGTTTTGCAGGCTGGACGCGCTGCCCTCGACTTCGCCCCGCTCCACGGCCATGACGCGGGTTTCGTTGTAGCCGAGGGCGATTTCGAATTTCGTGCCGAGAATGAGGTTCGACAGATTCATGATCTGTTGCAGCACCGCGCCCTTCGTGGACGCGGCCATCGGCGTCGCGCGCCGCCGCGCGTCCTCGATGGTTTTGGTGGGCGACGTGTGCCAGGTGAAGATGGACATCACCTGCGGTTCGATGTTGCCGATCCAGCTGAATCTGTTCGCGTCGTATTTGATCGTCGAGGGCAGGATCACCTGATCCATCACCATGCTCAGGTTGGGCATGCAGATGACCGTTCCATCGCGCGGCGCGACGTTGTAGGCCCAGTTGCTCATGACGATGCCGGCCCCGCCGAGCATGTTCACCACCTGCGCCGCCGGCTGGCCGGGCACGTGCCGGGCGAAATGCCTGACAAAGGCGCGGGCGATGTTGTCGTAGCCGCCGCCCGCGACGGCGCTGACGTGCAGCTTGAGGATCTTCCCGGCGTAGAAATCCGCGACGGCGTCGGCGCGCGCCGCTCCCGCGTGGAGCGCCATGGCGCCGGCGAGCGCGATCAGCGCGCGCGTCCATTTCGATGGTGGCATTTCGCGGGTCTCCTTTTCGATCATTTTCACGCGGAGCGCCCGTTCTCGCGGAGCATGTGTTCCGCCGCGAGCAGGCCGAAGGTCAGCCCGGAGGCCATGTTGAGGCCCGCCTGATAGCCGGCCCCGAGCTCCGTGCGCGCGGAAGCCACGCCCGTGGCGTAGAGTCCGGGAATGGGCCGGCGGCGCTGGTGCAGCACGCGGGCGTGTTCGTCGGTGAGCAGGCCCGCCGAGGACGTGCCAAGACTCGGGTGCAGTTCGATCCCGTAAAACGGGGGTTTCTCGACGGGGCCGAGACCGGGATTTTTCCGCGCCGCGCCCGTCGCAGTGGCCAGCCGCCAGCGCAACTCGCCGCGATGAAACTCTTCGTCGACCCCCGCGCGCGCGTAGTCGTTGAAGCGCCCGACCGTGGCGACGAGACCGTCCGCGTCGACGCCGAGCTTGCCCGCGAGTTCGGGAAGACTGCCGGCGCGCGCCACGCTGTCGGGAATTTTCGAGCCGACGGGCAGATGCGCGAGCGCGTAGTTCGCGGCGTAGCGCGAATCGAAAATCAGCCAGCACGGCAGGTTGACCGGCGCGTGCCGCATGGGATCGAAAATCCGCAGCATCGGAACGACCGCCTGAAAATAGGATTCGTCGGCGAAGCGGCGTCCCGCGCGGTTGACGACGATCGTGTGCGGACTGCACATTTCGCTGATGCCGGCCATGCACTGGATGGGCGAGGCGCCGGGTTCGTCGGGCGTGAGCGAGAACCCGAGCATCAGATTGAGATTGTTCTGGATGCGGCGGATCGCGGCGCCGATTTCCGCGCCCATGATCAGGCCGTCGCCGGTTTGTCCTGGCGGGGACAGCGGTTGCAGGCCCGGCAGCGGATCGAAGTCCCGCATCAGGTCGGCGTTCCATTCGTAGCCGCCGGTCGCGATGACGACGCCGCGCCGCGCGTGCAAATCGCGTCCGTCGGCGAGGCGCGCGCCCACGACCCTCCCGTCGTCGAGCAGCAGCCTGTCCGCCGGCGACTCCACGAGGATGGGAACCTCGCGCGCGAGCAGCGCCTTGACGAGGTGCGTGACGAGGCCGACGCCCTTGCCGCGCATGTCGTCGGCGCGGCGCTGCGCCAGCAGGGTTTGATCCCAGCTGGAATAGCGGTTGATGCCGCCCCAGGCGATCTGTTCGCCCGCCGTGACGTTGTACGGCGCGTCCTTTGGCGCGCGCACCCTGTCGCGCCATTTCCCGAGTTCGCGTCCGCTGATGAGTTGGGCCTCCACCGTGCGCCCGGGCCCGCGCGCGCCGGGTGCGACGCCGAAGTAGTGATCGACGACGCCAGGCACGGGCGCGAAGGCGATCCCCTGTTTTTCGTAGAAGGGAAGCGCGCGCGGCCCGTGATCGACGAACGCCTCCATGCGCGCCTGTTCGATCTCGCCGCCGCCGAGAAAGGTCATGTAATCGACGATGCCGGCGCGCGCGTCCGTCTCGCCCGCGGCGCGCATCAAATGATTGTCGCCAACCCAGATCAGTCCATAGGAATCGCACGTCGTGCCGCCAAGTCGCGCATTTTTTTCGACGAGGATCGACGAGAGGCCGAGCGCCCGGGCGCAGAGGGCGGCGGAAAGCCCGCCGATGCCGGAGCCGAGAACGACGACGTCAAACGCGGTCGCTGCCGTCATGGACGATTCTCCCCTGTTTCTTCCCGCAGTGTAGCGGTGGTCGTGGCGGCGGTAAATCGCGCCGCGCGCGGGTGGTTGATTGTCGCGGCGTCCGCCACCACAATGCCGCGATAAATCGGGGAGGAATCCATGAGGCGATTGTTCGCGACCGCGGCGCTTCTGCTCGCTGTCCTCGGTCTCGCGGGGCGCGATTTCGCGCGCGCGCAGGACTGGCCGTCGAAGCCGGTCAAAATCGTCGTCGCCTTCGCCGCCGGCGGCACCGCCGACATTTTCGCGCGGCTTCTCGCGCCCGAATTGTCGGCGGTCTTCAAACAGCAATTCTACGTGGAGAACCGGCCCGGCGCGAGCGGGCTGCCTGGTTCCGCCCATGTCGCGCAATCGGAGCCGGATGGCCACACGCTGCTCGTCTGCGGCTCGGGACCGCAGATCACGGGGCCCGCGATGAACGCGAACGCGGGCTACGATCCGCTGAACGATTTCACGCATCTCGCGATGATCGCCGGCGACACCTACGTGCTCGTCGCCTCGAGGCAATCCGGCGTCACGGCGCTCGCCGATCTCAAGGCCGCCAGCAGGGACAAGTTGTCCACGGGTTCGCCTGGCGCCGGATCGCTTGGCCATCTCCTGATCGAGCACATCAGGCGGACGACGGGACTCGAACTCGCGCACGTGCCCTATCGCAGCGTGGGGGAGGCCATCCACGACGTGCTCGGCGCGCACATCGGCCTTGTCATGTCGCCCCTGATTTCCGCGGGCGAGCAAATCCGCGCCGGGATGGTCACGCCGCTTGGCGTGACCTCGATCGAGAGAAATCCCGCGTTTCCCGAAATTCCAACATTCGCCGAACAGGGGCTTCCCATCCGCGGCAGCGGCTGGTTCTGGCTGTGCGGTCCAAAGAACATGCCCGAGAACATCGTCGCGCGGCTCGCCGGCGAGACGCGGCGGATCGTGGCCTCCGCGGCGATCAAGTCGCGTTTCGAGCGGGAGGCGCTCATCTCGCCGGACATGGACGCGGCGACCTTGCGCGCGTTCGTGGCGGACGAAATCGCTCTCTGGGTTCCGCTCGTGAGGGAACTGGGCCTCTCCGTTCAGTGAAAGGCCGGCGCTAGCGAAAGATCTCCGCGTAGACCCTGGTCCACGAGGACATGCGCGCGTCGGTCTCCTCCGGACTCATGTAGATCGCGCGGAATGTCGCGCCATCGGGCCGCAGTCTGGAATTCTTCGGTTCGACGGCCGGATTGACCGGCATGTAATCGGCGTCGCGATAAACCGTTTGTCCCTCGGGCGAAGCGAGGAAATCGACGAGCAGCCGGCCGGCGGCGGGGTGTGGCGCGTCCTTCGTCACGGAAACAACGGACATGACGCCCAGCGCGGGATTCACGGGAATCCAGTCGACGGGCGCGCCCCGCGCCTTGCTGATGGCGGCGTGATGATTGAAGATTTGCAGCGCGATCGCGTATTCGCCGGCGATGACCTGGTCGAGCACCTGGCGCGCGGAGGTCTGCAATCCCGCGATGTTTTGCGCGGCGAGCCGGCGCAGGAAGGCCTTGCCCTTCTCCTCGCCCATTTCGCGCAGGATCAGCCCGACGAAGCCGGAGGCGCCCGAGTTCGAGGGGCGCGAATCCCAGGCGATCTTTCCCTTCCATCGCGGGTCGAGCAAGTCCTCGAGCCGCCGCGGCGCCTGGTCGCGAGGCACGAGATCCGTGTTGAAGCCCGGGGTCAGAATGATCTGGAACGTCGCGGTCCAGAAGCCATCGGGATCGTAAAACTGCCGCGGAAACGTTTTCACGAAATCCGGCTGCCACCTGGCGACCACGCCGGCCCGCACGAGCGCGGGCGCGCCAAAGCCATCGAAAACATCCGCCTGCATTTGTCCGGCGCGGCCCTCGTTGAGCACGCGAAGATTCACCGCGGCGCCGTCGGTGCGCGAAAACTCGACCCTGATTCCGTATTTGCGCTCGAAGGCGTCCGCGGAGGGCCGCACGAGCTGGTCGACGACGGCCGACGTGTACCAGACGACGCGTCCTTCCTTCCGGGCGGCCTCGATCAGCGCCTGGTCGGCGGCGCGCGCCGGCGCGGTGAGCGAGAGCGCGCACAAAGCCGCGAAGCAAACGCGCGATGTCGCGATCATCATTCCCTCCCGATCGTCGCGCGACCCATATCCGGCGCGCTTTTTCAGCCATTCTCGTGTCCTGGCGGACGGCCTGTCAACACGGCGCGCGAGCGGATTGCTTGTCACGCGCGCGCGCGGCGACTACGCTCGCGCGAAATACCCTGGAAAAGCGCGAAGCCTGGAGGAGACCGGCGTGCAATTTGGCGTCATCGATCACATGGACCTGAGCAACCAGCCCTCGGTCCAGGCGCATTATGAAAACCGGCTTCGTTTTCTCGAGAGCTGCGACCGCGCCGGCTTTTACGGCTATCACGTCACCGAACATCATTGCACGCCGCTGGGCGGCTGCGCCTCGCCGAGCGTGTTTCTCGCGGCCGCGGCGCAGCGCTCGAAAACATTGCGCCTCGGCACGCTGGTCTACGCGCTGCCAACGCATCATCCCATGCGGCTGGTCGAGGAAATCGGCATGATCGACCAGATCAGCGGGGGGCGGATCGATCTTGGCTTCGGCCGCGGTTCCGTGCCCATGGAGCTGGAATATTTCGGCGTCGATCCGAAGAACGCGCGCGGAATTTTCGACGAGACGCTCGCTTGCGTGTTGCAGGGCCTGAGCACCGGGACGATTGATTTCCAGGGCGAGCATTTCCAGATCAGGGACGCGCCGGTGTTTCATCGTCCGGTGCAAAAGCCGCATCCGCCGCTCTGGTACGGGGTTCATTCGCTGGAAAGCGCCGAACGCGCCGCGAAGGAAGGCTTCAATATCGTTTGCAACGAGCCGGCGGCGGAATCGCGCGCCTACATCGAGCGGTTCAAAAGCGTCTGGTCCAGCGCCCGTCCGGGGCAGCCCTCGCCGAAAATCGGCGTTTCGCGCTCCGTGTTCGTCGGGCGCACGGACGACGAGGCGCTTGACGTGGCGCGCCGCGCGCACGGGGAGTTCCTGAAGAGCTTTCGCTTTCTGCACACCCGCTTTGGCAAGGTTCCGAAGACGAGCGGAGCCGAAGCCAATTTCGACGAACTCGCCATTGGCGGGCGCGGCGTCGCGGGTTCGCCGCGGACGGTCGCGGCGTCGTTGCGCTCGGACCTGACGCGCGTCGGCGCGAATTATTGCGTCATGCGCATGGCCTTCGGCGACATGAGTTTCGAGGAAATGTCGTCGTCGCTCGACCTGTTCGTCAAGCAGGTCATGCCGGAGCTCGCGGGGCTCTGACGAAGGACGCCGCGCGCGCGGGAGCGCGACGGAAAAATCAGATGAATGGAGGACGCGCCATGCCCATCCTGAAGCTCGACGACGCCGATATTCATTACGAAACAAACGGAGCCGGGCCGCCGATGCTGTTCTGCTCGGCGACGGCGACGCATGGCGACGTCTGGAAGTTTTATCAGGTCGCGGAATTCTCGCGCGATCACACCGTGATTACCTTCGACCAGCGCGGCACGGGAAAGTCGCCCGCGCGCTCGAATGATTATTCCAACACGCGGCTGGCGCTCGACGCGGCCGCGCTGCTCGACCATCTTGGCGGCGGACCGGCCGTCGTGTGCGGACATTCCAACGGCGGGCGCGTCGCGCAACGACTCGCCGTGGAGCGGCCCGATCTCGTGAAGAAGCTGGTCCTGCTCTCCTCCGGCGGGGCGTCGAAGACGCCGGGCCTGCCGCTCGGCATGGTGATGGAGATGGTGGAGCTGGGATACGAGCCTTGGGTGCGGGATCAGGCGATTCGCAACGGGTTCAGCAAGGCGTGGATCGCGACGAATCCCGTTGAACTCGAACGTTATCTCGCGGTGCGTCTCGCCGATCCGCCGTCCCTCGAAGTCTATTTGCGGCACGTTCTCGGACGACAGGCCTTCAATCTCGGCGAGCGCATTCGCGACATCCGCGCGCCGACGCTGGTGATGGTTGGCGACGACGAAGATCATGGCGCGCCGGGGCACGAGACGCATTTCGCTTACGCCAAAAGTCTTTCGCGCGACATTCCGCGCGCGCGGCTGGCGGTGCTCGCCGGGCAGGGGCACTATTATTATTTTTCCGACCCCGACGCGATGCACGGGGCGATGCGGACGTTCCTCGCGGAAGCGTGACGCGCCGGTTCAGCGGAAGAGGTCGCGGAACATGGCCGTCCATTTCGGCATGTCCGCGTCGATGGCCTGGGGCGTGAAGTAGTTGACGCGGAACTTCACGCCATCGGGTTTCAACGCGGGGTCGCGCGGCGACATTCCGGGGTCGATGGGAATATAGCCAACGTCGCGGAAGAGGGCCTGGCCCTCCGGCGCGACGATGAAATCCTCGAGCAGTTTCGCGGCGTTGGGATGCGGTCCCCCCTTGACGAGGTTGAGCACGATGAAGAACGCCATCGTGTCCTGAATGGGCGTCCAGCCCGCGGGCGCGCCGAGATTCGAGCTGTAAAACGCGTGGTGATTCAGCATTTGCAGGGCCATCGGATATTCGCCGGCGATGACCATGTCGAAGAGGTGGCGCGCGCCTCCGGGCACGCCGACGACGTTCTGGCCGGCGAGCTTTTTCAGCCAGGACAGGCCCTTTTCCTCGCCCATGGCCTTCAGCGCGGCTCCGATGAATCCTGGCGCGCCCGTCGCGGAGGGATCGCTGTTCCATGACAGTTTGCCCTTCCATTTCGGGTCGAGCAGATCGTCCCACGTTTTCGGCAGGTCCTCCTTTTTCACGAGGTCGGTGTTGTAGCCAGGCTCCATGACGTAGAGCGACATGGGCGTCCAGTAGCCTTCGGTATCGGTGTATTCCCGCGGAAAATGAGCGGCGGAGTCCGGACGCCATTGCAACAGAAGGCCTTCCTTTTTCAGCGTGCCGGAGCCCGTCGTCGCGTCGAAAATATCGCCCTGAATTTTGCCGGCGCGGCCCTCGTTGAAGAGGCGCAGGGCGAGTTCCGCGTCGGCGGAGCGGACGAAATTCACCTTGATCCCGTATTTCTTCTCGAAGGCGTTCGAGATGGGGCGGGCGAGCTGGTCGACGATCAGCGTCGTGTACCAGGTCACTTCTCCCTCGCGTTTCGCCGCCGCGACGAGTTCGTCCGTCGCCGCGCGCGCGGGAGCCGGGGCGAGGCAGAGGCCGGACAGAAGGGCGGCGAATGTTTTCGCGAACGGGCGTTTCATGGCGGGGCTCCCGAGACTTGCGTGACGCCCTTGTTGATCGGGCGCGTCGCCGGGAGCATAGTATCGCCGCGCGAGCGCGTGGCAAATCGATCCACGCCATCGAGGGGAGAGAACGCATGATCAGGGCGCAACGCCTCGGGCACGCGACCATCGAGACGAGGGATTTTCAAAAATCCCTCGACTATTTCATCGACGTGAACGGGCTCGTGGACGCGGACAGCAACGGGCGGCGGGCGCATCTCGCCAGCAAGATCGGACAATTGACCGTGACGCTCGAAAGCTCGACGCGCGCCGATTGCACGCGAATGTCCTTCGAGGTCGCGCCGGAGTCGGATTTCACGGCGATGCGGGCGTTTCTCAATTCGGAGGGCGTGAAGAACGAGCTTCGTCACGATCCATTTCCCGGGACGGCGGAGGTTCTGTCGTTCAGCGATCCCAACGGCGTCGGAATCGATCTTTTCCGGAGTTGGGATTTCCTTTCTGGCAATCGAAGCGTCGCGGGCGTCGGTCCGCTGAAGGTGGGGCACGTTGCGTTCTTCAGCCCGGACGTGCGGGCGATGGTGAGCTTCTACGAGCGAATCCTCGGCTTTCGCGTGTCCGACTGGCTGGGCGATTTCTTCGTGTTCATGCGGTGCAACCCGGACCATCACACGGTCAATTTTTTCCGCGCGTCGAGGCCGCGGCTCCATCACATCGCGTTCGAACTGAAGGATTTCGCGCATGTGCAGCAAAGCTGCGAAACCCTTTCGATGCATCGCGTTCCCCTGGGGTGGGGTCCATTGAGGCAGGGCGGGCCGGGCCACAACGTCGCGGCCTATCATCGCAATCCCGACGATCACGTCGTGGAATATTATTGCGAGCTCGACCAGATGAAGAACGAGGCGCTCGGCTATTTCGAGCCTCGCCCGTGGCACACGGACAGGCCGCAACGGCCCCGCGTCTGGGATCCCGCCAATCTCGTGACCGGATGGGGCACGCCGCCCGCGCCCGCGCACGCGCGACCGGTTCCGTGAACGCGTCGCGGACCTATTCCGGCTTGAGGCCGATGTCCTTGATGACGGCCTCCCAGACGCCAAGTTCCCGGAGAATGAACTTCTCGAAATAATCGACGGATTCCGCGTAGGCGACAATGCCCAGACGACCGAGCGTCTCGACGTTTTCCGGGTTGGAGAAGGCGTCCCTCAGTTTCGCGTTGAGAAACTGGATGGTGTCCTGGCTCGTGCCCCGCGGCGCGAGCACGCCCCACCAGCCGGACATTTCGAGATTTTTCAGTCCCTGCTCGTCGAAGGTGGGAATGTCGGGAATGGACTTCAGGCGCTTTCGTCCGGCGATGCCGAGAACGCGCGCCGTGCCGGCCTGACGAAAGGGCTCGATGCTGCCAAGCGTCGCCATGGTCATCTGGATGCCGCCCGACGCGACGTCCACCATCGCGGCGGCCGAGCCTCGATAGGGAACATGCGTCATTTTCGTTCCGGTGGCGCGAAGCAGCCGCTCGACCGAAAGATGCGGCACCGTTCCGGCGCCAGGCGTTCCATAATTGTAGGCTCCCGGCTTCGCGCGCACGGCGTCGATGAATTCTTTCATGTCCTTCGCGGGGAACGAATTCGTGACCGCCACGAGTTCGGGCGCGTCGGAGACGAAGGCGACGGGCGCGAGGTCGGCGATCGGGTCGAAGCCCATGTTGGCCATCGTGAACTGATTGGTGACGAGATTGTTCGTCGCGGCCAGCAGAAGGGTGTGTCCATCGGGCGGCGCGCGCACGACCGAGAGCGCGCCGATGTTTCCATTGGCGCCGCTGCGGTTCTCCACCACGACGGTCTGGTTGAGCGCCTTGCCAAGATGTTGGGAGATCACGCGCGCGATGATGTCCGTGGCGCCGCCGGCCGCGGACGGGACCACGATCGTGATGCGCTGGGACGGGAACGTCGAGGTTTGCGCGACGCCGGCGCGCGGCGCCGCGAGCAGGGCCGCGAGCAGGACGAACGCAATTGTCTTCGCGCGTGAAATCATGTTCCCACCCTCCCGGAAGCGGCTGTTCCCGCCGCTGACGCCACGAGGATCGGTCCACCCGCGGCGGGTGTCAACATCGGGGCCGCGGCGGCGATCCCGCGCGCGTCACTTGATGAAATATTTCAGCAATTCGCCGGTTTCGTCCGGGGTGAAGGGACGCGCGATGAACTTGAGCGACAGGGCCTCGACGATCGCGTAATCGAGGCCGAGGCGCCTCAGATCGAGCGCGTGGCGCGAGTAGAGCTGATCGCGCGTGATGCGCGTCTCGCTCACCGGCAGCGCGTACAGTTTGCCGAAGACCTCGAGCGGTTCGTCGCCGCCAAACATCCAGTCGAGCGTTTCGTCGTAGGCGGCGAGAAAGCGCTTCGCCACGTCGGGGCGCTTCGTCAGGAATTCCAGATTGGCGACGTGCATCCGCGCGGTCATGTCGCGATATTCGGGAATGTCGTTGTATTTGGCGATGATGCGGATGCGCTTCTGTTCGATCTGCGCGATGCCGAAGGGCGCCGCCGCCCAGCCAATGTCGATCTGGCCCGACATGACCTGGGTGTAGGTCGCCTCCGACGTGCCCGCCGCGATGGCGCGCAGGTCGGCGCCGGATTGCCGCACCAGCGCGAGCGTCGCGAGATGCGACGACGAACCGGTCGCCGAAAAGGCGATGGTCTTGCCAGCGGCTTCCTTCAGCGACCTGAGCGGCGAATCCATGGGCACGTACCAGAACGGATTTTGCGCGCCCGTGATCGAACTCGCGATCGGGCGCACCGGCGCGCCCTTGGCGAAGGTCGCGAGCACGGCGGCGGTTCCGGTCGCCGCGGCGACGTCGATGCTGCCGGAAATCAGCGCCTGCATCGTCTCGCCGCCGCCCGCGGTGTAAAGTGTCTCGGTCATGATTCCGTGCTTCGCGAAAATGCCCTTTTCGCGACCGAGGTCGGCGGGCGAGGTTTCCCACGATCCGCGCTGGGGTATCGCGACCTTCACGACATCGAGTTGCTCCGCCATCGACGGCGCGACAGCGACAAACGCCGCGAGGCCCGCGAACAGCGCCAGCGCGCTTGCGTGTTTCATCATCTTTTCCTCCCGTTCGCGGGCCGGTCGTCGCGCCGGCCTCGCGTTGATCGTCGCTACTTCCCGAGGCTCGCCCTGCCAGCCTCCACGTAGGCGCTGATGAAGGCCTGAAGTTTCGGGTCCGGCGTCAGCTTCTCGCGGAACAATTTTTCCATTTTGTCGTCGACGACGTAGCGCGGCACGAACTTGATGACGTTGAGCGCGTCGGCGCGATAGTCCGCGTCCGTGTCGAGCGCCGCGAGCGCGGATTTCAGCGCCGAGACGGCCTCGCGCGGGCTGCCTGGCGGCATGACGATGGCGCGGATCAGCGTCGAGCCAAGAAAGTTTATCAGCCGGTAGGCCTCCCACATCTCGCCCTTCGGCAATGCGCCCTTGACCTCCAGCAGCAGTTCGTGAAACGGCTTCGCCCCGATGCCGTCGGCCTCCGGCGCGCGCGAGAGCGTTTCGCCGTCGTCGAGCGGATCGAAGCAAATGGGAATCGCCGCGCCCGTCTTCACGAGATTGGGCTCGACCGCCGAGCGATAGGTCGGCATCGATTCCGTGTACATCTGGATTTCGTTGCGTTCGAGCGCGAGGCGCGCCTCGGCCGAACCGGGGTAGTTCGAGATGTAGTGATACCTGATCCCGAGCATGTCGAGTTGCATGCGCGTTCGCACGTCCTTGTCCGTGCCCGGCAGAAGGCCGGCGGCCCAGAAGTCGCGGGTCTTCATGATGTCGGCGGGGACCTTGAGGCCAGGGCTCACGTCTGTCCGCATGTAGGTCACGAGCAGGCCGGGACCGCTCGCGACAAAGGAATATTTCGCGAGGTCGACGCGCAGCCCGGCTTCGCCGATGGCCGTCTTCGATGCGGCGCCGGTGAAATAGCCGGCGGTGAGGCCGTCCGGCGCCGCGATTTCGCCGAGCCAGTTCATGCCGACGACGCCGGAGGCGCCGCCCATGTTGCGCACGACGATATTGGGCGAACCCGCGATGTGCTTTCCGATGTGGCGCGCGACGAGGCGGGCCTCGACGTCGGTTGGCCCGCCGGTCGTGAAGTTGACGAGGATCGACAGCGTCTTGCCCCGGTAGAAATCGTCGGCGCCGGCCCCGCCGCTGGCGAAAATGCCGGACGCAACCAGAATCAGACCGGCGACCGGGTTTCTCATGTTTCCATCCCGTTTCGGAGTTCCGCCGAATTTCAGGGTCATGCTATTCCTCCCGCTGGCGAAGTAAACATCCCGCGAGCCGCGTTGACGCCCGGCGACGCCCTGTCTAGCTTGCTCCGAAAGACGCGGCGAGGAGATCCGGCGATGCGTGGCTTGCGCGGTTGGTTGAACGCGCCGCTCGCCGTGATCGCGGGACTGGCGTTTTCCCAGGCGCGGGCGCAGCCCGCGGACAGGTTCTTTCGCGGCAAGCAAATATCGCTCGTCGTCGGCTACAATCCCGGCGGCTCCTACGATGTTTATTCGAGCCTCGCCGCCAGCGCCCTGCCGCGCTTCATTCCCGGCAATCCCTCGATCGTCGTGAAGCACATGCCGGGCGTGGGCGGGCTCAAGGCGGCGAATTATCTGGCGACACAGGCCCCGCGCGACGGGCTGACCTTCGGGATGGTGAGCCAGGCCGCGGCGCTGCGGCAAATTCTCGGCGAGGCCGGGATTGAATACGACGCGCGCCGCCTGAACTGGATCGGCCGGCTCGCGTCGGCGGTCGAGGTCACGATCGCGCGAAGCGATTCCGGCGTGCGCACGCTGGAGGACGCGCGGCGGCGCGAACTCATTCTGGCGGCGACGAGCGCGGGCAGCACGACGGACGTGATGCCGCGGCTGATGAACAAATATGGCGGCACGAAATTCAGGATCGTGAAGGGTTATCCCGGCACGACCGGCGCGACGCTCGCCATGGAGCGTGGCGAGGCCGAAGCGAGCCATGAATCCGCCGACACGTTGCTCTTCAACAAGCCGCGATGGATACGCGACGGTTTCGTCTCGGTGATCGTGCAATACGCCCTGCGGCGCCACCCCGCCTTTCCCGACGCGCCGGCGATGGTGGAGGTCGCCCGCGCGCCGGAAGAGCGCCAGATACTCGAATTGTTCGGCGGGACCGCGGAGGTCGGGCGCGCGCTCGTCGCGCCGCCGGAGGTCGCGGGCGAACGGCTGACGATTTTACGACGCGCGTTCGACGCCATGGCGGCCGATCCGGCGTTCCGCGCCGAGGTCGCGAAGCGCAATCTCGATCTGGGGCCGCTTTCCGGCGAGGAATTGCAGCGCGTCGTCGCCCATACGTTCGACGCGCCCGAATCCGTCGTGCGCGCGGCCGTCGCCATCGCCACGGAGTGAGAGCCGGCGCCAATTCTTGACCGCGGCGGGACCGCGTGCGATCTTTTTTCGCATGGCGTTCGCGGCCAGTCGGGATGGATGACGCACCGGGCGATCTCGCGCCCGCCGATGTGACGAGCGATCGTGTCGTCGCCGGTTCCGGGAGAGAGTTTTGACCGAGGAAACAAGCAAGAAGGCGCTGGAGCGGGCGGCTGTCGCGCGCGAGAAGGTTTCCGCCCTGCTCGCGCCGCGCAACATCGTCATCGCCGGCGCGAGCGACAAGGGCCACAGCTGGTCGCGCTCCGCCTTCCGGAACCTGAAGCGCTATGGCTTTCCCAACCCGGTCTATCCGTTCAACCCCGGTCGCGACGAGGTCTGGGGCGAGAAATGTTATCGCGATCTCGCGTCGCTGCCGGAAAAGCCGGATCACCTTGTCGTCGTCGTGCCCGCGCCGCATGTCGCGCCGCTCCTCGTGGAGGCCGCCGCGCGCGGCGCGCGCAGCGCGACCATCTTCACCGCCGGGTTCGACGAGGCCGAGGGCGAGGCCGCGGAAAAGTTGACGCGCGAGTTGCGCGAGACCATCGTGAAGACGGGGCTCGCGGTCTCCGGCCCCAATTGCCTTGGCAATCTCGCGGCGCCGTCGAAGCTGATGACCATGACCGACGGTCGCGCGCACGACATGCTGCCTGGACCCGTCGCCATCGTCGCGCAGAGCGGCGGCGTCGGCACCGCGATCAAGCGCACGCTGAACGACCGCGGATTGCGCGCCGGTTACCTTCTCACCATCGGCAATCAGGCCGGGCTCACCGCCGCCGACTACATTTGCTATTTCGCCGCCGAGCCGGACATCAAGGTCATCGTTTGCTACCTCGAGGCGATCCATTCGGGCGCGGACTTCCTCGACGCGTGCCGGATCGCGCGCGCGGCGGGCAAGCCCGTCGTGGTGATGAAACTCGGCGGCTCCCGGGAAGGCCGCGCCGCGGCGATGGCGCACACGGGCGCGCTCGCCGGCACGTTCGAGGCCTTCGACGCGGCGGCGGGCGCCGCCGGCGCGGTGCGCGTCAGGACGCTCGACGACGCCATCGAGGCGACGGAGTTTTTCCTCCACGCGCCGTTGCCGCGCGGACGCGGCGTCGGCGCGCTGACGTTCTCGGGCGGATTGCGCGGCCTGCTGATCGACGCGGCCGCGGCCAACGACGTGACGTTGCCGCCGCTCGCCGAGGACACGAAACAGAAGCTGCGCAAGATTCTCGGCGTCGGCACGATCATCGGCAATCCGCTCGACGCCGGATTCGCGGCGCTGTCGAGCCAGGAAAACTACATCGAGGCGATCCGCGTGACGCTCGCGGATCCAGCCATCGACGTGCTGCTGTTGCAGGAGGAAATCCTGCGCGAGGCGGGCCATTCCAAGGAATCGAACCTGGCGAGGGTCAACGCCATGGTCGCCTCGGGCGAGGTGACGAAGCCGCTCGCCTTCTGTTCGATGATTTCCTACCACTTCACGGACTACAGCCGCGACCTGCGCGCGCGCCTGCCGAACACGCCGTTCCTGCAGGAGCCCGACAAGTCGATGCGCGCGCTGCGTTCCGTGATCGACTACGTCGCCGCAAGGGACTTCGCCGCGCGCGTCGCGGGCAAGGGCGCGCCCGTCGCGGAAACCGACGTGCTGCGCCGCGCGCGCGCCATGGCGAAGACCGGCGAGAGCACGACGCTCGACGAGGCGGCGTCCAAGGCCTTCCTGCGCGATTGCGGCGTGCCCGCGCCGCGCGAGATCGTCGCCGCGAACGTGAACGAGGCGGTCGCGGCCGCGGCCTCCATCGGCTATCCCGTGGTGCTGAAGATCGTCAGCGCGGACATCGCGCACAAGAGCGACGCCGGCGGCGTGCGCCTCGACATCGGCGGTCCGGAAGACCTGCGCCGCGCCCACGCGGAGATCATGGCGAGCGTGACGGCCTTCAAGCCGGGCGCGCGGATCGAGGGCGTGCTGGTCGCGCCCTTCGTCAGGGGAGGCCTTGAACTCGCGATGGGCGTCACGCACGATCCGGACGTTGGCTGCGTCGTCATGTTCGGCAGCGGCGGCGTCTGGCTCGAACTGATGAAGGACGCGACCTTCGGGCCTCCAGGAATCGACGAACAGGCGGCCAACGAGATGATCGACCGCACCCGCGCCGGCAAATTGCTCGCGGGCTATCGCGGCGCGGGCGCGCACGACCGCCAGTGCGTGGTCGACGCGCTCGTGGCGCTCGGCCGCGTGGCGCGCGATTTCGGCGACGTGATCGAGGCCATCGACATCAATCCCTTCGTCGCCCTGGAAGCGGGACGCGGCGGGTTCGCGCTGGATGGTCTGGTGATCCTGCGCAAGCACTGACGGGCGGACAAAAGTCCGTCCGAAAACATCGGGAGGATGCCATGCACCGCGCGATGCGTTCGCGGCGCGACGCCCTGCGTCTGCTCGCCCTGTCCGCGGGAGCGTCCTCCGGCTTCGTCCGGAACGCCGCCGCCCAGGCCGACATCGCGCCGTTCCGCCAGGTGACGATCTACATGAGCACGACGCCGGGCGGCAGTTTCGATCTCTACGCGCGGTTGTTGTCGCGTCACATGGGCAAGTATCTGCCGGGCAACCCGTCGATCGTCATCAGCCACATGCCCGGCAGCGGCGGGCTGGCGATGACGAACCGGCTCTACAACGTCGCGGCGAAGGACGGTAGTGAACTTGGCATGCCCGAGCGCACGTTGCCGACGGAGCCGATCCTGCGCACGAATTCGCTGGCGCGTTACGAGGCCGACAAGTTCAACTGGATCGGCAGCATGAATCGCGAGGTTGGCGTGCTGCAATTCTGGCAGGCGAAGCCGACGACGCTCGCCGACGTGCTGTCCGGGATGGAATATCCGGTGGGGGCCACCGGCGCGACGAGCGACGCCTCGACGTTTTATCGCGTCATCAATCATCTGCTGGGCGCCCGCCTGAAGAACATCCCCGCCTATCCCGGCGCCATCGAGACCTTGCAGGCGATGGAGACGGGCGAACTCGCTGGCACCGCCGCGGTGTCGCTGGCGACGACACTGAAGGCGCGTCCGGACTGGCTCTCGTCCGGCAAATCGAAAATCCTGATGCAGATGACGCTGGAGCGCAGCCGCCATCTGCCCGACGTTCCCTGCATCAAGGAACTCGTCGGGAACGATCTCGACCGCGAGGTCATCGACCTCATTCTCTCGTGTCAGGATCTCGGGCGGCCGCTCATCGCGCCGCCGGGCGCGCCGCCGGCGCGGGTAGAGGCTCTGCGCCAGGCTTTTTCGCGAACGGTGCGCGATCCCGAGGCGGTCGCCGAGGCCCAGAAGATCAACCTCGATCTCGATTTCATCGAGGGCGCGCGAGCGCAGGAGATGATCGCGAAAATGGTCGCGACGCCAAAGCGGGTCGTCGATCGCGCCCGCGAAATTTTCGCCGAACAGGAGCCCTGATGCGCACCAGAATTTGCGAGATGTTCGGGATCGAGGTTCCGATCTTCGCCTTCTCCCATTGCCGCGACGTTGTCGTCGAGGTTTCGAGGGCGGGCGGCTTCGGCGTCCTCGGCGGCGGCGTCGAGCCGGAACAACTGGAGATCGAACTCGCCTGGATCGACGCCCACGCGGGCGGGCGACCCTACGGGATCGATTTTCTCATGCCCGGACGCTCGGCGCCCGTCGAGGACGCGTTGAAGGGCGAGCCGCGCGATCTGTTGCCGCCGGCGCATCGCGCCTTTCTCGAAAAGGTCATGGCCGCGTCCGGCGTGCCGCCGCTGCCGGGCGACGAGGCCGCGCGGTTCCAGCGCGAGGCCCTGGGCCGCCTCAAGATCCGGCCGGACCAGCATCGCGAGCTTCTCGACGTGACGTTTCGCCATCCGGTGAAGCTCGTCGTCAGCGCGCTCGGCAAGCCGCCGCCGGATCTCGTCGAGCGCGCCCACGCGCTGGGGATCAAGGTTGGCGCGCTGGTCGGGAGCCCCGAACACGCGCGTCGCCAGCGCGACGCCGGCGTCGATCTCGTCATCGCGCAGGGCGCCGAGGCGGGCGGGCACACGGGTCACATCTCGACGATGGTGCTGACGCCGCAAGTCGTGGACGCGGTGGCGCCGTTGCCGGTGCTGGCGGCGGGCGGCATAGGCAACGGGCGGCAGATGGCCGCGGCGCTGGCGCTCGGCGCGGAGGGCGTTTGGTGCGGCTCGATCTGGCTCGCGACCGCGCAAAGCGAGCTCGATCCGGCGATCAAGCGGAAAATCGTCGCCGCGTCCTCCTCTGACGCGCGTATCACGAAGGCGTGGTCCGGCAAGAACAACCGCGTCCTGGCGAGCCGGTGGACCGAGGCCTGGACGAAGCCGGACGCGCCGGAGGTGTTGCAAATGCCGATGCAGGGCCTGATGACCAAGGAAGTCATGCACCGCGCCGGCCGCGCCCGCCCGGAGGATTTTCTGAGCCACCCGGCCGGTCAGGTGATCGGCCAGATCAGGAGCGAGACGAGCGTGCGCCAGACCGTGATGGACATGCTCACGGAATTCGCGGACGCGGTGGAGAGGCTGGACGGGCTCGTGAAGTAAACTGGCTCTCGCCTCACCGCGCCCGCGCCAGCGCGCGCAGCCGCTCAAGTCGAGCCGGCGGCATGGCGTAAAGCCGCTCCAGTTCCTCCTGCAATTGCGCGCCGGTGCGGGGATTGTCGACGAGAAGGCCAAGCCTGTCGGCTTCGGCGCGGAATCGCGGATCGGCGATCATGTCGCCGAAGGCCTTGCGCAGGGCGGCGACCCGCTCCGGCGGCACGTCCGGCGGCAGCACGAAGGGGCGGCCCAGGGTCAGCGGCGCGTACGCCGCGCGGAACAGTTCGCGATCTTCCGCCGACGCCGCCATGTCTGGCGCGTAGGGAACGTCCTTCAGCGCCGGCTCGCGCACGGGGCCGAATTGCAGGAGAACGCGGATTTTCCCGTCGCGCAGCCATTCCTGTTTCGTCGAGGTGAGCGAACTCCAGTAGGTGACGCCAAAACTGTCGACCTCGTGCTGCTCGATGGCGAGATAGGCCTCGTTCTGGCCCGCGTAACCGGCGACGACCCTGATCTTCGTGCCGAGCAATTCATTGAGCAGGCGCGAATAGAAGGCGGGCTGCGAACTCACGCCATCGGCGGCGGAGAGGAACTCGCGCGCGCGCATGTCCTCGATGGATTTGAACGGCGAGTCGCGCCAGACGATCACCAGCCCCGTCTCGACGGCGAGCGTGCCGAGCCAGTTGAATTTCGTCGCGTCGTAATCGGCTTCCCGCGTGCCGAAAAGCGGTTCGAGAGGCGCGAGGTTGCGCAGCAGGCCCATCGCCGTGCCGTCGCGCGGCGCGATTGTGTAAAGGTATTTCGCCGCGAGGACGCCACCCGCGCCTGGCTGGTTGCGCGTGACGACGGCGGGCGCGCCGGGGATGTGTCCGGGCAGGAAGCGCGCCACCGCGCGCGACAGCGCGTCATAGCCGCCGCCGGCGGAGGAGCCGATGGTCATGACGATGGTCTTGCCGCGATAGAAATCCGCGACGTCGTCGGCGACCGCGGCGCCGGTCGCGCAAGACAGGGCAAGAACGAAAAGCGCGACCGCGCCGGCGCCCGGTTTCGTCATGGCGTTCCTTCCCGCTGGCGCGCCCTCGCGTGGCGCGCCTTTCAGGGAAGGTTAGACGAGATGGACGCGCCGGGGAAGACGCGTCCTTCGCGGCCGCTACTTCTTCGCCAGCGGCAGTTTCTTCGTGTTCCCCTTCTCGATGGCCATGCGATAGGAGGTCGTCGCGTCCTCGCGAAGGGTCGCCATGTCGCCGGTCACTTCAAGGCCGTAGCAATCGTCGTCCTCGTCCTCGACGAGGATGCAGACTTCCGTGCCGCGCAATTCCCAGTTTCCCTGGGTCTGTTCGGAATCCTCGATCAGGGTCATGCGGCCGTCGTTGGAAAAGAAGATCGCCTTGTCCGCGCCATCGACCTTGCCGGTCAGGGTGTTGCCGGCGATGGCGGCGATGGCCGCGGCGCCGGTGAGACTCTTCGGCGCGGCGGGGGCCGCGGCCGCCGGGGCTGGCGCCGGAGCCGCGGTCGCCGAGGGAGCCGGAGCCGCGGGGGCTGGAGCGGGAGTCGCGGCGGGAGCGGGGGCTGGCGCCGGTGTCGCTGCGGGAGCAGGCGTGGCCGGCGTCTCGGGCGTCGCGGCGGCGGCGGGCGGAGCCGCCGAAGGTTCCGTTGGCGGGGTTTGCGCGCTGGCCGCGGCGGCGGACAGCAGAAAGGCGGCCGCGATCGCGGCCCCGCT
>CAISEY010000068.1 GCA_903884435.1 uncultured Hyphomicrobiales bacterium | reverse complement strand
GAGCGAGGGACTCGGAGTCAGGGAGGGACGCGCGATCGCGGCGGCGGGCGCGGCGACCGAACGGACGGCCACCGGCGCCAGAGCGCGGGTTTCGATGGGCTGGGGCCTCGCGACCGCGCTCACGGCCGCGCCCATGGCGTAGGTTCCCGCGTCGGACGCGCCAATCCCGTTCACGGTCCCGCCGGTCAGGAGCGGCTTTCGCGGCGTCTGCGCGGGCGTGTAGGGAATCGTCGCGGTCGGGGTGAGATCGCTCCCGCCCTCGGCGAAACGGGTCGATTCTGAAGAACAACCGGCGACCAGCAGGGCGGCGGCGCTGGCGATGGCGACGCGTATCGCCACGGCCGAAGAAGAGAGACGCAACTGATGACGCATCGCAAAACCCACACTTAACGCTCTGTCACTGCAAGGATTAGAAACCATGCGGGTTAAGGGAGAGTTTATGATGAATTGCTTTTTGGCTTGAAACGCCCTGAAAATGCCGTTCCCGCCCCTCAAGGGGCTGACGGACCACGATTAAAACGTGGTTGATTTTCCCGGAACAAGGTCCGTCGCGCGGCATGGCCCCAGCGTCGTCTCGCTCCAGCCGGCCACGGAATCATGCGCGAGGCGCATGAGAACGCCCCTGCCCCGCGCGTCGTTTCGGGCGAACACCACGACGCCATTTTCCGCGAGCACCGCGAGGATTTCATCGGGCGCGCGCTCGATGGCGCCATGCATCAACACACGGTCGAAGGCGCCGAGGTCGGCGGATGGGGAAAGTCCGTCGCCGTGAACGACGCGCGCGTTGAGGATTCCCAGTTGCCCGAGGCGGGCGGACGCTTCCCCGGCGAGGGAGCGGAAACGTTCATAGGACACGACTTCCCGCGCGAGTTTCGCGAGAACGGCGGCGCTGTAGCCGGATCCCGATCCGATTTCGAGGACGCGGTGAGCTGGCGCGGGAGCCAGCGCCTCCATCATCTTGCCCACGAGGAACGGCTCCGGCATGGTCTGTCCGCAAGCGATCGGCAGGGCGACGTCGCGCCAGGCAAGGTCGGCGTAGAGATGCGGCACGAACAGATGCCGGGGCACGGTTTCCAGAGCGCGCAGGACGTCCACGTCGGAAATTCCGCGGGCGCGCAAACGCAGGATGAAGGCCATCGTGGCCTCCGGCGCGGGCGCGAAAAGATCGGGTTGCAGCATGTTCCCCGGTTTCGGGGAAGCGCCGCGGCTCGTCACGAAAACAGCTCCGCGAGGCGGCCGCGGGTCAGGTTGTCGGTCAGGTCGAGCTGGAGCGGCGTAATGGAGATTTTGCCCCCGTAAACGGCCTCGAGATCGCTGCCCGCCGGCGGCGTCGCGCGCGAGCGGCCGTATCTGATCCAGAAATAGGGCTTCTGGCGCCCGTCGCGCCGCTCCTCGAGGCTGACGACGCTCATGTCGCGGCGGCCCTGGGCGGTCACGGCGACGCCCTTGACGTCGCTCGCCGCGCAGCCGGGAAAATTGACGTTGATGAGCCGGTCGCGCGGCACGCCATGGGCGAGAAGGCGGCGGATGATTTCAGGCGCGTGGGTTTCCGCGCAGGCCCAGTGGACATCGTCGCGCATTCCCGGCGCGTAACCCTGGGACAGGGCGATCGAGGGGATGCCGAGAATGGCGCCCTCGCGCGCTCCGGCGACCGTGCCCGAATAAAACACGTCCTCCGCGAGATTGTGCCCGTGGTTGACGCCGGACAGCACGAGGTCCGGCCTGCCGTCCCCCATGATCTTGTGAATGCCCATCAGCACGCAATCGGTCGGCGTGCCCTTGACGGCGAAACGCCCCGGCGACACCTCGCGCAGGCGCAGGGGATCGTTGAGGGAGAGCGAATGGGCGACGCCGGACTGGTCTGATTCGGGGGCGACCACCGTCACGTCCGCGGAGATTTGCCGTGCGATGGTTTCGAGAACGGCGAGGCCGCGGGCGTTGATGCCGTCGTCGTTCGTGATGAGAATGCGCATCGCGGGGCTGGTCTCTGGCGGAAAAAGATCCGTGTGGGGACTCAAACTACAGCTTTTGTGGCCGGGACGCATGGAAATCGCGTGACGATCGCCCCCGAAACGCAAACGCCCGGCCTGAAAGGCCGGGCGCCGCGTTTCAGCCAGAAATCTGTTTTCAGTACTTCGCGACGACCGGGCCGGCCGGGGCGTTGAAGTGATAGGTCAGGCCAACGCGGATGGCGCTGTCGTTGTAGTTCCAGTTGGCGCGCGCCAGAGCGCCGAAGGCGGCAGGGAAGCCGGCGTCGTTCTGCGAACCGAACTTCGTGTAGCGGTACTCGACGCGGCCCGACCAGTTGTTGGTGAAGGCGTATTCGAGACCGGCGCCAAGGGTCCAGCCCGTGCGCGTGCTGTCAACGGCGAACAGCGGCTGGCCAACGACGAAGCTGTTATAGGTGTTCTTGAGGTCGGCGATGGCCAGACCGCCGGTTGCGTAAAGCAACGCGCGATCAAAGGCGACGCCGGCGCGGAGGCGGAACGACGCGCGGAACAATTCCTCGGACTTCACGCCGTTGCCGGCGATGCCCAGGTTGTCCTTGCGGACGCCGGACACTTCCGCATCGACTTCGCCGCCCAGAACGAGCGAGCCGTTCTGCCAGTTGTAGCCCGCGTGAAGACCGCCGAACAGGCCCGACGGGCTCTGGCTGGCCGCGGAAATCTGCGCGCCGGCAGCGTTGAAGCCGCCGCCGCTGCCGTTGCCCCAGGCGTAGCCGCCCTGAACGCCGGCGTAGAAGCCGGCCCACGTGAAGATCGGCATCATCGCCGGAGCCGGCGCGAGGGGAGCCGAACGACCGGGAAGATCCGCCGCCATGGCGGTCGTGCCGAGAAGCGAAGCCGCGAGAAGCGGAAGAAGGGTCTTTTTCATGCCAGTCTCCAAAACTTTGATCCGCCGGCCAAAGCGGGCGAATCAGTAAAAGTCAGATGAACGCCGCGTATCGAGTAACCACGATTTCCGGTACACAACGCTGGCGAGCGTGTTTCCGCGGCGGCTGACCCTGAATAGGCGCCTCGCGGATCGAGCGCAACCGCAAAGCCGCCCGAACCGCGTCGGACCCCGTCAAAGATCGCCCGCGTGGCATAACGGCAACAAATTCGGCAGCCGCCTGGACAATCGTCGCGGGGCGCCTGCTATCTGGGCGCCGCTTCGATCCGGTCGAGTCCGCCCATGTAGGGCCGCAAGACGGCGGGCACCGTCACGCTTCCATCGGCGTTCTGGTAATTTTCCAGCACGGCGACGAGCGCGCGACCGACGGCGACACCGGAGCCGTTGAGCGTGTGGACGAATCGCGTCCCCTTCCCTTCGGCGGGCCGGTAGCGGGCGTTCATGCGCCGCGCCTGGAAGTCGCCGCACACGGAACAGGACGAAATCTCCCGGAAGCGATTCTGTCCGGGCAGCCAGACCTCGATGTCGTGGGTTTTCTGGCTGGCGAAGCCCATGTCGCCGGTGCAGAGCGTCACCGTGCGGAAATGCAGGCCGAGGCGTTTCAGCACCTCCTCGGCGCACGCCGTCATGCGCTCGTGTTCCTCCAGCGACGCTTCCGGCGTCGTGATCGAGACCATCTCCACCTTGGGGAACTGGTGCTGGCGAATCATGCCGCGGGTGTCTCGCCCCGCCGCACCCGCCTCGGCGCGGAAACAGGGCGTCAGCGCGGCGACGCGAAGGGGAAGCTGCTTTTCCTCGAGGATGGATTCGCGCACGAGGTTGGTGAGCGGCACCTCGGCCGTCGGGATGAGGCCGAGACGCTCCTTCCTCAGCGTGGCGATCCTGTTCATGAAGGCCGCCTGCGCCTCGAACCGGTCGTATCCGACGATGGTGTCCTCGTTCAGATCGACGAGCAATTCGCCGGAAATGGCCCAGAACTGGTCGTTCTCGAATTTCGGCAATTGCGCCGTGCCGAACATCGCCTCGTCGCGCACGAGCAGCGGCGGGTTGATCTCGGTATAGCCGTTCTCGCTTGTCTGGACGTCCAGCATGAATTGGCCGAGCGCGCGTTCCAGCCGCGCCAGCGCGCCCTTGAGCACCACGAAACGCGCGCCCGACATTCGGCTCGCTGCCTCGAAATCCATCAGGCCCAGCGCCTCGCCGATCTCGAAATGCTGGTTCGAGGCGATATTGGCGGCCGCTTTCCGGCGCGGCTCGCCCCATTCGCGTTGCTGGACATTGGCATATTCGTCAGGGCCGACTGGCACATCGGCGGCCGGCATATTGGCAATCTTCGCCAATTCCCTTTGCAGCGCCTCCCCGG
>CAISEY010000067.1 GCA_903884435.1 uncultured Hyphomicrobiales bacterium | reverse complement strand
CGTTTCAACGATCAGAGCGCCAACCTCGCGGAATTCCGCGAGGCCGAAGCCGCGCGAGGTCGCCGCCGGCGAGCCGAGGCGAATGCCCGAGGTAATCATCGGCTTTTCCGGATCGAAGGGAACGCCATTCTTGTTGCAGGTGATGTGCGCGCGGCCGAGAGCCGCCTCCGCGGCCTTGCCGGTGAGCTTCCGCGAGCGCAGATCGACGAGCATCAGGTGATTGTCCGTGCCGCCGGTGACGAGATCGAACCCGCCCTCGCCGATGGCCTCCGCCAGCGCGGCGGCGTTGGCGACGACCTGCGCGGCGTAGGCCCTGAAATCGGGGCGAAGCGCTTCGCCGAAGGCCACCGCCTTCGCCGCGATCACGTGCATCAGCGGTCCGCCTTGCAGACCGGGGAAAATGGCGGAATTGATCTTTTTGGCGATGTCCTCGTCGTTGGTGAGGATGAGCCCGCCGCGCGGACCGCGCAGCGTCTTGTGCGTCGTCGAGGTCACGACATGCGCGTGGGGAAACGGCGAGGGATGCGCGCCGCCCGCCACGAGGCCGGCGAAATGCGCCATGTCCACCATGAAGATCGCGCCGATGGAATCGGCGATGGCGCGGAACTTCGCGAAATCCCAGTGACGCGCGTAGGCGGAGCCGCCGGCGATGATGAGTTTCGGCTTGTGCTCGAGCGCGAGGCGCTCCACCGCCTCGATGTCGACGCGCTGGTCGACGACGCAAACGCCATAGCTGACCGGCCTGAACCACTTGCCGGACATGTTGACCGGCGATCCGTGTGTCAGGTGGCCGCCCGCGGCGAGGTCGAGCCCCATGAACGTGTCGCCCGGTTTCAGCAGACCGAGAAACACCGCCTGATTCGCCTGGCTGCCGGAGTTCGCCTGCACGTTCGCGAACTTGCAATCGAACAGTTTTTTCACCCGCTCGATCGCGAGGGTTTCGGCGATGTCGACGAACTGGCAACCGCCATAATAGCGCCGGCCCGGATAGCCTTCGGCGTATTTGTTGGTCATCACCGAGCCCTGCGCCTCGAGCACGGCGCGCGAGACGATGTTCTCGGAGGCGATCAGTTCGATCTCGTCGCGCTGACGGCCGAGCTCGAGCTCGATGGAGCGCGCGATTTCGGGGTCCGCCTCGGCGAGGGAAGCGCCAAAGAAGCTGTTGGAAAGTCCGGCTGTCCGCGGTGTGGTCGACATCGAAACCCCGAAGGCTGCGGCCGCGCGGTCGCGACCCCGAAGAATGTGGATTGGCGAATCGGAAATCCGCGAGGCCCGCTGTCTGGCGGGATCGCGGACCCGGAAACAGGCAGCCCATTAGCATGGGCTCACGCAGGGTGGAAGGCGGCTCCGGCTTTTCGGGCGCGCCCGACGAAAAAGCCCGGCGCGAGGCCGGGCCCTGATCCGACGAAACGGGAAACCGTCAGTCGTCGTCGTCGCTGAACGCCTGCAGGGGCTGCGGGCCTTTCGGACGCTGGGCCGCCTGCGGAGCGGCGACCGGGCGAACCTGCGGCGCGCCGGGCTTGCCCGCCTGAGCGGGCGAGGAAGCCGGCGTGGGCGCGGCGGAGGCGATTCCCG
>CAISEY010000066.1 GCA_903884435.1 uncultured Hyphomicrobiales bacterium | reverse complement strand
TGCGCGGCTCCAGACTTCCTTCGTGAAGGGAGCGTCGCGTCCGATGATCTCGCGCATTTTCTTTTCGATGGCGGCGAAATCCTCGGGCGTGAAGGGCTCGCTTCGATGGAAATCGTAGTAAAATCCGTTCTCGATCACGGGACCGATCGTCACTTGCGTGCCCGGCCAGAGCGCCTGCACGGCTTCGGCGAGCACGTGCGCGCAATCGTGGCGGATGAGTTCGAGCGCGCGCGGATCCTCGCGCGAGACGAACTCGATATTCGCGTCTTTCGAAACGGGATCGGCGAGATCCACGACCACGCCATCGAGCGCCATCGCGACGGTGCGTTTGGCGAGCGAGGGAGAAATTCCCTTCGCGATGTCGAGGCCGGTGACGCCGGGGGGAAACTGACGCTGCGCGCCATCGGGAAACGTAACCGAAATCATGACAATCTCCTCTGGCTCACTCGCCGATACGAGTCGGCGTAAGCGGTGCGGTTCCGGTATAGCCGGAGGGAAATGCCGTTGCAATTTCAGGAGCCGCCGGAATCCGGCCCCGTGGCGATCGGTTCGCCGTGACGCGCGCGAGGGCCGTCCCGGCGCCTCCGGCCCGGTCGCGCGCCCCCGGATTTCCGTCGCGGAGGCCCGCGGGCGTCAATCGCGGCCCGGCAGCATCCGCAGGATCAATCCATCCTTCTTGATGAACTGATGCCAGAGCGCGGCGAGGAAATGCACGCCGACGAGGCCCATCAGCGTGAAGACGAGATATTTGTGGAGGTCTTCCGCCGGCTCGTAAATCGTCTTCGTGTTCGCCACGTGGAAATCGAGCTTGAAAAGCCCGAAGTCAAACACCCGCGCGTGCCAGACATAGGCGACGATCCCGATGATCGGGATCACGACCATGAACAAATAGAGGACATGATGCATCGCGGTCGATGAAATCCGCACGAGGTCGCTCGTGCCTTCGGGCAGCGGCGGCGGCTTGTGGCCAACGCGCCAGAACAGGCGGAACAGAACCAGCGCGAACAGAACAAGACCCACGACCGTGTGAATATTGACCCACCAGGTTTTCGTGCCGCGCGGCACGGAATCGAAACTGAGTCCGAGAACGAACATCCCGAGGACCGTCAGCGCGATGATCCAGTGCAGGGCTTGCGCGAGGGTAGAATAGCGAGCGGTCAAGGCGTGTTCCTTCATCGAAAACAGCCCCTCGTCGGAGCTTTGGGCGTTGCCGCGTCGCGCGGCAGCCCGGAATTTTGTCACACGGTCTTGTACAGGCCGGGACGCCCCCGCGCCAGTCTCAGGGGAGCAGCACGACGGGACCGGCGTGTCGCGCCGCCTCGGCGTCGACATGGGCCTGGCGGGCGTCCCGCAAAGCATAGGTCCGGGTCGCGACGGTTTTGAGAACGCCATTTTCGACGAGACTGAAAAGCTCGGCGCAAAGCGCCTTGAACCGGGCGGGATCGCCGAGGAAGTGGCTGACGCCAGGACGCCACATCGACAAAGTGCCCTTCAGCGACAATTGCATGATGTCGATCGGCGGCACGTGGCCGGAGGCGTTGCCATAATTGACGAGCACGCCGAACGGCGCGGTGCAGTCCATGGATTTCTGGAACGTGTCGAGGCCGACGCCATCCAGCACGGCGCGCACGCCGCCGGGAGCAATCTTCTTCACCGCGCCCACGAAATCCGTTTCCCGATAGAGGATCGCGTGGTCACAGCCGTGTTCGCGGGCGATCTTCGCCTTGTCCGCGTTGCCAACGGTGCCGATCACTTCCGCGCCAAAATGCTTGCACCATTGCACGAGCAACAGTCCCACGCCGCTCGCCGCGGCGTGAATGAGCACGAGGTCGCCCTTTTCGGGCCGGTAAATCTTGTTGACGATGTTCGAGGCGGTGAGCCCCTTCAGCATCACCGACGCCGCCTGCAAATCGGAAACGCCCGCCGGCAAATGCGCCAGCCGCTCCGCCGGCACGTTGCGAAACTCCGCGTAGGCGGCCGTTCTGGCGAAGAAGCCCGCCCCGACGCCGACGTAACCCACGCGGTCGCCGGGCTTGACCGCGGTAACGCCCGGCCCGACGCTTTCCACGATTCCCGCCGCCTCGTTGCCGGGAATCAGCGGCATCGGCAGCGGATCCTTCTGGTAGAAGCCGCCGCGGCGAATGTTGATGTCGGAAAAATTCAGCGCGATCGCCGTGTGTCGAAGCCGCGCCTCGCCGGGCCCGGGCGGCGCGATCTCCACGTCCTCCCATTGCAGGACTTCCGGGCCGCCGTGCGAATGGATGCGAATGGCTTTCATCTCGTGTTCCTCTCCACGCGCCAGAATAAGACCAATGGCGCGTGAAAATCCACGGGTGATTCCGCCCGCCCCGGTTCCGGCCCGGGCTCGGCGGCAAACACAAACGCGTGATCGCCCCGCGGCTGGCGTTACATCCATGCTACCTTCGACGCAGGAAGCGCCGGCACAAGGCCTTCCAGCGAGAGGGAACCACAGATGACCGCAATGCGTTATATTTTCATCGCGACGTTTTCCGCGTCCGCGCTGGCCGCCGCGTCCGCCAGCGCCCAGCAGCCCGCCGCCCCCGCGGCGCCGACGCAGCCGCAATCGCCCAACATGGGATTCTTCGTCACGAGCGCGGGACTCGGCAAGGGCGCGGATCTCGGCGGCCTCGAAGGCGCCGACAAACATTGCCAGACGCTGGCCACGGGCGCCGGCGCGGGCGCCAAAACCTGGCGGGCCTATCTCAGCACCCAGCCGGCGGACGGCAAGCCCGCGATCAACGCCCGCGACCGCATCGGCAAGGGCCCGTGGACGAACTTCAAGGGCGTCGCCATCGCCCAGAGCGTCGACGACCTCCACGGCGCGGGCAACAAAATGGGCATGGAAACCTCGCTCACCGAGCGCGGCCAGAAACTGCCCGGCGTCGGCTGGGCGCCCAACGTTCACGACGCCCTCACCGGTTCGCAGACGGACGGCCGCGCCTTCCCGGCGGGCCAGGACATGACCTGCGGCAACTGGACCAGCAGCACGAAGGGCGCGGCCATGCTTGGCCATATCGACCGGACCGGCCTCACCGACACGGATCAGGCGCGGTCCTGGAATTCCTCGCACCCCTCGCGCGGGAACGACGGCGGTTGCAGCCAGCGCGATCTCGTGAGCACCGGCGGCGCCGGCCTGCTCTACTGCTTCGCGGCGAACTGACGTTCGCGCCGGGCGGCGGCGCTTTCCTCGCGCCGCCGTCCATGCTCTTGTGCCGATCGTCGGGCCCGGGCCCGCCAAAGCAACAAATCGCGCGAACGCGCGTCACGGGGAGAGGAGACGGGCGATGTCCATCGCACTCAACATCAATGGCGCGGCGCACAGCGTCGACATAGAGCCCGAAACCCCGCTGCTCTGGGTTTTGCGCGATTCGCTTGGCCTGACCGGCACGAAATACGGGTGCGGAATCGCCGCCTGCGGCGCCTGCACGGTGCATGTCGATGGACAGCCGGTGCGCTCCTGCCAGACCGCGGCCTCCGCCGCCGCCGGCAAGAAAATCACCACCATCGAGGGACTTTCGAAGGACAAGAGCCACGCCGTCCAGCGCGCCTGGATCGAAATCGGCGTGCCGCAATGCGGCTATTGCCAGTCCGGCCAGATCATGTCAGCCGCCGCGCTTCTCGAAAAGCGCAAGAACCCCACCGACGCGGAGATCGACGCGGCCATGTCGGGCAATCTCTGCCGCTGCGGCACCTATCAGCGCATCCGCGCGGGCGTGCATCGCGCCGCCGAAATCATCGCGAAGAGCTGAGGGGAATCGCCATGAGCCGGAAAACCCTTTCACGCCGAGCCTTCATCCAGTCCACCGCCGCCGCGGGCGGCGGACTGGTGCTTGGCTTTCACATTCCCGTCGCCCGCGCCGCGCGGATCGAGGCGAAGCCCTGGGCCGCGCCCGCCGAAGGCGTCGAGGTCAACGCCTGGCTCGCCATCGAGCCGGACAACACCGTGATCCTGCGCATTCCCCACACGGAGATGGGCCAGGGCGGCCTCACCTCCGTCGCCATGCTGATCGCCGAGGAACTCGACGTCGAATGGGGGAAAATCCAGACCGTCTTCGCCGACCCCAACCGTCACGTCCGCAACAACAACGAATACAAGGTGATGAGCACGCACGGCTCGCAGCTCGTGCGCTTGCAGCATCCACATCTCATGCTGGCCGGCGCCTCGGCGCGCGAACGGCTGAAGGAAGCCGCCGCGAAGGCGTGGGGCGTCGAACGCTCCGCCGTCACGGCGAAACAGGGAACCCTGAGTTCCGGGACTCACGCGGGAACCTATGGCGAATTCGCCGCGGCCGCGGCGCGGGTGAAGCTCGACAGGGAGCCGGCGATCAAGACGCCCGCCGAATGGAAGCTCCTGGGCAAGCCGACGCAACGCATCGACATTCCCCACAAGGTCGATGGCAGCGCGCAATATTCCATCGATATTCGCGTGCCCGGCATGGTCTACGCCGCGGTGAAGGCAAGCCCCGCGCCGTGGGGCAAGCTGAAGAGCTACGACTTCGACGCGGTCAAAAATCGCCCCGGCGTCATCGCCGCGGTCGAACTCAAGGCCGTGCCCGGCAAGCGCGACCAGCCGGACATGCAAAACGCCATCGCGGTCGTCGCCGACACCTGGTATCGCGCCCGGACGGCGCTCGACCTGATGCCGGTCGAATGGGACGCGGGAGACGCCGGGAAGACCAGCACCGCCGGCTATTTCGCCGAAGGCCGCCGGCTGATGGACGTCAAGGGCCCGCTCGTCACGAAGGATGATCCGAAGGCCATCGAAATCCTCGCCGCCGCGAAAAAAGTCGTGACCGCCGAATACGAGCGGCCGTTCGAGACCCACGCGCGCATGGAACCGATCAACGCCACGGTCCACGTCCAGAAGGATCGCGTCGACGTGTGGTCGCCAACGCAGGACCAGTCGTCCGCGGTTTTGCTGGTCGCCGACCAGCTCAAGGTGGACCCGAAAACCGTCTTCGCGCACACCATGTTCCTCGGCGGCGGCTTCGGCGGCAATGGCGCGGGCGGCACCGGCGTGACGCGTCAGGCGGCCGAGATTTCGAAACAGGTGGGGCGTCCCGTCAAGGTCTTGTGGACGCGCGAGGAGGATCTCGCGCAGGACAAGCAACGCCCCCTCGCCGTCGCCCGGCTGAGCGCGGCGATTGGCGACAACGGCCTGCCAACGGCCCTCGTGACGCGAGCGGCCTGGTTCACCATGGACGGCGCCAACCAGTTCGGCAGCGCCACGGCGGATTATGGCATCTCGAGCATGTCCTACGGCTTCCCGGCGCGTCATCACGACCGGCACAACGTCGCGAGCCATGTTCCCAGCTCGACGCACCGCGCGCCGGGCGCGAACCAGATGGGCTTCATGGCGGAATCCTTCATCGACGAAATCGCCATCGCCGGCGGCTGGAACCCGCTCGACTGGCGCATCGAGATGACGAAGCACCTGCCCGACTATCAGCTTGTTCTGAAAACGTTGAAGGAGAAGGCCGGCTTCCGGACCGACCTGCCGAAGGGCCAGGGGATGGGCGTCGGCGTCGTTGAATCGCACGGCACGATCGCGGCGGCTTGCGCCACGGTGAATGTCAGCAAGCGCGGCGAACTCACCATTGAAAAAATGGTGATCGTGCTCGACGCGGGCAACGTGATCAATCCGCACACCGCGACCGAACAGGCGGAAAGCTCGGTCTGCTGGGAAATGTCGCACGCGTGGCTCGGCGGCCTCGAACTGGACAGGGGCCGGTTCACCAACACCAACTTCGACAGCTACAATCTCCTGCGCCTCCACCAGATGCCGCGCGTGGACGTTCACTTTGCTTCGTCGGGCGGAACCAAATGGGGCGGCCTCGGCGAACCCGCGGGCCCGCCGGCGCCCGCCGCCGTCGCCAACGCCATCTGGTACGCGACCGGAAAACGCGTCCGCTCGACGCCGTTCATCCGGCACGACCTGAGCTGGGCCTGACGCTCCCTACCCGCCGCGCCCGGCGCTGACGTGCAACCCCGCGTTGCGCGGCAGCGTCAGGTAACGCAGCGTCGCTCCGAAGGACAGCAGCGCGACCGCGACGAAGGCGACGTGAAAATCCGCGATGGTTGGCGCCGCGCCCGAGCCGCGCCACTCAGTCGCCGCGTTCAGCGCGAAGGCTGAAAAAGCGATCCCGAGCGCGCGCGTCACGTTCTGGTTGATCGCGGCGAAGGTCGAGGCGCCCGTCATTTGCGAACGCGGCACGTCCGCGAACTGCATCGACGAAAGCGCCGTCATTTGCAGCGAACGCACGATCCCCGACACCAGCAGGATCAGCAGAATGACCTCGACGGAGGTTCGTTCATCGACCAGCGCCAGCCCGGCGATCAGCGCCGCGAACGAAGCCGAACTCGCGATGAGCACGGCGCGAAAGCCGAACCTTTTCAGCGTCGCGGTCGTGACGATCTTGACGCCGAGATCGCCGCCCGCGTGCGCCAGCACCAGCAATCCCGCGATGAACGCGGAATGCCCGAGGCCGACCTGGAGAAACAGCGGCAACACGAACACCGGCGCGGCGATGGACATGCGAAACAGCGAACCGCCCGTCAGCGACGCGACGGCGAATGTCTTGATCCGCAACGCCGCGAGATCGATCAGCGGCGTCTCCGCCCTCCGGTAATGCGCCACGGCCGCCCAGCCGGCGGCGACGCCGGCCGCCGCGAGAACAGCCCCGGCGAACTTGTCCCCGCCAGGATGGCCGAGGAGATCGAGCCCCGGCAACAATGTCACGAGCGCAACCGCGTTGAGGCCAAATCCCTTCGCGTCGAAGGGCTGGGCGCCCGCTTCGCGCACGTCCGGAATGAAACGGCGCACGAGCCAGAACCCGAGCAGACCCATCGGCAGATTGAGGAAAAAGATCCAGCGCCAGTCCGCGTAGGTCGCGATGAATCCGCCAATCGGCGGCCCGAGAATCGGCCCGATCAGGCCCGGAGTGGAAATGAAATTCATCGCGCGCACGAGGTCTTTCTTGTCCGTCGCGCGCAAAACGACGAGTCGCCCCACCGGCGACATCAGCGCGCCCGCCACGCCCTGAAGGGCGCGCATGGCCACGAACCCGGGCAACGAATTCGCGAGGCCGCACAGGACGGACGCCAGCGTGAACCCCGCGATCGCCGCGCAAAACACGTTGCGCGCGCCCCAGCGATCCGAAAGCCAGCCGCTCGCGGGAAGCGTCACGGCGAGGGCGAGAATATAGGAGGTGAGCCCGAGACCGAGCGAAACCGGCGTCGATCCGAAGGCGAGCGCCATGTGCGGCAGCGCGGTCACGATCACGGTCGCGTCGAAATTCTCCATGAAGAACGCCGTCGCGACGATCGACGAAACGAGGAGGGGATGGATCGTCCGCGCCGCTGGCGGACGCGAATTCAGGATGCTTGTGTCCATGAGACCGGTGATTTTCCTTTCGGACGCCGCGCGGCGGGTAGCACGAACGGCGCCGCGGGTCACAGGGAAAGATAGAGGACGCGCGCGGATGGACAAACAGCCGCGCGCCCGCATAAGTTCCCGCCACGAAAACCGGCAATTCCCGAATGGAGGCGCGCCCGTGCTGAAACCCGAAGACAATGAACGCCTCGTCCGCGTCGGCCCTGGCACGCCCGCCGGCGAATTGTTCCGCCGCTACTGGCAGCCCGCGTGCCTCTCGTCGGAGCTTCCGGAAAACGACGGCCCCGCTATCAAGGTGCGGCTGCTCTGCGAGGATTTGATCGCCTATCGCGACACGACGGGCGCCGTCGGCCTCGTCGACGCCTATTGCCCGCATCGCCTCGCGCCCATGTATTTCGGCCGCAACGAGGAATGCGGACTGCGCTGCGCCTATCACGGCTGGAAATTCGACCGAGACGGCAAATGCGTGGACATGCCGACGGAAGCGCCGGACTCGCGCCTGAAGGAGCGCGTCAGCATCAAGGCCTATCCGGTGGTCGAGCGCGGCGGCGTCGTCTGGACCTACATGGGTCCGAAGGAACACATGCCGGAGCCGCCGGACTACGAATGGACGCGCGTGCCGCACACCCATTGCCATGTCTCGAAAACCTACGAGGAGTGCAACTATTTGCAGGCGCTCGAGGGCGGGCTCGACACCGCGCATTCCTCTTTCGCGCACAACAACGCCATCGACAAGAAAACCGAGATGCGCCAGATCGACACCGCGCCCCGGCTCGACGTGGAGACGACCGACTACGGATATTACTACGTGTCGCACCGCAATCTCGGCGACGGCAACTTCTATGTGCGGCTCTATCACTATGTCATGCCGTTCCAGCAAATGCGCGGCGGCATTCACAAGTTCGACGGCAAGCGCAAGGACTTCCCCGTCGTCGATGGACACATCTGGGCGCCGATCGACGACGGGCAGACCCACGTCTACAACTGGCACCATGGCTACGACGAGAGCGTGAAACTGACGCCGGAACACATCGACGAGGCCGAGATCTTCTACGGCCGCGGACCGGACGACATGATCCCCGGCACGTTCAAACTGAAGAAGAACAAGTCGAACGATTACGGGCGCGATTTCCACCTGATGAAGACGAAAATCTTCACGGGCATCACCGGCATCAACACCCAGGACTTCGCCTTGCAGGAAGGCATGGGGCCGATCGTCGATCGCTCGAAGGAGCACCTTGGCTCGACGGACCGCGCCATCATCACCATGCGCCGCCTGCTGCTCGAGGCGACGCACGACGTCGAGGCGGGGCGGACGCCGCGCGGGCTCGATCCGAAAACACACGGCCACATGCGCCCGCACGACAATTTCGTGAAGGCGGGCGACGACTGGCGCGCGATTTTCGAACCGGAAATCAAGGCGAAGTTCTGAGGCGATCGCCGGGGAAACGCCCTACTCCACCTTCACGCCCGCCTGGCGCACGACATCGCCCCAGCGCCGGGTTTCGGCGCGGATGAGATCGGCGGATTCCTGAACGCCGAGCCCCCAGGGCACCACGCCGATGCGGGCGAGCTGCTCCTTGACCTCCGGCAGGAAAATCACCTCGCGCATGGCCGCAGCGTATTTTTCGCGAATGGCGAGGGGCGTGCCGGGCGGCGCCGTGAACACGGTCCAGGTGTCCGAAAGCAGGTCCGGCAGGCCCACCGAGGCGATCGTCGGCAGATCCGGCGCCTGCGGCGGCGCCTCCTTCGTCAACGTCGCCAGCATCCGCAATTTGCCGCCCTGCGCGAGCGACAGCACCGTGCCAATGTCCGCGAACATGAAATCGACGTGCCCCGCCATCACGTCGGTGAGCGCGGGCGCCGCGCCGCCAAAGGGCACGTGCCGGTGCTTCACCCCGATGATCTGCTCGAACAGCGCGCCCGTGAGATGGCCCGTGGTCCCGATGCCCTGCGAGGCGTAGGTGAGCTTGCCCGGATTGGCCCTGGCGAAGGCGATGAAGTCGCGCGCGTTTTTGAAGGGCGATGTATCCGCGACAACGAGCACGTTGGGAATATAGGAGGTGATCGTCACCGGCTCGAGCTTGTCGGGATCGTAGCGCAGGTCGGTGAACAGCGCCTTGTTGACCGTGACGGGTCCAGGCGGCGAGACCAGCAGCGTGTAGCCGTCGGGCGCGGACCTGTAGACGAAATCCGCCGCGATGTTGTTGCCGCCGCCGGGGCGGTTCTCGACGATGATCGTCTGCCCCCATTTCTGCTGGAGATGGGCGCCCATGATGCGCGCGATGAGATCGTTGCCGCCGCCGACGGCGGCGGAGCAGACGATCCGGATCTGCGATTTCGGAAAATCGGCCGCGCCCTGGGCCTGGGCAAGGGCGGGCGTCGCGGCGAGCGAGGCGAGAGCGGCGAGCGTCTGGCGGCGTGTGATCTGGTCTGGCATGGGTTCCCCGGTCGGCGGCGATGGCGCGCCGGACAATAGAGTTTCGCTCGCCCGGCGCCTACCGCGGCGACCGCCCGCTTCGTTCGCCAAGCTGCCTTGCCGCCGTGTCCGCGAACCAGGGATCGAGCGCCTCGTCGACGCTGATCTTGCCCTCGATCAGTCCTTCCTTGCGGAAGACCTCGAAATCCTCCTTCAGACTCTCGACATTCGCGCGACCGTCGTCGTCCGCGTAGCTCATCGTCAGCGTGCGCAGAAAGACCTTGTCCTTGACGTTGGTGTTTTCCGCGATCAGCGTCAGGAATTCGTCGGCGTCCTTGCCGGTGAGCTTGCCATCGACGATGGAGTCGTTCTGCGCCCGCACCGAGCGCAGGAAGGCGCGCATGAAGCGCAGGCCCGCGTCGCGACGTTGCGTCCGGAACTTGTCGGAATAGAGCATCACCGACATCTGGTGATCGGGATAAATTTTGTCGTCGGTCATGAAGGCCACCGCGAAGCCCCGCCGAACCGCCTCGCTGGCGAAGGGTTCGGTGGGAAAGGCCACGTCCGCCGCGCCGTTTTGCAAGGCGACGATCTGTTGCGGAAACCCCATGTAGACGCGCTCGATGTCGCTCTCCTTCATGCCGGTTTGCTGGTAAATCCGGTTCAGCGTGCCCATGGCGGAAGAGCCTGGCGCGGCGCTGGCGACTTTCAGCCCCTTGAGATCGGCGAGCGTCTTCACGCGCCCGCTGTCGATCAGCGCCTTGCGCACCAGCAAAATCTGGCTGTGACGTCCCGGCGCGGCGCGCGACTTGTCGCCGACGATGCGCATGCCGATGTTGCGCGCGATGGCGTTGTAGAGCCCGGCCGAGGGCCCGCCCGCCGCCGCGTCGAGATCGCCCGAGGCGAGCGGCGCGATCATCCGCGCGGCGGAATCGAAATTGACGAAATTCATCTCGAGATTCTCGTCGCGAAAATAGCCGCGCTTCTCGCCGATGAAGAACGGCAGGTCCGTCATGGAAAACGTCGTGCCGACGCTGACCCTGTCGGCGGCTCCGGCCGGCGCCGGCGCGAGAAGGACGACGACCGCGAAAGCCGCGAAAAAGCGCGTGCGCATGTGTTTCTCCCTCATTTCCCGGCGGTCAGCGCCCGCACGCGCGCCGCGATCTCCGGCGGCTTCGCCGCACCTACGCCGGATCCATCGGCGCGATCGTCGAGCGCAGCACGCCAATGCCGGGGGACTTCACCTCGACGGTGTCTCCGGGTTGCAGGAACAGGTCCGGCAACACCTTGCCGTTCGCGTCCTTCTTGCTCGAATCCATCGCCGTGCCCGGCCCCGTCCCCGAGGCGAGAATGTCGCCGGGATAGAGCGTCAGGCCGAAGGTCAGGTGTTCGAGGAACTCGCCGAAAGTGAAAGCCATGTCCCTCGTGTTGAACGCCTGGCGGCGCGATCCGTTCACGAAAGTCTCGATATCGACATTATAGGCGTCCAGCTCGTCGACGACGATGCATGGTCCGAGCGAATAGCAATTGTCGAAGTTCTTGCCCCGGGCGAAATTGAGGTTCATCGCGTTCGGCGGAAAATCGCGCGCGCTCCAGTCGGTGAACAGTGTGACGCCCCAGATCGCCTTGCGCGCCTCGGCTTCCTTCACGTTCTTGATCTTCTTGCCGAGCACGATGGCGAGTTCGCCCTCGTAGTCGAAGCGCGTCACGCCATTGGGATATTTGACGACGCCATCGGGCCCCTGGGCGTCGCGCTCGATCTTCCAGCTTCCCCAGAAGCCGCGCTTGCGCACCATGGCGCGCGGATCTTCGGCGGGCGTCTCGTCGCGGCCGCGGTTCACCGCCATGGCGGCGGCGTGGGCGGGAAAGTTGCCGCCACAAAAGCCGACGCGGCCGCGCGCGGGCCTGGGCGCGTGCAGACGCGTGCTGCCGGCGTCGAAGGTGATCGTCTCGCCATCGACGCCGGCGCGCGATCCCGCCGCGCCAAACAGGTGTTCGACGGCCTTGCGCGTCGTGTCGAGCGCGCGGTCGCCGCCCTCGATGAAGGCCTCGAGATCGGGCGGCGTCAGCGCGTCGGCCATGGGCAAGGGTTGCGGTTCGTTCTGTTTTTCCCGCAAGTATTTGGCGGTCATGCCCGCGACGTCGCACACCTGACCGGCGTGCAGCAGACCCAGCCGCCTTTCCGCGCCATAAACCACGAATTTCATGCGTTCCTCCCGAGATATGCGCGAGGATAGCAGGGCCGGCGCCCGGAAGGAAAGCCGCCGGACATCGATCCGGGCGCCGGAAAATGGAGAACCGGGATAACAGGAGACCGGGGTCTCTTGCGGCGCCGCACCCGCCGCATTATGGTCCGCCCGCCTTGATGGGGCGTCGCCAAGCGGTAAGGCAGCGGATTTTGATTCCGCCATTCGGAGGTTCGATTCCTCCCGCCCCAGCCAGCTTTTTCAGCTGGGAATAAACCAGCTAAGTCATTGAATCTGCACACGCCCCAGATGTTTCGTGCACAGCAATGATAACAGCGTTGTGTACAGGCCGCAACGCCGCTCATCGCCAGCGTCAACGCGATGTTGGTACACCCTCATTGCAACGGTGCCACCTCCTCTTTTCAAAATTGATTCGGGGGAAACGGACATTGATGCTTTGACGACTTGCCAGCGCGAGCGCTCGATAGTTGCCGGACGGCTGTGGCCTACTCGCCGCTCCGATTCAGTCGCGGCCTTTTTTGATTCACAGCCCAGGCAGAACCATCTGCATTGGCCTGCTGCCGGTCTCGTGGACACCAAGATAAGGTGTTTCATGAAGCCGGAGGTTTGCAATGCAAAGGCGCAGGTTCAGTAGAGAGTTCAAGATCGAGGCGGTTCGTCTGGTTCGCGAACGCGGCGTGAGCGGCGCGATGCGATAGGGCCCCACGCCCGCCGCGACAATCGCGCAGGCCACGAGCAGCATGGCCAGGCCCGTCGTCACTGTAATTGTTCGCGCGTCGCGCATTCAGTCGTTCGGCGCGTCAAGGATGTCGGTCAGGTCGGCGTCCGACAATTCGACTTGATAGAACATCCTGTAAAAGGCCCGGGTCTCCTCGCCGAGATCGCCGCCCGTCGCCGCCGGATAGAGCTTGTGAAGCAGCCAGGTCATACGCGACAGGCGATTGACCGATGGCGGCGCGTCTATGAAGCCCCATGGCAGGGAGGGGGACACGAAAACTCTGCCTGACGCGACCGCGGACATGAGCTTCCATTCCGCTCGCGAGGGCGCGGCGCGCGCGAAGGCCTTGTCCAGCGTCATGATCGTGTCCGGCGCCCAGGCGATCACCTGTTCCGGCGAGACCCTCACAATGCCTCCACGCTCGCGAAGGACCTCGACCACGTTGACGGCGCCGACACGTTCGATGATCTCGGTGTTGATCGATCCGCGCGAGCCGGATTCGAGACCGTCCGGCCCGCGCGCGAGGTACACGCGCGGGCGTCGGGCCGAAGGCGTCGCGGCCACGACGCGATCGACGCGGGCGAAATGCGCCTCGGCCTCGCGCGCCAGGGCTTCGCCCCGCTCCTTCACGCCGAGAATGTCCGCGAGCAGGCGGTACGCCGTGGCCGTGCTATCGAAGCGGCCGTCAATCAGCAGGTACGGAATTCCCGTCTGCGCCTGAACGCGGTCGGCGAGCGAGCGGTAGGTGTCGTTGATCGAACCAAAGTCGATGACGACATCCGGCTTTGTCTCGAGCAGCCTCTCGAGGTTCAATGTGTCGCCGCGTCCGGTCAGACGGCCGAGTTCCGGCAGGGAGCGAACCGACGGCGGCGGGAAGCGTTTCTCCCTGTCGCGCGGCGCGCTGATCCAGCCCGTCATTTTCTCCGGCGCGAGCGTGTAAAGCAGCGTCGACGCCGGCGGGCCGGCGGTGAACGCGCGTGATGGCCCGGGGAATCTCGACCTTGCGTCCGGCGGAATCGACGACCTGACGCGCGTCAGCCGCCGCCGTCGAGAGGGCCAGAACCACCGCCGTCGAAACGAAGGCGGCTCGAAGGCTGCAAGTCATGACGCTCTCCGCGCGGGAAGGCCGGACGGCGGCTCAGTCCTCGATCGCGACCATGACGTCCGACGATTTCACGACCGCCGTCACCTTCAGACCCTTCGCGATCTTCAGGTCGTCAACCGATTCGCTGGTGATGGAGGCTGGACCGCCGCGCCGCCGGTATCAATCCGCACATGCGAGGTCGAGGCGCCTTTCACAACGTCGAGCACCGTTCCCTTGAGTTGATTGCGCGCGCTGATTTTCATGTCCGGATTCCCGTCACAGGGGCTTTCGCCATGGCGGCGACCCGGGTAATATAGTCCATCTATATGTCGATTGGCGAGCCCGACTTTGGTCATCGAAGCGACAATTTCACTCAGGAGCGAAACCGTGGCGTCGGTCGGGCGCAACAGGATTCGCCTGCTTCAGGCGGTGTCGCGGGAAGGCAGCATAACCGCCGCGGCCAGGACGGTCGGATTGACCTACAAGGCCGCGTGGGACGCGCTCGACGCGATGCAAAACCTGTTCGGCCGCCCGCTGCTGCAAACGCGCTCGGGAGGGAAGAGCGGCGGCGGGTCGCAACTCACGCCCGCCGGCCTTCAGGTGATCGAGGCGTTCGGGCGCCTCGAGGGCGAGATGGCGCGCGTCCTGCGCTCGCTCGAGCCGGACCTGCGGGGAACCGGCGTTTCGCCCCGCGATCTCGTCACGGGATATTTCATGAAAACCAGCGCTCGCAACGCCTTGCGCGGCCATGTCGCCGCGATCGAACAGGACGCGCTGAGCGCCGAGGTCGAGGTTTCGGTGTCGGATCACGCCTCGATTTACGCGCGCGTCACGGCGCCCAGCGTTCGCGAACTGGGTCTGTGCGTCGGGCGCGCCGTTATTTTGCTGATCAAGGCCCCTTTCGTCATCATCGCGTCCGGCGACGCGCCGCCCCGGTCGTCCGCGCGCAATTGCATCCAGGGGACGGTCGCGCGCTGCGAATCCACCGCGGTCAACGCGGAGGTCGTGCTCGATATCGGCGATGGCAAAACCATTGCCGCGAGCCTCACGGCTGGCGGATTGAAGTCTCTGGGCATCGCGCCGGGAAAGTCCGCTTACGCGATATTCGACGCGGCCCACGTCATCATCGCCATTGATTAAACCGGAGTTCGAAATGCGCTATCCTGGAATGACACGACCGGCGCTCGTCCTGATCGCGGCTTTGCTCGCGGGCGGAGAAGCTGGCGCGGCTCAAACGAACGTCGCGGTCGCCGCCAACTTCACGGACGCCGCGAAGGAAATCGCCGCCGCCTTCAAACAGAAGACCGGGCACGAGGCGATCCTGAGCTTTGGTTCGTCGGGACAATTTTACACCCAGATCACGCAAGACGCGCCGTTCCAGATTTTTCTGTCCGCCGACGACGAACGGCCCGCGAAACTCGTGACCGATGGTCTCGCCATGGGAGACAGTCGCTTCACCTACGCGATTGGCAAGCTCCTCCTCTGGAGCAAGTCGGCCAATTACGTGAAGGGCGTGGAGACGTTGAAAGGCGCCGCCTTCTCTAAAATTTCCATCGCCAATCCGGCTGCCGCGCCCTATGGCGCCGCCGCGATCGAAACGATGAAAGCGCTCGGTGTGTACGACACGCTGAAGAGCAAGATCGTCGAAGGCAACAGCATCGCGCAGGCCTTCCAGTTCATCGATTCCGGAAACGCCGAACTTGGCTTCATCGCCCTGTCTCAGGTCGCGGGCAACACGGGGGGATCGCGCTGGCTCGTGGACCAGAAGCTCTACGCTCCGATCTTGCAGGACGCGGTTCTGCTCAGGAAGGGCGCCGGCAACGAGGCGGCGACCGGCTTCATCGCGTTTCTGAGGGGACCCGAGGCGCGCGCGGCGATTGAAAAATATGGCTACGAAGTGGGTCGCTAGCTTCCCGTGACAGCCCTTTCCGCCGACATCTGGCAACCTGTCTTTCTGACGATCAAGCTCGCGGCGGTGACCACGCTTTGCCTGCTGGTGATCGGCACGCCCATCGCCTGGTGGCTCTCGAGGTCGAAGGCCTGGTGGAAGGAGGCTGTCGCGACAATTGTCGCGATGCCGCTGGTTCTTCCGCCAACGGTGCTGGGCTTTTATCTGCTGCTCGCGCTGGGACCCCAGGGCCCCGGCGGTCGGGTCGCCTCGCTGTGGGGAGGCCGCACGCTCGCCTTTACGTTCGAGGGACTGGTGCTCGGCTCCATCCTTTATTCGATGCCTTTCGTCGTGCAGCCCATCCGCAACGCCTTCGAGGCCATGGGCGAACGACCCCTCGAGGTCGCCGCCACGTTGCGCGCCTCGCCCTCGAAAGCTTTCTGGACCGTCGCCGCGCCCCTCGCGACGCCGGGATTTCTCACCGGCGCCGTTCTCGGCTTCGCGCACACGGTCGGGGAGTTCGGCGTCGTCCTGATGATCGGCGGCAATATTCCAGGCTCGACCAGGGTTCTCTCGATCGCAATGTTCGACTACGTCGAAACCTCCCAATGGCGGGAAGCCAGTATCCTCGCCGCCGGGATGGTCGCCTTCGCCTTCGTGGTCATCCTCTCGATGATGCTGATTGAGCGCCGCTTCGCGAAAGCCAGGGCATGAACGGCGCGGGCATCCATGTTTCTTTTCAGGGCGCGTTGGGCTCGTTCAGGCTCGACGCGACTTTTGTCGCGCCTGAAACAGGAGTTACCGCTCTGTCTGGACCCTCCGGATGCGGGAAGACCGCCGTCTTGCGATGCATCGCCGGTCTCACGAGGTTGCGTGGCTCGTGTCGCGTGCGCGACGAGGTCTGGCAGGACGCCTCGATGTGCCTGCCGACCTGGCGCAGACCGATTGGCTACGTGTTTCAGGAAGCCAGCCTGTTCCCGCACCTGTCCGTGCGACGCAATCTGCTTTACGGCGCGCCCCGGCACAAGCTTTCGCACGGCGCCGTCGCCTTCGACGAAGCGGTCGAACTCCTCGGCATCGCGACGCTGCTGGACAGGTCGCCGCGAAATCTCTCGGGGGGCGAACGCCAGCGCGTGGCGATCGGCCGCGCGCTGCTGTCGGACCCGAAACTGTTGTTGATGGACGAGCCGCTCTCCGCCCTGGATCGCCTGACGAAAGACGAGATACTTCCCTTTCTGGAAAAGTTGCACGAACGCCTGGCCTTGCCGGTTATTTATGTCAGTCACGACATGAGCGAGATCGAACGCCTGGCGGACTCCCTCGTCCTGATGGAAGCGGGCCGGGTGATCGCGTCGGGCCCGCTCGCAAGGTTGCAGGGCGATCCCGCGTTGCCGCTGGCGCGCAACCGCGACGCAGCCATGAGTTTCGAGGCGCGCGTCGAAGGCCACGACGCGCAATACGGTCTGCTGTCGCTTTCAATCGCTGGAGCGCGCCTCCTCGTTCCCTCGCCATTTGTCGAGACCGGTCATGTCCGCCGCGTTCGGGTGGCCGCGAGCGATGTCAGCCTTGTTCTCGATCCGCCCGCTTCGAGCAGCATTCTGAACGTGCTGCCCGCGACCATCGTCGGGCGCGAAGCTCTGGGCCCCAGCGAGATTCTGGTCGTGCTCGCCCTCGCCGACGGCGGCGCCAGACTTCTCGCCCGGGTCACGCGCCGTTCATGGGACCGACTGGGCCTCGTCACCGGAATGGCCGTGTGGGCGCAGGTCAAGGGCGTCTCCCTCGCGCATCGGTAATCCGGATTTATATATATCCAAATAAATATCATCGATGATCGACGGTGGGCGTGACGGGTCCAGCGCGTGAGCAGTTAATTGTCTATTTTGGAACTTTTTCAGCCTTCCAGGCTTTCGCGGACACACCGCCATCCGTGGCGTTGACGCATTTTAAAATATCTGATTGGATATAATCATAGCGAGGGAGGCCGTCTTGGGTCAGCCGTTCGGCATATTGTCAAAGCCATTTCGCCCACTGAGCTACGCGGTCGTTCCGACGGCGCGGTTGACGCCGCCCGAGAACTTTCGCGTCGAAAAGCGTCGTCGCAAGCTCGGAGACCTGTCGACCACCCTGCATTGCTCGATTATCGGGACCTGTCTCGGCACGGCCGCCCTGCGACGCCTCGTCTTCAAGGCCACCGATCATCGCGACGAGGATCTTTCCGATCACGAGATACACAAGCTCGCGGTGTCCATGGCCTCCGCCCGGACAATCGGATCGAAGTTGCTGCACAAGGCGCTCGACGAACAGCACGCCGCGGCGATCAGGCGCTTCGACAAGGCCGCGGACGTCGCCGAATTGAAGGTCCTTTGGGATCAGGCGCGCGCCAGGGGAGAAATCCCCGGCGCCTACTGGGCGATCATCACCCATCCCCTCGCCACCGAGCCTCTGGTGCGGGACGTGTTCGGCGACGTTCACATGCTGTCCCATCTTGTCGGCGCGGCGAACCGCGCGGACATTCGCCGTCTCGCGGAGATCGAGGCGGAGAACGCGCGCCTGGGCGAAAAGACCCGGCGGCAGGAAGAACGCATGCGGCAATCCGCGATCAGGCACGCCGCGGAGGTGGAGCGCCTTCAGGGGCTGGCGCTCGATCGCATCATGGCGAACAGGGACGCGGCCCGGAACAGGGAGACGCCCGACGGGGAAGACCTCGAACAGATCATCGCCCGGCTCGATCAAAAATCCCGGAAGGACGCGTCGCGCCTTCAAACCGTGGAAGCCGAGCGTGATCGACTGCTGGCCGAGGTGATGAAACTCAAGGCCCGGGTGAGCGCCCTGGTCTCGCGAGAGGCGCGGCTGGAATGCGAAGTCGCCGCGCTGGAATCTCACATCGACGCTCCGGTCGACGAGTCGCGTTCGCCGCCCCTCGATCTGCGCGTTCTTTATGTCGGCGGGCTTTCCGGAGGCGTGCGGCAATTGTCGTCCATGGCCGGGGCGCGCGGCATTGCGTTCGAACATCACGACGGCGGCCAGCAGGAAGCGACGAGCATGCTCCCGGGCATGATCGGTCGGGCGGACATCGTCCTGTTTCCCGTCGATTGCATCAGTCACGACGCGGCGAATGTCGTCAAACGTCAGTGCAAACTCATGGAAAAACGTTGGGCGCCGCTCAGGAGCGCGGGCCTCGGCTGCTTTCTGAGGACGCTCGACGAACTGGCGCGCGATCGGGCGAACTAGTCGCCGCGACCAGGCTCAATTCCATCCGCGAAGGGTCGGCGCCCTTGCCGCCCCGCGCTCGCGGCGCGACGTTTCCCGGGAGAAAAACGTGGACGATATCAATTTCAGCGTTGGCAGCATGCTGATCGACGGCAAGCTCGTGGAGAGCCGCGACGGCGGCTGGCTGACCTCGACCAATCCGGCGGGCGAATCCTTTCTCGGCAAGGCGCCCGCGGGCAGCAAGCGCGACGTGGACGAGGCTGTCGACGCGGCGGCCAGGGCGTTCCCGGCCTGGGCGGCCCTTTCGATGGAGCGGCGGGCGCAATACGTCAACGCGCTCGCCGACGCGATCCTGGCGAAGACGGAAGAGTTCGCGCGCGTCGAAGCGCTCGACACGGGCAACACGATCGGGCCCATGCGCGCGGACGTGACGACCGCCGTCGATCGCATGCGTTTCGCGGCGGGGCTTGCGTACGAAATCAAGGGCGAGACCGTCCCGGCGACGCCCGGAAACATACACATGACGCTGCGCGTCCCCTATGGCGTCGTCGGGCGCATCATTCCCTTCAACCATCCGATCGGTTTCGCGGCCTCGCGCATCGCGCCGGCGATCATCACCGGCAACACCATGGTGATAAAGCCTTCCGGGCAAAGCCCGCTCTCCGCCTCGATCCTCGCCCGGTTGTGCGCCAGAATTTTGCCGCCTGGCGTCGTCAACGTCGTCACCGGCGGACGCGACACGGGCGAGGCGCTCGTGCGTCACCCGAAAGTGAAGCGCATCGCCTTCATTGGCTCCGCGGCGTCCGGCATGGCCATTCAGAAGGCGGCGGCGGAAACGTCGGTAAAACACGTCACGCTCGAACCCGGCGGCAAGAACCCGCTGGTCGCGTTTCCCGATTCCGACCTCGATCGCGTCGCGGCGGCTTCGGTCGGCAAATTCGGCCTCGGATCGCTCGCCTCGCTCGGCAAGCTGTTGATCGGGTTCTACATCACCTGTCTCGTTTTCGTGTTCGGGGTTCTCGGGCCGGTGTGCCGCATGGCGGACTTCAGCCTGTTCAAGCTGCTGCGCTACATCCGGGAAGAGCTTTTGATCTGCTACGCCACGACGTCGTCGGAAACCGTTCTGCCGCGCATGATTTCGAAGATGGAAAATCTGGGTTGCGAGCGGGGCGTCGTTGGGCTCGTCATTCCGACCGGCTATTCGTTCAATCTCGACGGCACGTGCCTTTATCTGGCGACGACCAGCGTGTTTCTGGCGCAAGCCACCAATACGCCGCTCGACATCGCCCAGCAGGTCGGCCTCATGGCGATCCTGCTTCTTACCGCGAAGGGCGCCGCGGGAATCGCCGGCGCGGCGTTTGTCGTTCTCGCCGCGACATTGTCGACGCATGGCTCGATCCCCGTGGCGAGCGTCGCGCTCGTGCTGGGCATCCACCGGCTCATGTCGCAGGGGCTGACGCCAACCAACCTGATCGGCAACGCCGTCGCCACGATCGTCATCGCGAAATGGGAAAAATCCTGCGACGACAAGCTTCTGCAAAGCGTCCTGAACGGCCGGTAGACTGTTCCGGACAGGGTCCGGCGGAACGCCGGTCCCATTCGAAAAAAGAACATCCGGACCGCGGGCCTCCATTCAAGGCGGCTCAAATCATGTTTCGTTTGAAACCCTGGTCGTCCGGTCCCGGAGAGCCATGCGCAGGGGATGCCCCGGGAATGTCCCCGCTCTCGCGCCCCGCGTCGTTTCCGGCTCGCGCAGGGCGCGGCGACGGCTGCGCGCGGAACGCAATCGTCACCGGCGCCCGTCGCTCCGTTACTCGACATTGTCCGCGCCGGTCATCGACCCTATAAGTCAAAAGCGTGAAACGCCGGCGCCTTTCGGCGCCGCGCGCGCCTGATACAAAGGGAGGCGAGCCGCATGCGAATGGCCCGAAATTTAATGGCGTCGTCCGGGGAACGCCCGACGCCGCGGCCGCGCCGTCGCGGCCGCCCGGCCAGCCCGCGCGCGGTCGTGTCCGGGGCGACAATATGGAGCGATCCGGCATGACGCCGCTCGATCGCCTGCTCGCAGAACATGAAATCGCCCGCCTGATCACGCGTTTCGCGCTACTCAACGACACGGGCGACTGGGAAGCCGTCGCCGCGACATTCACCGCGGACGGCCGGTTTGTCCGGCCCGCGGGCGGCGAACCCGTCGTGGGACGCGACGCGATCCTCTCGTCCTTCGCGAGCCGCCCGCCGCGCAAGTCGTGCCACCTCATCTCGAACATCCTCGTCGATCTGGCCTCGATGGACGAGGCGACCGCCCGCTGTTCCATGCTGCTTTACACGGCTCCCGCCGGAGAGGCGGCCGCGTCGTCGCCCGCGTTGACCGGCGGCTTTCGCGACAGACTCGCGCGCACGGCGAACGGCTGGCGCTTCGTCGAACGCGTCGGCTTTCTCGATCTCAAGGTCGATTTCAAATGACGTTCATTCAGACCACCCATGTCGGCAGCCTGCCTCGCTCGCCGGAGCTGGCCGCGATGCTGTTGAAACGGGATCACGGCGAAGCGATCGATGAAACCGCGTTCGAAGCGCTGGTCTCATCCGAAATCGAGCGCGCGATTCGCGCGCAGATCGAGGCGGGCGTTTCCATCGTCAGCGACGGCGAACTCGGGAAGGTTGGCTACTCGACCTATGTCACGGGCCGTCTCTCGGGTTTTGGCGGCCATGTCGATCGCACGCCGGCGAAGGACCTCGCGGATCTCCCGGAATTGCGAACGAAACTCGCCGCCATCATGGGCAGCCAGAGCTTCGTCCGCGCCGCCTGCGTCGGCGAGGTGCGGCTGGTCGATTCCGGCCCGGCGCAAGCCGACATCCGCCGCTTCGGCGAGGCGATGCGCAAGGAGGGCCGGAATGTCCGCGGCTTCATGAACGCCGCCTCGCCCGGCCTCGTCACCGCCTTCCAGCCCAATCAATATTATCCAACTCACGAAGCCTATCTCGCCGATCTCGTCGACGCGATGCGCCCCGAGTACGAGGCGATCGTCGCCGCCGGCTTCGATCTGCAACTCGACGCGCCGGATCTCGCCATGGCCGCGCATACCGGTTTCCAGAATCTGGGCGAGGCCGAGTTCCTCGAACGCGCCGCGCAAAACGTCGAGGCGCTCAACGCCGCCACGGCCAATATCCCGGCGGAGCGGCTGCGCATGCACATCTGCTGGGGGAATTACGAAGGCCCTCACGATCACGACATCGCCCTGGAGAAGGTGATCGGGATCATCCTGAAGGCGCGTCCGACCCGTTTGCTGTTCGAGGCCGCCAATCCGCGCCACGAGCACGAATGGATCGTCTGGCGCGACGCGAGGCTGCCCGACGACAAGGTTCTGGTGCCAGGCCTGATCGACAGTTGCTCCAACTATGTCGAGCATCCCGAACTGATCGCCCAGCGGATCGAGCGCTACGCGGCCCTCGTCGGCGCCGAACGCGTGATCGCCGGCACCGATTGCGGATTTGGAACCTTCGCGGGTTACGGCAAGATAGATCCCGTCGTGACATGGAAGAAGCTCGCCGCCCTGCGGGAAGGCGCGGACCTCGCCGCCCGCCGGCTGTGACCGGCGGTCTCCCGGGGGCGACGCTTCGGCTCGATGGCCGCCCGCCCGGCGATCCCGGGAAAACCGCCGTTCCGGACGGTCCGTTTCCCGGAAAGCACGCTGTTCAGCGCACGCCGCCCTTGTTGACAACCGGTCCCGTGTAGCCCTCGAATCGCTTGCGCAGATCGGTCATCAAGGCGTCGTTCGAAACGAATTCGCGATATTCGTTCGCGGCGCGGTAAGACGAGAGTGGCTGAAAACCCGCCGGGGGCGGCACGTCCTTCCGCGATGAAAAAACGCCGATGCGTTTTTGCTGATCCGGAGCCATGTACCATGTCTGGAACAGCCTCGCCGCGTTGGGATGCGGCGCGTCCTTGAAGATGCCCGCGGTCAGCGTGAAGAATGGCGTCGGATCGTCCCGCGAGACGGTGAACTCGACCGGCGCGCCCTTGCTCTTCAGATCGACCATGGCGGTCGTGGCGTCGAACGTGACGAGGTTTTCTCCGGCGGCGATGCTTCGCGCGACATTCAGATGGCCCTGCACGAAGTTGGGTTTGGTCGCCATGTACCGGTCCATCCACGACCAGCCATACTTCTGGACGATCGTGTAAAACAGATACATGGTCGCGTCGTCGTCCGCCGGATAGCAGGTGATGACCTTGCCGGCGAATCCGGGCTTGAGGAAATCGTTCGCCGACAGGGGCGCGTCGGGCGGCGACACGAGCTTCGTGTTGTAACCGTACCCGATGGCGACGACTTTCGTCGTGGTGAACGCGCCGTCGGGATCCTGGTAGGCCGGCAATTGCTGGTCATAGCCCGCGTGGCGAAAATTCATCAGGACGCCCTGCTTCTTCCAGGCGACGAAATCCTGAACCGTCTGGAAGAAGGCCATGTCGACCCCGAGCTTCCCGGACTTGATCTGCGCGTTGATCTTGTCGTTCAGCACGTTGCTGAACCCTCCTTCGACCGTCACCCTGACGCCGGGATACGCCTTTTCGAAGTCGCGAACGAACTCCTCGTAGGGCACGACGGGGCCGCCGGAGTAGAAGACAAGCTCCTTCTCCTCCTTCGCGCGCGCGTAAAGCTCGTCCATTGTTTGCGCCCGCGCGGGAAGGACCATCATCGAGGCCGCTCCGCCAGCGAAAGCGCGGCGAGTTATCTTCGTTTGCATCGTGTTCATTTCCGCCTCGCCTTGGTCATTCCCCGGGGCACGCCACCATGTTCCCCCGTCTCTCACGAACGCCATCGCGAGAAATAGGCCTCGGCGCGCCTCACGACCTCGTTCATAGCGATGGCCATGACGGCCAGGATGGACACGAGGCCAAGCAGGCGCGTGGGATCGAAGGCCTGGGTGAACATGCTGGTGAAATGACCAATGCCCGCCGTGGAAACATAGAGCTCCGCCAGCAGAACGCCGAGCAGAACGCCGGTCATGCCAAGCCGCATGCCCGCGAAGAAGCTCGGGATCATGTGCGGAAAAATCACGTAACGCAGCACGTGCCAGCGGCTCGCGCCCATCGAGCGGGCGCTCGTCATCAGGATCGGCTTGAGGTTCTGCACCCCGGCCACGACCGCGAGCACGACGGGAAAAACGCCATGGGTGACGCCGAAGGCCACCTTGGACGGCGCGCCAATGCCAAAGTAGAGGATGAACAGGGGCAGGATCGTGATTTGCGGAATGCCGTAGAGCAAGAGCACGATCGGCATGAAGGCGCGTCGTCCGGACAGGCTCAATCCGACACAAAGGCCGACGGCCAGCCCGATGACGACCGCGATCGCGAAGGCGAGGCCCAGCTCCATCAGCGTGACGCCGAGCGCCTCCGGCACGCCTTTCGTGGCGAAGACACGGCCAATCTCGCCGTAGACGCGGCTGGGCGGCGACAGAAACATCTTGTCCACGAGGAAGCGCGCGGCCATCTCCCAGACCGCGAGGAAAAGCAGGACCACGCCCAGTTGCGACCAGCGCGGATGGCGCTGCATGAAGCGCAGGATGACGCCGTGCCGGATCATCGCCGCGCCGCGCCCCGCTTTTCCAGAAGCGAAACCGCGGCGTTCAGCGAACCCGCGATCCCGATGACGAAAACGATGTAGGCGAACATCCGCGCCATCTCCATCGCCTCCGCGAGGTTGACGATCCGGTGGCCCAGTCCCGCGAGCGAGGCAATGGTTTCGCTGCCAATGATGGACAGCAAGGCGACCGTGAAACCCATGCGAAGTCCCGAGAGGATAACCGGGAACGCGCCAGGCACGAGGACATAACGCACGAGCATCGCGGGGCTCGCGCCCATCGAGCGAGCCGCCGTCACGCAAAGCGGATCGACGCTGACGAACCCCGCGATCGTGTTCAGCGCCACGGGAAAAAAACTGATCGTCGCGCCGAGGGCGATCTTGGATGGCGCGCCGAGTCCAAAAAAGAGCACGTAGAGCGGCAGGAACAGGATGATCGGAACCGCGTAGACGCCGGCGATCAGCGGCTCGAACACGCGCACCAGCGCGGGCGAAAGACTGACGAGAAAGCCGGTCAGGAGACCCAGCGCGCCCGAAATGGCGAAGGCGGCCGCCAGTTCGCCGAGCGTCAGCAGGAGATCTGGCCAGAACTCACCCGAGCGCAGGATGTCCGACAATTCCTCGAAGACCATCAGCGGCCGCGGCAGCAGGAGCGGATTGACGCCGCCGCGGTTCGAAGCGAGAAACCACAACGCGAGCAAGCCCGCGACAAAGGTCGCCTGCGTGACGCGGGCGGACCAGCGCGCGATCCTCGAGGCTGGCGCGTCGGCGCCGAAAGGTCCGCTCATCAAAATCCCCCGGAGCGCGTTCCCTGATCCACGGTCTTGCGAATCTCGTCGTGGAGAAGTTCGTAAAGCTGGTTCCGCAGCCTCGTGAACTTCTCGGCCGTGATGAAGGCGGGACGACGCGGATGCGGCTCGTCGATCTCGATGATTTCCTTGACGCGCCCCGGACGGGCCGAAAAAACCGCCACGCGATCGGCCAGAAACACCGCCTCCCCCAGACTGTGGGTGACGAAGACGATGGTCTTTTTCGTGCGCGAGAGCAGAACTGACAGATCCTCGCCCAGCACCATCCGCGTCTGCTCGTCGAGCGCCCCGAAGGGCTCGTCCATCAGGAGAATGGGCGTGTCGAGGCTCAGCGCCCGCGCCAGCGCCGCGCGCTGTCGCATTCCACCCGACAATTGCGCGGGGTAATGATTGGCGAATTCCGTCAGTCCGACCGCCTGCAACGCGTGGAGCGCGCGTTCCTCGTGCAGGGCCTTCGGCACGCGCTGGAAAACCATGCCGAGACGAATGTTCTCGATGATCGTGTTCCAGGGAAACAGCGCGTTTTCCTGAAAGACATAGGCGATCTCGCGCGGCATGGGGCCATCGACGGCCTTGCCGCCAACGTCCACGCTTCCCTGCCCGGGCGCCAGCAGCCCTCCGATGATGTTCAGAAGCGTGCTCTTGCCGCACCCCGAAGGCCCGATGAGCGCCAGGAGTTCGCCACGACGAATATCCATCGTGGTGTCCTGAAGCGCGAGCATGCGCCGGGCGTCTCCCGGCTCGCCGAAATGATGGGCGACATTCCTGATCCGGACGGCGCTTTCGATGTCCTGCATTGCGTCCTTCAACTCGGTGGCGATCCAGGAGGAGCGTTACTTCGGCAGGAAGGCTTCCGTGAAGAGCTTCGTCATGTCCGTTTCGGTCTTGAGAATTTCAAGTTCGACGAGCGAGCGGGACAACAGGGCGAGCGCCTTTGGATCGAACTTTCCATCGTCCGAGAACATCGGCATCAACTCGTCGTAGACCCGGGCGGTGATCTCCAGATCCTTGTCGGTCACTTCCGCCGCGATCCTGACGGTCTCGTCCTTGTTGGCGCGCATGAACGCGATGGACTCGAACCAGCCTCCGAGGAAGGCGCGGATCGCGGCTGGATTTTCCGCGATGACCTTGTCCGTCCCGAAGATCACGTGAATGTGGAAATCCTTGATGTCGGTGAACCGCGCGATGATGCGTCCCTCGCCGATTTTCTCGAGATTGAGCGCGTTGCCGATGTCCGTGATGACGCCGTCGATGTCGCCGCGCTTCATCGCCGCGATCTGGCCAGGCATGGCGCCCATTGGCTTGATGTCGATGCCTTTTGGCCCCCACCCCTGACGCCGCGCGGTTTCGCTCACGAGAAAATAGGTGAGCGAGCCTGGCGTCGAGACGCTGATCTTCTTGTCTTTGAGGTCCGCCACGGTCCTGGGTCCGTCCGGACGCACGACGATGGCGAGCAACAGGGGCGGCCCGGCCATGGCCGCGATGCCCTTGACCGGCGACCCCTTGGCGATGAAGCCAAGCGCCGGGCCGGAGCCCAGCATGAACTCGACGCCGCCGGCGGCGGCGGCCTGCTGCATCTTCGCGTCGCCGGCGAAAGCGATCGATTCAACGTCGAGCCCGCGTTTCTTGAAGAAGCCCTTGCGCGTTCCGATGTCGAGCGGAACGAAAGAGAAGGCCTCGGGCACGGCCTTGCCAACGCGCACGACGGTTTGCGCTCCCGCTGGCGAAAAGGCCGCGAGCGCCGAAAACGCCGCTCCGGCGAGAAACGCGAAAGTACGGCGCGCGAAAGGTCTCATCGATATTTCCTTCACTTCGGCAGCAGGGCTTCCGTGTAGAGCCTGGACATGTCCGGCTCGCTTGGCAGGGTCTTCAGCTCGACGAAGGATTTCGCCAGCACGTCCAGCGCCCTTTTATTGAATTTGCCGTCGCTGGAAAACATCGGCATCAACTCGTCGTGGATGGCGCTGGCGAGATCGAGATCGACGCCCATGACCTCGGCCGCGATCTCGACGGACTTTTGCTTGTTCGATCGCATGAACGCGATGGTCTCGAACCAGCCGTCGATGAAGGCCGTGAGGGACTTCGGTCTCGACGCGATCGCCTTTTCGGTTCCAAACATCACGTGAACGTGAAAATCGCCAACGGCGTCGCCAAATCGCGCGAGGATCCGGCCCTCGCCGGATTTCACGTAGTTGAGCGCGGAGGCGATGTCGACGACCCCGCCATCGATGCTCCCGGCCTTCACCGCGGCGACGCGCGCGGCGTTCTCGCCGATACCGACGACCTTGATCGCGCCAAGCCCCCAGCCCTGTTTGACGGCAAGCTGGTTGACGAGCCACTGGGTCACGGACCCGACGCCGGAGACGCCAATGGTGCGGCCGTTCAGATCGGCCGCTGATTTCAGCGCCGAGCGGTCGGGAACCACCAGCGCGAACAGCAACGGCGGCCCGGCGAACGCGGCGATCGCCTTCACCGGCGCGCCCTTGACGATGAACGCCATGCCAGGGCCCGAAGCGAGCGATATGTCGATCGCGTCCGCGGCCATCGCCTGTTGCAGCCGCGCGTCGCCCGCGAAGCTCGAAATTTCAAGCGCGAGGCCGCGCTTTTTGAAGAAACCCATCTGGTCGCCAACATCGACCGGCACGAAGGAAAAGGCCTCGCGGCCCGCCTTGCCGACGCGGAGGAGTTCCTGCGCGACGGCCCCCGGACCGGCGAGCAGAAGTCCGGCCAGCGCCGCGACGATTCCGAGACGACGGCCCCGCATAGCGACCTCCCCGATGCGACATTCACGCAAACGGCGCGGCGCGACGCGCCGCCGCCTTCGTCATTTGCTCAACGCGGCGCGCTGTCGCCTGGTGGCTTCGACATCGACTTCAAGCCCGGCGTTCAGCACAACGCCGTAATTATCGAGCGCGGACGCCACCGAGACAAGTTCCTCGACGACGTCGTGGCGCACGGCCTCCGGGTCGCGCTCCAGCGGATTGCCCCAGCCGCCGCCGCCGCCCGTGCGAACGATGGCTTCGGTTCCGACGGGCGCCGGCACGTGGGCTCCGCTCATCGGACGGAACTCCGACTCGCCGGGCAGGCGCATGAGATAACCGCCGAAATCGCCGGCCTTGCCGTCCCAAAGGCCCCAGGGCGGGCATTTCTGGCGCTTCGTGTGTTCGAAGTTCCATCGTCCCTCCACGAGATTGCGCACGCGCACGTCGAGGCCCAGACCGCCCCGGTATTTGCCAGGACCGCACGAATCCGGCCGCAACGTGCGATCCTCGACCAGCACGGGACACTTGAGTTCGATGCCTTCGATGGAGCCGTTGCGCACGTCTCCCTGACAGACGGAGACCGTCGCGGACTCGCCGTCCTCCATCGGACGGCCGCCCCAGCCGCCGCCCTCGAGACTCTGCACGACGAAACGCTTGCCGGTATTGGGATGCACGCCGAAAAACACGACGGCGCCGCCCAGAAGTCCGTGATGGCCCGCCGGCACCCGGTCCGGCATGGCGGGAGCGAGAGCCGTGACGATCGTGTCGACGACGGTCGGCACGACGGCGCTCCAGCCGGACATCGGCGCCGGGAAACGCGCCATCATGATATTGCCCTCTGGAATGATGACGTCGAGCGCCCGGAAGGAGCCTTCGTTGACGGGCTCCAGCGGTGCCGTGAGCGCCTTGTAGGCGACCCGGGCCCCGGCGAGAGTGCGCGAATTGATCGCGGCCTTGCGCTCTCCGGAGCAGCCCGAAAGGTCGATGACCATGTGCCCCTGGTTGATCGTGACCCTGGCGTGGACCTTGACCGGATCGTCCTTGATAAGGCCGTCGTCGTCGAGCGCGGCGGCCGCTTCGTAGACGCCGTCGGGCAGCCTCGCGACGACGTTGCGGCACTTTCGTTCCGTCTCGTCGAAAATGCGGTCGATGCCGGCGAGCACCGTGTCCTTGCCATATTTCGTCAGCAACTCGTCGAGGCGGCGCGTCGCGAGACGGCAGGCCGCCATTTGCGATTTCATGTCGCCGAGCGAGGATTCGGGAAAGCGGATGTTGTCCTTGATGACCCGATAGATCTTTTCGTCGAGCTTGCCCTCTTCGTAGATCTTGATCTGGTCGAGTTGCAGACCTTCCTGCCATGGATCGGCGACCGTCGGCCCGGCCCCGAAACCCGTGCTCATGCCGCCCACGTCGATCCAGTGCGCGCGCACCATCGCGAACATGACGAGTTCGCCCCTGAAGAAATAGGGCATGTAGACGACGATGTTGTTGAGATGCTGCCCCGCCACCGCCTGGTGGTTGGTGATGACGACGTCCCCCGGCTTGAACCCCGCGGCGCCATGACGTTTCATGCCATCGACGACGAGAACGCCGAGATCCGCGACGAAGTGCGAGACGCCCCCGACGTTCTGGCTGATGAGATCGCCGTTGGGCGCGAGCAGCGCCGTGCAGAAGTCCCGCACTTCGTAAATCATCATGTTGTAGGACGTGCGCTGGAGATCAGCCGCCATTTCATTGGCGATCGCCGGCAACGCGTTGCGGATCACCTCGAGGGTGACGGGATCGAGCCTTGGCGCTGTCATGACAGGCCTCCTACCGTGATGATCAATTCGCCGGTTTCGGCGACGACGCAGGAGTCGCCGGCGAACAGGACGGTCGTCGTCCCGTGTTCCTGCACGATGGCCGGGCCTTTGAAGGACGCGCCGGCCGCGAGGCTCTCGCGCTCGAAAACCGGACACGTCGCCGGCGTGGTCGTGTCGTCGAGGTAAACGGAGCGGCTGCGCGCGGGCGTCGCCTCGATGGCCCTGGCGACGCGCGGAAACGCCAGAGGAACGCGCTTGCCGACCGCCGCGACGCGAATGTTCACAACCTCGACCGGCTCGTCCGGCGACGAATGCTGATAACGATGCTCGTAAAGCGCGTCGAAGGCTCCGCGGATCGCCTGACGATCGCCCGCCTTCAGCATCTCCCCGTCGACGGGAACCGCGAGCGTGAACTCCTGGCCGACATAGCGGATGTCGAGCTGCGTCTGCACTTCCGCGTCGCCCGAGAAGCGCAGGCTCGACCGCGCCTCGTTCGACATCTCCGCGTGAACCGCCCGCAGATTCGAAAAGTCGACGCGCGAGAGATCCGCGTAGAAGGTGCGCACGTAGTCGTGGCGCTCGTCGGCCAGCAACATGCCAAGAGCGGAGAAATGCGACGGAAAGAGCGGTATGATCACCTTCGGAATATAGAGTTCGCGGGCGATCGCGAGAACGTGGAGAGGCCCCGCGCCGCCCGAGGCGAACAGCGCGAAGTCGCGTGGATCGTAGCCCTTTTCGACGGAAACCTCGCGCACGGCGAGCGACATTTTCGACACGGCGATGTCGATGATCGCCTTCGCGGCGGCCATCGTGTCCATCCCGAGCGGCTTCGCGATCACGCGTTCGATCCCCTCGCGCGCCGCTTGAGCGTCGAGCTTCATCGTTCCGCCGAGGAAATTGTCCGGATCGAGCCTTCCCAGAACCACGTTGGCGTCGGTGATGGTCGGGTCCACGCCGCCGCCGCGATAGCAGATTGGACCCGGCGCGGCCCCCGCGCTCGTCGGGCCAACCTTGAGCGCACCGATTTCGTCGATCCAGGCGATCGAGCCGCCGCCGGCGCCAACCTCGACGACGTCGATCATGGGCAACATGACGGGATGGCCGCTGGCGTATCCCCCGACATAATAGCCGGGCGCCAGCGTCGGCTGACCGTCCTTCACGAGGCTCGCCTTGGCCGTCGTCCCGCCCATGTCGAAGGAAATAACGTCGAGCAGACCCAGCTCCTGGCCAAAACGGGCCGAAGCGATAATGCCGCCCACGGGGCCGGATTCCATCATCGCGACCGGACGGCTCGTCGCGACCGCGGGCGTCATCACGCCGCCATTCGAGCGCATGATCGAGAGATTGCCGCTGAATCCGATCTTCGCGAGACTGCTCTCGAGGCCCGAGACGTAACCGCCGACCCTGGGGCCGATATAGGCGTTCACCACGGTCGTCGACATGCGTTCGTATTCGCGATACTCGCGCAGGATCTCGTGGCTGAGCGAAAGATAGACGCCGGGCATCGCCTTCGCGATCGCCTCGCCGACGGCCTTGTCATGGTCCGGATTGACGTAGGAGTGCAGCAGGCAGACCGCGACCGCCTCCACTCCCGCCGCCTTGACGTGCTCGATGGCGGCGGCGACGGACTCCATGTCGAGGGGTTCGTGCGTTTCGCCGGAGGCGAGCAGCCGCCCCTTCACTTCGCGCGTCAACGCGCGCGGCACGAGCGGACGATGTCGCTGGAAGAAAAGGTTGTAAGATTCGGGGCGATTGCCGCGACCGACCGAATACACGTCGCGCGTCCCGCGCGTGACGATCAACCCGGTCCGGGCGCCCTTGCGCTCGATGAGCGTGTTGATGGCGGTCGTCGATCCGTGAATCAATTCGGCGATTTCGCCAATGCTGATTCCGCTCTTGTGCAGACAGTCGATGATGCCCTGCACGAGATTGTCCGGAGTCGTGAGGCTCTTGGCTTGCAGAAAGCGCCCGGCCACCGTGTCGAAGCCGATCAGGTCGGTGAAAGTGCCTCCGATGTCGATTGCGACGACGATCAAGCCCGAAACTCCTCCCTGGACGCGCCCGCGCGGACGCCTGATGTCGCGAAGAGTGAGCCCTTGCCCGCGTCGGATCAAGAGGGTCGCGGGCTTGAATCATGTAGTCTTCCGGCTATACGCTTGCGGCTATATGCCTGGCCTCTCGAAAGGTCGCCCATGATCGACGCCAGTCCACGCCGCTTGCGGGTTTTCAAGCTCGTCGTCGACCTCGGCGGCTTCAACGCCGCCGCCGGCAAGCTCGGCATCGCGCAGCCTTCCGTTGGCGCGCATGTCAAGGCTCTGGAGCGGCTCGTCGGACAGGCCCTGCTGGTTCGCCATCGCGGCGCGCGCCCGAGGCTCACGGAGGCTGGCCGCGTTTTCTACGACATGGCCGCGGAGATCATCCGCCTGAGCGATGAAGCGTCCCTGCGCCTCGCCAGCCTGAAGTCGAAACAGACCAGCGAGATCGTCATCGCGGCGCATCGCGATCTCGCCGTCTCGTTCCTTCCGCGGCAACTGGGTCTTTTCTCGAAAAAATATCCGCGTTCACGCGTCGTCACGCGCATCGGAACGATCGAAGACGTTCTGGCTCTCGTGGAAAGCGGCGCGGTGCAACTTGGAATCCTCCTGAGCGCCGGGCCCGTGCGCGGGCTGGGTTCGGAAATCATCGGACACGAATCGCTGCATCTGGTGGTCGGGAAGACGCATCCCCTGGCGCGCGCGAAGGGAATCGCCGCCGAACAGCTGGGCGCGCACGCCTTTGTCACGGGGTTGCGACATTCGCGTTACTTCCAGATGGTCGATCACGCGCTCCGGTTCATCGGCATGTCCGATTACAGGATCGCCCTCGAGCTGCAGGAATCGACGTCCGTGCGCGAGGCGGCTCTCCACGGACAATACATCGCGTGTCTGCCCCGTTGCACCATGACCGGCGAACTGAATTCCGGCGCGCTTGTTTCGCTTGATCTGGCGCGACCGCTCGCCCCGCTGCAAATCCGCTGCGTCTACGGCGCCGGGCCAGGTCCCGCCGTGCGGCGCTTGATCGATGGCTTGCGCTCCTGACCGCGATGGCGGGGAACGGAGCGTATCGGCCGAAAGAAGAATCCGGCCGCGCCGCGGACGGAAGCGCCCGGCGCGTCACGCGCGAGGTTCAAGTAAAATCTCCCTGCCTTCCCGCGATGATTGCAGCAGCGCGCGGGCCACGGCCAGGGTCGCGCGCCCCCAGCGCGCGTCGTGCAACGGCTTTTTTCCAAACCGGACCGCCGCCACGAGATCGTCCAGAACCTCGCGCCGGCCGGGCGCGCCGGGACGCGCGTCGAGCGCGATTTCGCGCACGCCATCCTCGCCATAAACCAGAACGCCGTCGCGCGACGCCCGGAGATCGGCGCGTGCGCAGGTCACGACCATCTCGCCAAAATGCGGCTGGTGCGGCGGCTGGCTGTAAGGGCGCGCGCCGAGTCCGAATTGCGTCACGCGCAATACGGATTCGTCCCGCGTCCGCGCGCGCAACGCCCGGCGCGCGGCGCCGTGCTGATCCGGCGGCTTCGGCGCGCCGCCCTCCGAAATCCAGCCGTGCAACTCGTCGGCGTCGAAATGATCGTAGCCTGAATAGACGAGCGAAGCCGCCGCGCCGCTTTCGAGCGTCAGAAAGGCGCTGAGCAGACCCTCGGTCGGACGCGCCGGATCGAGCTGGCGCGCGTAAGCCCGCACCCCGCGAATTTCGCCGCCCAGAACCCGGACCGTCTCGATCTGGTGCGGAATCTGGTTGAAAATGACGCCTCCCCCAAGCGAGGTGTCGAGCTCTTCCGGGCGTCGCGGTCGATACATGAAGTTCGTGTAGTTCCACATGGCGATCAGCGCGAGCGCGCCAACATCGCCTGACTGGATCACGCGGCGCATTTCCCGAACCGCGGGATCGAATCCGTGCGTGTGCCCGACAATCAGGGTCACGCCCGCGCGATCGATCTCGCCGATCATCGCGTCGCAGTCTTCGAGCGTCAGCGCGAGCGGCTTTTCGACAATGACGTGCTTGCCGGCGCGCGCCGCCAGAATCGCGTGCTCGCGATGAAACTGGTGCGGAGTCGCGATATAGACCGCCTCGATGTCCGGGCGCGCGCACAGGTCCGCGGCGTCGGCGACGGTCTCGCCATGGAAATCGCGCTCGAAGGCGGCGCGCAACGGCGCGACCGGATCCGCGGCGGCCACGAGTTCGACGCCGGGATGGCGCGCGGCGGCCTGCACCATCGTCGCGCCGGCCATGCCAAGGCCGACAACTCCAAGCCGCACGGGCCTTGTCGACACGGGCGCTTCCCTCACTTGCCGTGATAAATCTTGTCGGCGAGCCTCAGGCGCTCCTCCTGGCCGTCGAGCTTCTGGTGGCCAAGCAGTTTGGCGTCGACGCTCCAGCGCCATTTCTCCGGCGTCCTGTCCCGCAGGCCGCCCACCGCGAGCGCGTAGCCATCGCGCGCGAAAACCAGTTGCGCCTCCGGCTCCAGCATGAAATTCGCGAAGAGCCGCGCGGCGTTCGGATGCGGAGCGCCGGCGATGGCCGCGAGCGAAAACGGCGTGTAGGCCGCGCCCTCCGCCGGAATCACCGGCTTCAGCGGCAAGCCCTCGTTGTTCGCCATGAACGTCAGGATCAGCGGGACGTAAATCGCGAATTCACCTCGCGCGACGCGGCGCGGATTGTCCTGAATCTGGCGGCTGAAGGTCAGATTTTGCCTGGCGAAAGCCTCGTGAAACTCCGTGCCGAAGGCGTCCTGCATCACGCCAAACCAGGTCGCGGCGGCGCCGGTCGCTGCCATGTCGTCGCTCAGGATTTTGCCTTTCCATTTCGGATCGAGCAGATCGCGCCAGGATTTCGGCTCCTGGTCCGGCGGAACCAGCGTCGGATTGACGACAAGCCCGTAGGCGAGAACGAAGACCGGAATTTCCTCGTCCGACGCCGGCTTCAGCACAACCTTGCCGAAATTCGGAATCTCCGGTCGCGGACCGAGCAGGCCCTGCTCCTTCAGCAACACCAGCGTGGTCGAACCGTTGAGCGTGAGATCGCCGCCCGGACGGTTCGTCGATTTCTCCATGCGGATGCGTTCGTGAATTTCGGTGGGGCGCCCGTCGAGCACGCGCACCCTGATGCCGTATTTCGTCTCGAAGAGCTTGCCGATTTCCGGAGGCTGCGGCGCGCCGGCGATGGCGCTGTAGACCACCACCTCGCCCTCTTTCTTCGCCGCCGCGACGACCGCGTCCCAGTCGGACGCTGGCTGGGCGCTCGCGATGTCCGGCGCGAGGAACCCCGCCAGCGCGAGACAGGCGGCTCGAATGGCGCGACGACGCGAGGCCATGGATCCCTCCGTTCTTTTCAGGCGTCCCGCGATCACGAGACGCGCATCCGTTCCCGGTTTTCCATCAGGAACCCGTCGAACTCGGCGTGTTCCGACAGGGCCGCGATGGCCCGAACCTTGTAAATCTCCGGCTCGAGCGGCTGCGTCGGCTCGACGCCGTTCTCGAGATCGCCGATCATGCGGAGCAGGATTTTTCGCGCGGTGATGACGGGCACGTCCGACGCGACGAGCCGTTCGCGCGAACGGTCGACAAGCCCGCCGACGCGCGCGCCCTTCACGGAACGCTGGCTCTCCTGAATGGAACGGTCCTGCGAGTTCGCGCCGAAAATGCCCGTGTAGTTCGCGCGCCGCTGCATGTCGCGGTCGATGAGATAGTCGTTGTCCAGATTGGCGACGGGCCTGAACGTGTCGATCACGTAGCCATCCGGCAGCCGCCAGGGCGCGGCCTCGCCCAGCAGCGGCGGAAAGAACGAGCCCTTGCGCAGGATCGTCCGTTCCTCGTCCGTGAGCGCGCGCTCGCCGTGAAACACATAGCCGAAGGTCATGACGTGTTCGTCGTCCACGGGCGTCCAGGCGCGGCCGGAGCGCGGATAACGATGATTGGCGATGAGGCTGAACATCGGCGCCAGCCAGTGCGTGACCCGCCAGAAATATTCGTCGGGACTCATGGTGCGGCGTCGCGCGCCATAAACGAATCCATAGGGCGTCTCACGCAAGGTCATCGCCGGCGCGCCATCGACCGGCGCCGGCGGCCCGTAGGACGTGAATTCCGGCGGCAGCGCGGTCTCCGGGCTGAGCGAGCGATGCAGGAAGGAGACATGCGAGGAATCGATTTCGCCTTCCATGCCCTGCGCCCAGTTCGTGCATTGCAGCCAGCGCGTCACGTCGACGTTCGCGGCTGGCAGCGCGGTCCACTCCAGCGCCGGGAGCTTTGGCGTTTTTTCGGCGGGGCCCATGTAAACCCACACGAGGCCGCCGGCCTCCCGCGTCGGATAGCCGGTGATCCCCATCTTGCGCCGGACATTGCCGGCGTTCTCGACGTTCGGCAAATCGACGCAATGGCCATCGACGTCGAACTTCCAGCCGTGATACGGGCACCGCAAGCCGCACTCCTCGTTGCGGCCCCAGAACAATTGCGCGAGCTTGTGCGGACAATAGGCGTCGATCACGCCCGTCCGGCCATTCGTGTCGCGAAAGGCGACGAGATCCTCGCCGAGAATGCGCAGGCGTTTCGGCGGCGAGTCGGGCGCCGCGATTTCCGACGAAAGAAGCGCGGGCAGCCAGAAGCGGCGGAAGAGATTGCCCATCGGCGTGCCCGGCCCGACGCGGCAAAGACGTTCGTTGTCTTCAGGCGAAAGCATGACGTTTCATCCCCGCTCGCCCGTCGCGGTCCGACGGCCCGTGTCCCTGCCTTCAGCATGACTCACGCGGCCGGGCCGCGCAAGGAAGACCCGACAGCCTCGCGCGCGCCTCCCGATGTTAGCCGCCCGTTATCGTAAATGCTTCTTAATTACATGGAAAATTTCGATAAAACTGTAGCTTAAGGCGAAAGGCGCATGGTCCGGCCCGCACAGCCCGTGTTCCGGATTTCCGCGATGATCGACCCCGGCGCGAAACAGCAGACGGCTCTCGCCAGCGGCGGGTCCAACATGCTCGACCGGATCAACGGCATTGAAGTCCGCGAACAGATGCTGTCGGATGGCGCGCGCGCCATCGCGGACATGACGGACCTCGGACGCGGCGACTTCGACCAGCGCATGCTGGTGCTCGTCGCCGTGCTGAAAAAGGCGAATCCCGCGGTCAATGTTCCACTGGCGGCGCTCGCCGTTGACTTCCGCTTGCGCGCGCTGGTTCGTCTGCTTGAAACGACATTCGTGCCGGACTGCGAAATCGACGCCGTGACGCGCCGGCCGGTGATTTCCGCGCCCGCCCTGCGCGCCGCCTGCCTCGAAAAACTCACGCGCAACGGCGCGGGGCTCGCCTCTTTCGAAATCGGGAGCTTCGCCGCGCGCCTGCTGGACTGACGCGGCGTTCCATCGTTTGCGCGCCGCCCCCCGAGCGCGCTACCTTCGGCGAAGCGTCAACGCCGGAGACTCCCATGCCCATCAAAGTCACGTCCCTGCACCCGCTGTTTGGCGCGCGCGTGGAAGGTCTCGACGCCGGAAAGCCGGACGAAACCCTGCGCGCCGTCGTCGAGGACCTCATGGACGAACATGGCGTGATCGTTCTGACCGGTCAGGACATCGAGGCCGAAGACCAGGTCGCGTTCACGCGGCTGTTCGGCGTGCTGGAGCCGCCGCCCGCGGCGCGCGGCGACCGCGGAGAGAGCCGCTACAAACTGCCGCCGGAGGTGTTCCCCATCACCAACGTTCACGCGGATGGATCCTTCCAGCGCGAGGACGACGCGGCCCGGCAATACCGGATCGCCAATTCGCTCTGGCACACGGATTCCTCCTTTCGGCAAACCGGCGCGACCTATTCGATGCTGCACGCCAAAATCGTGCCGCCCTCCGGCGCCGACACGCAGTTCACCGACACCCGCGCGGTCTGGGACGCCCTGCCCGCCGCGCTGAAACTGAAATGCGAGGGCCTCGTCGCGGAACATTCCATCTGGCGTTCGCGCGGCCAGCTTGGCGGCTACAGGCCGACGCCGGAGGAACTCGTGGCGCGCCCGCCGGCGCAACATCCGCTCGTTCGTGAAAACCCGCGCGCCGGACGCCGCGCGCTCTACATCGCCTCGCATGTCTCGCGGATCGTCGGCTGGCCGGAGGCGGAAGGCCGCGCGCTGCTCGACGAACTCATGGCTTTCGCCACGCGGCCGGAGTTCGTTTACTCGCATCGATGGAGCGTCGGCGACATGGCGATCTGGGACAACCGCTGCACCATGCACCGCGCCACCGACTTCGAGGACATGACCTACGTGCGCGACCTGCGCCGCACCACGGTGCGCGAATTCGCGCGCGCGGGCTGAGGCGGCGACGATGAAACTCACGGCCACGGCGCTCGCCGCCTGCGCTTTCGCGCTCCCCGCCGCCGCCCAGGACCCGATCGCGGCCTTCTACAAGGGCAGGACGATCAATCTTTACATCGGCAGCAGCGTCGGCGGCGGCTACGACACCTATGGCCGCCTCCTCGCGCGGCACGTGTCGAAATACATCCCCGGCAATCCCGTGATCGTGCCCTCGAACATGACCGGCGCGGGCGGCAACATCGTCGCGGCGCATGTCGCGAACGTCGCCGCGAAGGACGGCACGGTGATGGCGATCGTCCTTCCGGGCACGGTGACGGACCCGCTCTACGGCGGGCGCGAAAAGGTGAAACACGATCCGGCGACGCTGAAATATCTCGGCAGCGCCAACAGCGAAGTCAACATGTGTTACGCGCGCGCCGACGCGCCGGTGAAAACCGCCGCCGACCTCGCGACGCGCGAGCTCGTCATCGGCGCGAGCGCCGAAGGCGGCTCCTCGCGCGACCAGCCCGCGGTGCAAAACAACCTGCTCGGCCACAGGTTCCGCATCGTCTCCGGCTATCCCGGCTCGCGCGAGATTTTCCTCGCCATCGAAAAGAACGAGGTCTCCGGCATCTGCGGGCTGGGCCTGCCCGCCGTGCGCCAGCAACGCGCCGACTGGCTGGAAAAGGGCTTTCTCCGCATCCTCACCCAGGACAACGCGCGCGGCGACCCGAAGATCGACGCGCCACGCACCGTCGATCTCGCGAAAACGCCGGAAGACCGCCAGATCATGGAGCTGATCTACAGCCAGCAGGATTTCGGCAGGCCCTTTATCATGGCCCCCGAAACCCCGCCCGAACGGCTCGCCGCCCTGCGCCGCGCCTTCATGCGAGCACTGGCCGACAGGGATTTGCTGGCCGAGGCGGAGCGGTTGAAAATCGACGTGACGCCCGTGTCGGGCGAGGACTTGCAGGCGCTGGTCGGCAAAATCTACGCGACCCCGCCCGCGATGGTGGAGAAGGCGAAGGCGGCGCTGGTTTACAGGGGATTGTGAGGGGCAAAACGCGGCCCCCGGGCGCGCGTCGAGGAGAGGCGGGACAGAGTGAGGCCCGCGAGCGCGGCGAACCACGACGACCCCGCCGGAACGGGCCGCGCCAAAACCGGCAATTCAGTCGCGTCGACTGAATTTTCCGCGCTCGCTAATCCGTTTGATCGAACCGAGCGAAACGCGCCGTCGCGCCGAACCAGTCGGGCACGCCGTTCTCGAGAACCTGTTCCAGGGATGGGGGCTGCGAGGGCTTTATGAAGGTCGTGTCCACCCACCCGGCGTAGCCATAAAAAACGCCAAAGCAGCAAAAAAACAAACGCATGGGCCCTCCATTTCATAGCGGGCGCCGTCTATTTTCATCGCGACGTATTCTTACCGAAATTTAATAGTACTCGACAAATAAAATCTGTCAATTACATTCGATAGAGTTCGATTGATTATTTATAATTTATCGTATTGTTCACGCGAATATGAATGAAAATAAATCAAATGTCAGACAACTGACGCATAACGCTTTTGGTCTGACTTTGTCGGCAAATTAAATGTCGATCGGACACGCACGGCGAACACAGCCTGTTCGCAATCCTTGTCGGGACAGCGACTGGCGCACGCCAGCCGCTCACCGGAAAACGCCCCGCGCGGGGCCTGACGTGCCTGGCAAGCCCTCTCTCGCGCCGTGAGACAGGACTTGCCAGCCGCCCTGCCCCTACCGCCCCTGCTGCGCGCGCCGCAGCGCCTCGGCGAGCGCGCCGCCCGCCGCGCTTTTCGCGGGCTCCGGCGTGCGCATGAACCGTTGCTGGCCTGGCGCCGCCGGGCGCGCCTCGCCGGGGCGCTGCTGCTTGCCGGGCTCGTCCGACATGCGCATCGAAAGGGCGATGCGCTTGCGCGCCTTGTCGACCTCCATGACCTTCACCTTCACGATGTCGCCGGGCTTGGCCACCGCGCGCGGGTCCTTCACGAACGTGTTCGACATGACCGACACATGCACCAGCCCGTCCTGATGCACGCCGATGTCGACGAAGGCGCCGAAAGCCGCGACATTGGTGACGACGCCTTCGAGGATCATGCCTTCTCGCAGATCGTTAAGCGTCTCGACGCCCTCCTTGAACTCCGCTGTCTTGAAGGCCGGGCGCGGATCGCGGCCAGGCTTTTCGAGTTCCTTCAGAATGTCCGTGACGGTCGGCACGCCGAATTTCTCGTCGACGAACTGTTTTGGCTGCAACTTGCGCAGCGTCGCGCTGTTGCCGATCACCGCCTTGATGTCGCTTTTGGTGAATTCCAGAATTTTCCGCACGACCGGATAGGCCTCCGGATGGACGCCGGAGGAATCGAGCGGGTCCTCGCCGCCGGGCACGCGCAGGAAGCCCGCGCACAATTCGAACGCCTTCGGCCCGAGGCGCGGCACCTCCTTCAAGGCGGCGCGCTTGCGGAAAGGACCGTTGGAATCGCGGTGCAGCACGATTTGCTGCGCGAGTGATTCGCCAACGCCCGACACGCGCGCCAGCAACGGCGCGGAGGCGGTGTTGACGTCGACGCCCACCGCGTTGACGCAATCCTCAACCACCGCGTCGAGCGAGCGCGACAGCTTTCCCTCCGTGAGGTCGTGCTGGTACTGGCCGACGCCGATGGATTTCGGATCGATCTTGACGAGTTCGGCGAGCGGATCCTGCAAGCGCCGCGCGATCGACACCGCGCCGCGCAGCGAAACGTCGAGCTCGGGCAATTCCTTCGACGCGAATTCCGACGCCGAATAGACCGAGGCGCCCGCCTCAGACACCATGACTTTCGTCATTTTCATCTCGGCGTTCTTCGCGATGAGATCGGTCGCGAGCTTGTCCGTCTCGCGCGAGGCGGTGCCGTTGCCGATGGCGATGAGTTCGACCTTGTGGACGCGGCACAGGCGCGCGAGTTCATTGAGCGACTCGTCCCAGCGCCGCTGCGGCTCGTGCGGATAGATCACCGAGGTCGCCACGACCTTGCCGGTGCGATCGACGACCGCGACCTTGACGCCGGTGCGGAAACCAGGGTCGAGGCCGAGCGTCGCGCGCGCGCCGGCTGGCGCCGCGAGCAGAAGATCGCGCAGATTGCCGGCGAACACCTTGACGGCCTCTTCCTCGGCCATGTTCCACAGGCGCAGGCGCAAATCGACCGCGAGTTGCGTTTGCAGCCGCGTGCGCCAGGCCCAGCGCACGCAATCCATCAGCCAGCGGTCGGCGGGGCGGCCCTGGTCGGAGACTCCGACATGAAAGGCGATCTTGCGCTCGTAGGCGCCGGGCTGGCCGGGCTTGCTGTCGCCCTCGGGCTCGGCCTCGAGCTTGAGATCGAGAAACTCCTCCTTCTCGCCGCGAAACAGCGCGAGCACGCGATGGCCCTTCAGCTTGCCAAAGGGCTGGGCGAGATCGAAATAATCGGAAAATTTCGCGCCCTCGGTCTCCTTGCCCTTGCGAACCTTCGACACCATCTGCCCGCGGTTCCAGTATTCCTCGCGCAGGGCGCCGACGAGTTCGGCGTTCTCGGAAAACCGTTCCACGAGAATGGCGCGGGCGCCGTCGAGCGCTTCCTGGGCGGTCTTCACGCCCTTGTCCTCGCTGACGAAAGCCGCGGCCTCGGCCTGTGGATCGCGTTTGGGATCGCCAAACAGAAGATCGGCGAGCGGCAGCAGGCCCGCCTCGATGGCGATCATCGCCTTCGTGCGGCGCTTTGGCTTGAAGGGGAGATAAATATCCTCGAGCCGCGCCTTGGTGTCGGCGTCATAGAGGGTTTTTTCGAGGGCGGCGTCGAGCTTGCCCTGTTCGCGAATGGAATCGAGGATCGCGTTGCGGCGATCGTCGAGTTCGCGCAGGTAACGCAGCCGTTCGTCGAGCGCGCGCAATTGCGTGTCGTCGAGCTGGCCCGTGACCTCCTTGCGATAGCGCGCGATGAAGGGCACGGTCGCGCCGCCGTCGATGAGTTCGACAGTCGCCGCCACCTGCTGTTCCCGAACGCCAAGCTCTTCCGCGATACGCTGATTGACCGATTTCATCACGCCTCCGAATCGGGCCCGACAGGGGCCCGGAACGCCGGCATCTGGCGCGGCGCGCCGAACAGGGTCAAGGCGCGGCTGTGGATGAAAAGTGGCGGAAAATACTCAGTTGCGAATATCCTGAAGGAACCATTCCGTGGGAATTTCACGGCCAAGTTTTTCGCGTTTCGCCGCCTCGTAGACGCGCCCCGCGACCGCGTAAAACTGCGCGCCCTGGAGATTGCCGCGTTCGGACCAGGTGATCTGGTCGTCCGAGGTCCGGCCAGGCTTCGCGCCGCCGACGATGTCCGCCAGCGTGACGCGCCTGTCCGGCAACATCACGCCATGCGCCTTCTTGCCGCTCCGCCCGTCGCCGAATTTCGGCGCGTCGGGCCGCGCCTCCCAGGCGATGTGTTCAGCGTCGTTGGGAAACTCGGGATAGCCAACGGGCGCCGGCGTGTCGCCGAAACGCAAATAGACATCGACGCGCGCGATGCTGGCTTCGTCCGGCACGCCGCTGCCGCCAATATTGACGATGTGCGCGCCCTTTTCGAGACACGCGCCATCGAGCACGGGAATGGCGGAATCCGTCAGGCCCGCGACGATGTGCGCGCCGCGATAGACCTTCTCCGGCGCGTCGCAAACCTCGACCTCGATGTTGTATTTCGCCGCCATTTCGCGCCCGAAGGCCTCGCGGTTCGCGCGCGTCGGGCTGAACACCTGGAGCTTCCTGATGTTGCGAACGCGCGTGAAGGCCTGCATGTGGGTCCGCGCCATCCCGCCGGAGCCGATCATGCCCACGACCTCTGCGTCCTTTCGGGCCATGTACTTGACGCCGATGCCGCCGTCGCCGCCAACGCGCATGTGTTGCAGGTGCCCGTCGTTGACGAAGGCGAGCGGCTCGCCGGTTTCCGTCGAGGTGAGGAAAATCAGGCCGCAATAGAGGCCCGGCTTCACGCAATATTTTTCCTGCGTCACGACGCCGCGGCGCGTCTCCTCGTAATTGATGTCGGACTTCATGCGGATGGCGAAATAGCCGCTGGTGGAGCCGCCTTCCATCGTGCCCCATTGATAGTTCCTCGCGGGGTCGCTGGTGGGAATGCGGATGTCGACGCGCGGACGGCACACCGCCTCGCGCCGCGCCAGCGCCAGATAGGATTCCTCCAGCGCTTCCAGCGTCATCTCCATCGTGAGGACGCGCTCGACGGCCTTGTTGTCGATGATGAGCATCAAAGCAACCCCGCCGCGCGAGCGCGCTGCAGCTCGCCGAGAAAATCCTCGAAGCCGGCGCGCAGGGAGAATTTCGGCTCCCAGCCGAGATGTTTTTTCGCCGCCGAAATATCCAGCGGAAACGCCTTCGAGTTCGGGGGATCGCCTGCTTCGATTTCGTAGTCGAGCGCCGGCGCGATCTCCTTCACGGTCTTCACCACGTCGACGAAGGGCGACACGTAGCCATTGCCGATGTTGAAGATCGTCTGCTTCGGCAGCGCCACCGTCGCGGCGAGGTCCGCGGCCCGACCCATGTCGTCGGCGTAGACATATTCGTTGGCCATCGTCTCGGCGAGCGGGATTTTCGCCTTGCCGCCATCGACGCCCGCCTGCAACAGCGCCTGCATTTTCATGCCGCCCGACGAGCCGGCGAAAAAATGGCCGAAACCATAGACGTTTGCCGGACGCAGCATCAGCAATTCGAACTTGTATTGTTGCTGGTAAGCCTCGAGCACAAGTTCCTTGGCGCCCTTGTAGTTGCCATAGCCGCGCCCGGCGCCGCGCGGAAAATCCTCCGTGATCGGCCCCTTCGCCTCGCGGCGCGTGTCGTAGACGCCGAAGGTCGAGATATGCACGAGGCGCTTCACGCCAGTCAGCCGCACCGCCTCCGCCACGTTGCGCGTGCCGCCGACATTGATGTCGAAGGCGAGCCCCAGCGATTGCTGCACGCGCCCGCCAATCAGCCCGGCGCTGTGCACGACCGTCGTCGCCTTGCTCGATTGAATGGCCTCGATCAGCGCCGGGAGATCGCGCACGTCCTTTCGCACGAAACTGTAACCACGGTCGCCAAGCTTGAAGCGGAGGAAGCTCTCGCGCGGCTCCGGATCGAAGAAAACAACGTCCTCGCCGCGTTTCAGCGCGTGGCGGGCGAAGGAGGTGCCGACGAGGCCGGCGCCCGTGACGAGCGTTGTCATGTTACTCTCCCGTTGCTCCGGCGCGCCGGACTAGTTCATGAAGTCGAGGATGGCCTTCGCCACGTCGCGCGGCTTGTCGAGTTCGGCGAGATGACCCGCGGCCGCGATGATCTCGATCCTCGCCTCCCCGGCGATCGCCCCGGCGATGTAGCCGGAATAGGACCGCGGCACGACGCGGTCCCCGTCGCCCTGCACGATCAGCGTTTTCCGCGAGATCATCGGCAGTCGCCGGTCGAGTCGCGTGTTGCCGATCGGCCAGAGCATCCGCGCGGCGGCCTCGCTGGCGCGCGCCTGCTCGATTTCCCACTCGACGGCCTCCACGTCGTCCGGCGCGGCCTTGAGGGCGCGGTAAGCGTCGGGATCGACGCAAAGAAGACCCGCGTATTCGTCGGCGCGCCGCGCGAAAACGTCGGCCGGGGGCTCGTCGTCCCTGTAAAGGCCGAGCGGCGAAATCAGCGCGAGTCCGCGCACGCTGTCCGGCCACAGGGCCGCGATTTCCGCCGCGAGCCCCCCGCCAACGCTGGAGCCCACGAGATCGGCGCCCTCGAGCCCCGCCGCGACGAAGATGCGCCGCGCCGCGACAACCCAGTCGAGATGGGAGTCAAGATCGAGCTGCGCCCTGCCGCCGCCTGGAAAACCCGGAAGCGAGGGCACGATCACCGTGCGACTCTCCGCCAGCGCGTCGAGAAAGGGAATCCATCGCGGCAGGCCTCCCCATCCGGCGAAAAAGCCGATTTTCGGACCACTGCCCTTGCTCCACACGCGCAGGGAATGGCCATCCAGATCGATGGAGGTCGCGACGGGTTCGCTCAAGATAAAACTCCGGATTTCGGGGCGAAAGCCGGCGCGCTCATTCCGCGACCGGCGCGAGCGGACGCATCGGCGCGCGCAAGGAAGCGTCCATCGCCTTTGGCCACCAGTGGTCCTCGTGTTCGCTGAACAGGCCCTTGAGCATGGGAATCACTTTCTCGGCGAACAGCCTGGTGTTGCGGAACGTGACCTCCCTGCTCATGTTGCCAAAATGCAGCAGCGGCATGAGCTGGCCGACGTTGAGCGTGCGCGCGACCTCGCGGATTTGTTCGACGACGTCGTTCGGATTGCCGATGACGACATAGCCAAGATCGACGATTTCCTTCATCTCCGTGGCGCGCACCCGCTTCGAGCGGTCGGCGACCCGGGTCACCTGCCCCTGCAGGCCGGCCCGTTGCGTCGCCTCCGTCACGTAGCCGGGCGGGCCGGCGTAGCGCGGATCGATGTGCTGGCAGCGCCCGTAAAAATACTCCGCGGGCTCGGTGTAGAGGTCCATCGCCTCGTCGCGGCTTTCGGCCACGCCGACGAATTGCAGGAAGCCCGCGCGATACGGATTGCGCTCCTTGCCATGTTTGTCGACGACGTCCCAGAAGCCTTCCATCGTGCCCTGGGCGATCTTGTAACCGCCATAGGAGAGGTAGCAGTAGACATAGTCGTTCTCGACACACCATTCCCAGGTCTCGATGGACCCGCCGCCGGGAATCCAGATCGGCGGATGCGGCTTCTGGACCGGCCGCGGCCAGACGTTGACGTGCGCCTGCTGGGTGAAACGACCGTTGAAGGCGAAGGGCTTCTCCTCGGTCCACGAGCGAACGATGAGATCGTGCGCCTCGTGATAGCGCTGGCGCAACTGGCTGGGATTCGTCCCGTAGGCGAAACACGTGTCCATCGGCGTGCCCACGGGGAAGCCGGCGATCAGCCTGCCGCCCGACACGCAATCGATCATGGCGAATTCCTCGGCGACGCGCGTCGGCGGATTGTAGAGCGCGAGGGAATTGCC
>CAISEY010000065.1 GCA_903884435.1 uncultured Hyphomicrobiales bacterium | reverse complement strand
CGATCTTCGTGCGCTTGGTCAGGGTGCGCTCGAATTCCTCAAGTGAGAAATTCCCATCTTCGTCCACGCCCACCCACTTGATGACCGCGCCTTTGCGCTCGCGGTGGAAATGCCAGGGCACGATGTTGGAATGATGCTCCATGATCGACAGCACGATCTCGTCGCCGGCGCCGATGTGCGCGAGCCCGAAGGACGCGGCCACGAGATTGAGCGCCTCGGTCGCCGAGCGCGTGAAAATGATTTCCTCGGCGGAGCCGGCGTTCAGGAAGGTCCGGACCGTCTCGCGCGCCGTCTCGAAGGCGTCGGTCGAGGCGTTGGCGAGATAGTGCAGCCCGCGATGCACGTTGGAATATTCGTGTTCATAGGCGTGAACCATCCGGTCGATGACGGCGCGCGGCTTCTGCGCGGAGGCGCCGTTGTCGAGATAGACGAGTTTCTTGCCATAGGGCGTTTCCGCGAGAATCGGGAAATCCTCGCGCAGCTTCATCACGTCGTAGGGCGCCTTGCTCATGCGCGCGCCTCCAGCCAGCTGGCGAGCGTCGCCTCGCAGCGCGCGCGCAGCTCCCCGTTCTCGATCAGGTCGATCGGCTCGCGCGCGAAGGCCTCGATCAGCAGGGACTCGGCCTCCTGCCTCGGGATGCCCCGCGACATCAGGTAGAAAAGCTGGTCGTCGTCGATCTGGCCGATGGTCGCGCCATGGCCGCAAACGACGTCGTCGGCGAAAATCTCGAGTTCCGGCTTGTTGTACATCGCCGCGTCCTCCGACAGCAGCAGCGCCTGGCTCTTCATGCCGCCATCGGTCTTCTGCGCGTGGGGACGCACCAGCGCCTTGCCCTGGAAGACGCCCGTCGCCTCGCCGGTGACGATATGCTTGAAGAGTTCGCGGCTCTCGCCGCGCGGCACGGCGTGATCGACGACGAGCGTCGTGTCGACGTGCTGCTTGCCCTTCAACAGCGAAACCCCGCGCAGGGCGATTTTCGCGTTTTCGCCGTTCAGCCGCGCGAAAATCTGGCGGCGCAGAAAGCGGCCGTCGGCGACCACCGCGGTCGAGGTGAAACTGGCGCCCGCGCCAAGTTCGACGATCAGCGTCGCCACGTGCGAGTCCGCCGCGTGGTTTTCGGCGATGAACACGTGTTCGACGCGCGCGCCCGCCGCGACGTTCACGACAAGCACGTTGTTGCGCTGAACCCTGTCGCCGGATGAATGATGTTCCAGCAACGCCAGCGAGGCGTCTTCGCCGACGAGCACGAGATGGCGCGAAAAGTCCGCGCGCGGGCCCGGCTCGCCCGCGCCGAACGCCTGCACGAGCGGCTTCCCGATATTCGCGCCCGGCTCGACGCGCAGGACGAAACCATCGCGCGCCATCGCCGTGTTGAGCGCGACCATCGGATCGTCGGCGCCCGTTTCCGGGCACAGTTTCGCCAGCAAGGGCGAGTCGGGATCGTCGAGAATCGCGGACATCGCGCCGCGGGAAACCCCGTCCGCCGCTTCGCCAGCCGGCGCGTTCGCGGACGCCGTCGCGGCGGGCCAGGCCTCGCGCATCGCGGCGCGCATGTCCGTGTAGTGCCAGGATTCAAGGCGCTTCGTCGGCAGCCCCGTCTTTTCGAATTGCGCGAAAGCGCGCACGCGCGGAGTTTCGGACGAAGTTCCGACGGACGCCGCGAAGGCCTCCGCGAGCTGCGTCTCCGCGTTTGTCTTCAGCCTTGCGAGGGTCTGGTCCAAGAGAGGCCTCATGCCGCGGTCGCGACGTAATCGCGATAGCCGTTTTTCTCGAGTTCGTGCGCCAGCTCCTTGCCGCCCGATTTCACGATACGGCCCGCCGACAGAACGTGCACGCTGTCCGGCACGATGTAGTCGAGCAACCGCTGGTAGTGGGTAATCACGAGAAAGCCGCGTTCGGGCGAGCGCAGGGTGTTGACGCCCTCCGCGACGATGCGCAGCGCGTCGATGTCGAGGCCGGAATCGGTCTCGTCGAGAATGCCGAATCGCGGCTCCAGAAGCGCCATTTGCAACACTTCCAGCCGCTTTTTCTCGCCGCCGGAAAAACCGACGTTGAGGCCGCGGCGCAGCATGTCGCGGGCGACGCCGAGCTTGCCGGCGGCGGCGTTCATCACCTTCATGAAATCGGCGGTCGTCAGTTCGGTCTCGCCGCGCGCCTTGCGCTGGGCGTTCATCGCCGTGCGCAGGAACGTGTGCGTGGTGACGCCGGGGATTTCCAGCGGATACTGGAACGCCAGGAACAGGCCCTTCGCGGCGCGCTCGTTGGGCGGCATGTCGAGGATGCTGACGCCGTCGAGCAACACGTCGCCCTGCGTGACCTCGTAGCCCTCGCGCCCAGCGATCACGTAGGACAGCGTCGACTTGCCCGAACCGTTCGGCCCCATGATGGCCGCGACCTCCCCGGCCTTCACGCTCAGCGTGACGCCCTTGAGGATTTCCTTGTCGCCAATGCGGGCGTGAAGATTGCGGATTTCAAGCATTTTCAAACCGTGTGTCCAAACCAGGATAAAGTGCGAAAATCGCGCGAAAATTGCTCGGTGGGCTTTACCCCACGCTCCCCTCGAGGCTCACGGCGATCAGCTTTTGCGCCTCGACCGCGAATTCCATTGGCAGTTGCTGCAACACGTCGCGCACGAAGCCGTTGACGATCAGCGCCGTCGCCTCCTCGGCGGAAAGGCCGCGCTGCATGCAGTAGAAAAGCTGGTCCTCGGAGATTTTCGAGGTCGTCGCCTCGTGCTCGAAATTGACGCTGGCGTTGCGCGATTCGACGTAGGGCACGGTGTGCGCGCCGCAAGCGTCGCCGATAAGCAGGGAATCGCAATTGGTGAAGTTG
>CAISEY010000064.1 GCA_903884435.1 uncultured Hyphomicrobiales bacterium | reverse complement strand
CGCTGCCCGCATCGTCAGGTGAAGCTCGATTGCGCCTACGTCACGGACAAGGGGCTCAAATGCCCCTATCATGGATGGACGTTCGACACGACGGGCCAATGCGTCGACCAGCCCGGCGAACCCGAGACAAGTCGTTTCAAGGACAAGGTGAAACTTGTGTCTTACCCGGTCGAGGAATTGGCCGGGCTGATCTTCGCCTATCTCGGGCCACTTCCCGCGCCTTTGCTGCCGCGCTGGGATCGCCTCGTCTGGGATAACGTCTATCGCGTCATCGGTTTCGTGAAAATTCCCTGCAACTGGCTTCAGTGCATGGAGAATACGCCGGATCCCGTGCACGGCGTGTTTCTGCATGGCCAGTACTTCAAGCATTGGCTGAAGGAGAATGGCGTCACCGACGAGAGGGTGCATCGTCTCGCGGACGGCTTCTCGACGCCCGTCGTGAAGCACGATTATTCCGTCGGCAAATATGGCCTCGACCGCCGCTGGCTGCTCGAAGGTCAGACGGAGGACAAGGACATCTGGTCGGAGTCGTTGCCACTCGTGTTTCCCGACATCCATTGCACATCCGGCAACGGCCGGCACACTTTCGGATGGCGCATGCCGATCGACGACACCAACACGATGGAGGTTTTCGTGCGCGGCTTCGATCCCGGCCCCGACGTGCCGGTGCCAAAGCAGGACCCGACGCCGTTCGTCGAAATCGACATGGTCGACAAGGACGGCAAGTTCTGCGCGTTGCAATCGGTGACCGGCCAGGACGTGATGGCGTGGGTATCCCAGGGCGCCATCATGGACCGCACGAAGGAGCGCCTCGGCGATACGGATCGCGGCGTTATCGCATACCGCAAAATGTTGTTCGAGCAGATTGATCGCGTTAAGGCCGGACAAGACCCGATCAATGTGTTTCGGGATCCCGTCGAGAACCAGTGCATCAATCTGCCCGTGCCGTGGGATCGCGGCTATGCATGGGGCTTCGCCAAGGATGGCAGCTACAAGCGGGGATCGGCGACCGCGGCCGACATGCTTCCGCAGCGCATCAAGGACGAGGTCGAAGACCTTTACATGCGGGCCGTGGCCTTGCGGGCCTCGAAGCAGAAAGCGGACTAGCATGAAAAAGTTCGGCTGCGTCTCGCCGTCGGTCATAGGGCTCCCGTGGGACCTCCATCGCCTTTTGCCCGAAGGAATACAGGCGAACGTCGTAACGCTCAACGTTCGCAACGGCCGCCCGGGCGAGCACGAACGCGCGCTCGGCGCCATGCGCGGCGCGACGGACGTACTGATCGACGAGGGTGCGGAAGCGATCATCGTGCAGGGCGTTCCGGTCGCGGCGCGGCGCGGCTTCGCGGCAACGCGAGGCGACCACGACGACCTGACCGCCGATCGTGGAGCCGTGCCAATCATTTCCTCGCTCGGCGCCTCGATGCTCGCGTTGCGCGCCGTCGGAGCGAAGCGGCCTCTGCTCATCACGCAGTATGACGCCGACGTGAACGCGCAAATCGTCGCGTTCTGCCGCGACGCGGGCATGACCGTCGCGGGCGCCGTCGGTCTCGGCGCCACGAACGCCAAAGAAGTGAACGCGCTGACGGCGGCGGACTACGAGCGGCTCGCGACACGAGCTCTCGAAACGCATCGCGACGCCGACGGCGTCTTTCTGAGCGCGCGAGGCAATCTGCTGGACATCGCGATGGGCCTCGAAATCTCGAAATCCCTGCCGGTGATCGAGCAGGTTCAGGCCACCGTATGGTGGGCGCTGACGCGGCTTGGCGCGGAACACGCGTCCTTGCCCGGACGTCTGTTCGCCGCGAAGGCAAAGCAAGATAAAAACTAGAAACGAACGCGGAGCTTTTGCTCAATTCACCCAAGGAAGCCGACCATGTCGCAAACCAGCTCCGCGTTGATCGATGTGCTCTCGCGCCGTCCTGCGCTTGAAGCATTCGATATCGAAAGTGGGCCCGCGTTCTTCGTGACGCACGATGGCGCGAAGACGCCGGGCTTTGCGTCTGTTGCTGTATCGCGCGCGACTATCGCGATCCGGTTTGAAGGACCGGAGGGCTTTGTTCCGCCAAAGGCGGCTTATGGCGACTCGAACGGAAAAGTTGTTTCGAGCGATCGCGCGTGGTCGGCGCCCCACGTCAATGTCGCGGGAAAGTCCGCCGACGGGGCGCATCTGTTCAGCACGATGGAACTCATCGTTGGCGATCCCGGCGATCGCGAGGTCGCGGCGACGCGCCTCTGTATCGCGGGCGCCGATTGGTCCGGCAGCGGCGTGCTTCGCGGCAATGCGATTGTCGTTCATCCGCTGTCACGCGATGCCGTCAGCCATCATGATCGGCGAATGGCGATCGTGGTCGCGGTGAATGTCGACGCGTCGGGAGCCGAAGACATCGGGCGCGCATGTGGTTTCGTCACGGGCATCGATGTCGAAATCCTTCGCATCGAACATTGCTCCGCCGATGGACAAGCGTTGCGGGTCAGTCACCTCAGAGGATACCGTCGCGTTGGTCGCGGACCGCACTCCCCGTTCACGGGCGTGGCCGATGAACATCGCATGCGGGCGTTCATCGCACTCGTATCCGCGTTTCCGAAGCTGCTCGAACAGGGCGTGCCGATCGACATGATCGTCGATCAGATCTCCGCGCACAATCAGGTTGCGCAGATTCATGTCTCGGCGCCGCTGTTGCTCATGGCCACGCTGACGGCGGCCTATCACCGCATGCATGGCCGCGAACTCGTTCCGGGCGCGGCGACCCGCGCGCCGGAGCTCGCGACGCTCAACCTCGCGCTGGGCCTTGGCCTGAGCGAAGCGGACATCGCGCGCTTCGAGGGGTTGCGCGTCGAGCTTCTGGAAGCCGGGTTCTTCCACAAACCGGGCTACGAAACCGGGCGTCCGCAAAAGGACATCAAGTTCATTCGGGACATTTCACACGCGGTCGTCCTGCGAATGTGCGACTATTCCGGACCATTCTACGGCGCGGAAAAATTCGAGGCGCGCGACCTCGCGGCGATCGACGAAAAATAATCAGGCCGGCGCCATCCCGATCGGATGGACGAAGGCGAAAACATTCGGGGAGGGATGGTATGATCAGTCGATCTGGAACGGCCCTTGTGGCGGCGTTCCTTGCAACATCGCCCGCCATTCAATTCGCGATGGCGCAAAGCGGCGGATCGCTCAAGGTTGTCACGCGCGGCACGGTATCGACGACCGCGGTCGAATGGCCCGACGTCATCGCGCGGAAATTTGGATTCTACAAAAGTGAAGGCCTCGAGGTCGAGCAAGCGCTGATTTCGGCGACAACGATTACGCCGAGCCTGATCGGCGGGACCATCCAGATTGGTTTCATCAACGCGAGTTCCATGATCCTCGCCGATAAAGCCGGCGCGGATCTCGTCGCGATCGGTCAAGGGGCCGACCCATCGCCATATTCGCTGGTCGCCGCGAAATCCATCAAATCGCTGGCGGACCTCAAGGGCAAAACGGTGTCTCTCTCCGAGCCAGGAGACGCCTATGCGGAAGTCACGAGGGAAATACTGCGAAAGGCGGGCCTCAATCCGGATACCGAAGTTAATTTTCGTTACGGCGGGAACTCGAACCAGCGAATGGCGGCGCTCGTCGCGGGCGCCGTCGACGCCGTCCCGCTCGTTCCGCCTCAAGACCGGATGCTGAACGATCAGGGCTTCAATTCGATCGCATTTTATCCCGACTATTATCCGAAGCTGGCGCTCAGCACGACGGCCGTTTCCCGCGCCTGGGCGAATAAAAATATCGATACCTTGAGGGCGTTCATGCGCGCCCAGGCGGTCGCGATCAAATGGCTGTATGATCCCGTGAACAAAACGGAAGCGCTGAAATCGTTGATGGAGGAGACGAAAGCGGACGCGGGAGCCGCGCGACAAAGTTACGACGTCTATCTGACGAAGCTGCACATATTTCCCATGAACGGATGCGTTCAACGGGAGGGTTTCGAGACGCTTATTCGCCTTCTGAGCAAAGTGAACAAAGCCGTTAAAGTCGATGACGCGGTGAACCAATTCATCGATACGCAATATTGCCCTCTCTGAGGCGTTTCATCGTGACATACTCGAAACGCAGGTTGAGTGACACTCGAGGCGCGCTGACGAGATACGCGCCGACCCTCGCGCCGCGAGTTGAGCAATGACCATATCCAGGGACAAGGCCGCGTCTCGTCTGTTTCCGACCTTTCGATTTCGGCTGCGCGCCACTCCCTCGTTCTGGCGCAAGGTTCTGTCGATGATCTCCGCCGCCGCGCTATGGGAGTTGATGGCGACTTACGTGATCACGAACCGTTTGTTCTTTACCCCGTTATCGTCCGTTTTATTGAAAATACGCGACATGTGGGTCGAAGGAACGCTGCAAACGGACATTCTCGCCAGCCTTGAGACGTTCGCGGTCGGCTTCGTGACCGCGTCCATCGCCGCCATCATGCTCGGCGTCTTCATGGCGCTTTCCGAATGGGTGCGGGACTTCGTCGATCCGTGGGTTTCCGCGATGTACGCCACGCCCTTCATCGCGCTCGCGCCATTGTTCGCTCTCTGGCTCGGCATCGGACTCGCGGCGCATGCGGCGGTCGTTTTCCTCGGCGTGTTCTTTCCGGTGCTCATCAGCACTTATAGCGGGTTGATCACGACGGAGCCGATCCTGCTCGAGGTCGCGCGGTCGTTTAACGCAGGCGAGAGCCAGCTTTTCACCAAGGTCCGCTTTCCCGCGGCGGTGCCGTTCATCATCACCGGCCTGCGCCTCGGCGTCGCGCGCGGCCTTGTCGGCGTCGTCGTCGCCGAGATTTTCGGCGCCAAGGCCGGTCTTGGCTACCGCATCGTCATTTCGGGAAATTCATTCGATACCGCCGGGGTTTTCGCGGGAATTGTTCTGTTCGCCATCGCGGGCGTCGTCAGCGTGGAAGTTCTCAAGATTGTCGAGCAGCGGCTTGCGCCGTATCGATTTCTGAAAAGCGGCGACTGAGATGTCAAATCCACCAATCAAGCTGGCGACGACGGGCTTGTCGAAGACGTTTCGCAAAGGCGACTTTCAGGTCGAGGCGCTACGCGACATCTCGCTCTCGATCCGGGAGGGCGAGTTCGTCAGCGTCGTTGGCGCGTCGGGATGCGGCAAGACGACTTTCCTGCGTATTCTCGACGGGTTGATTCCCGCCAGCGCCGGCGCTGTCGCGGTGGACGGAAAGACGGTCGTGAGGCCCGGCCCCGACCGGGCGTTCGTCTTTCAGCAGGACGGGCTCATGCCCTGGCGCACCGTGGAGGCGAATGTCCTGTTCGGCCTGGAAATCCGTGGCCGTGTCGACGGGCCCGGCCGCGCGATGGCGCGTGATTACCTGAGAATGGTTGGCCTGTCGGGTTTCGAAGAGTGCTATCCGCACGAACTGTCGGGCGGCATGCGCCAGCGCGTCAACATCGCGCGGGCCCTCGCGGTCGAGCCTGACATCCTGCTCATGGACGAGCCGTTCGCTTCGCTCGACGCGCAAACGCGCGAGATCATGCAAGCTGAACTCATGCGCATCTGGCAGGAGACGCGCAAGACCGTCATGCTCATCACCCATCAGATCGACGAAGCCGTATTTCTCTCCGACAGGATTTTCGTCTTCACCGCGCGTCCCGGCCGACTGAAGACCGAGATCGTCGTCGATCTGCCGCGTCCACGAAATCTTTCGATGAAGCGCACCGCCGGGTTCGCGCAATACCTCGATCGCATTTGGCGATTGATCGAGGAAGAGGTTCGGGAAGGCATGCGGCGCGAAGAGCAGACGAGTTCGGCGCAGCACACAAGGTCCGCCGCGTCCTGACAATCGCGGTCGCGACGAGACGAACGAGGCCAAGGGAGGATTGAGATGCATCGCATGTTTGCCTGGTTCGCGCTTTTCGCGACAATCGCGTTCTCGACCATCCCGGCGCGCGCTCAGAGTAGCCGCGGCGATGACGACGCGGAGCGCGAGGAAGATCTCGTCACGGCCTACAAGATTCTCGTCAACGAAGGCATTCTCGACAGCTTCGGCCACGTGACCTTTCGGTCCGCGAAAGACCCGAACATTTTCATCATGCCGCGGGCCATGCCGCCCTCGCTGGTGACGAAAGACGACCTGCTCGAATTGCGGGTGTCCGATAGCCAGCCGATCGATCCCAAGGGCCGCAGGGTCAACGGCGAGCGTTACATTCACGGTGAAATCTACAAGGCGCGACCGGACGTGATGGCGGTGATCCATACGCATTCGCAAGCGGTCATCCCGCTGAGCCTGACGCGGTTCAAGATGCGACCCGTGGTGGCGCAGGCGGGTTTTCTTCCCCCGGAAACGCCAACCTTCGAAATTCGCGATGCGCGCGGCGCCGATGCTCGCGGCGTGCAGGTCACCGACAGCCCGCGCGGAGCGGCGCTGGCTCGCACGCTCGCGACATACCCCGCCGCGCTCATGCGAGGCCATGGCGACGTGGTCGTCGGTGCGTCCATCAAGCAGGCGGTCGTCTATGCCGCTTACGTGGACATTAACGCGCGGATGCAAACGCAGGGCTTGCTGCTATCTCCCGATATCAAAACCATGGATCAGGCGGAGTTGTTCACGCCGGACGAATTCGACATCAATCGGCCCTGGGAGCATCTAAAGCAGAAAACGCTCGATGAAGCATCGCGCGCGAAAATCGATAGATCGCAGTTCGGGCTGACCCAAACGCAGGAGAAGAAATAGCGACGCCGTGATTGAAGACCGGGGCGCGGGCCGCTGACGCGTTTTTCCGGAGGATGGCGTCCCTCTCCTTTGACGCCATCCGCGCGGATCGCGGCGGCCGCCAGTGTTGGGTCGAAGCGATCGAAGCTCGATCGATTGATGACCCGGCCTGGCGAGTTCTACCGCGGTTGCAGGCCGATCCGCTTGACGATCGAGGCGACCACCTCGCCTTCGGACTTGATCTTTTGCGTCACGCCGTCGGGCGCGCCGCCAATGAAAGTCGTGAACTGCACCTTGAAGCGACTGGTCAGTTCGGGGTCCTTGAAGACGATGTTCATTTCCCGGTTCAGGATGGCGATGATGTCTGGCGGCGTGCCTGCGGGCGCGAACACGGCTTGCCACCCGGTCGGCGCGTTGATGAATTTCGGAACCGTCTCCCGCACCGTCGGAAGCTCCGGCGCGAGAGGCGAGCGCTCATCATCGCAAATCGCCAGAACGCGGACTTGCCCGACTTTCGACTGCTCGTAAGTCAGCGACACGGACGTGAAAGAGCACGGGATCTGACCGGCGATGACGTCGTTCGCCGATTCCGGCGCGCCTTTGTAAGGCACGTGGGAGAGTTTGATGTCCGCGAGGGCCTGCAGATATTCCGCGCAGAGATGCTGGGGCGAGCCGACGCCGGACGATCCGTAAGAGATTTCGCCGGGATGCGCCTTCGCGTAGGCGATGAACTCGGCGAGGGTGGTCGCGGGGAACGACTTGTGAACGACGACCGCCACGGGCGAGGAGCCCACCATGATGACCGGCGCCAAGTCCTTGTCGACGTCATAGGGCATGTTTTTCATGACGAACTTGTTCGTCGAGACCGGCCCGCTGACGCTGTAGAGGATGGTCTGCCCGTCGGGCTTCGCGCGGGCCGCGCGCGCGACGCCGAGATTGCCGGCGGCGCCGGCGACGTTGTCGATCACGATCGGCTGGCCGAGGTCCTTCTGGAACCGCACGCTCGCCAGACGCCCGATAATATCGAGAACGGTCCCCGGCGGCAGCGGCACGATCATGGTGATCGGCCCGCTCGGATAGTCGGCGGCCAGCGCGGCGTTTGGTTCCAGGATGGCGGCGGCGGCGCCGATTTTGAGCGTGGTTCTGCGGCTCAACAATTCGCTTTCAGCGCGATGTCGCGGCATTGATGAGCTCCCTAAATCGACCATAGGGTGGAGTTTAAACGTAAGCGCGGTTTCCGCCACACCTTTTCCCGCGCCGTCCGTGTGTGGATATTCGGAGCTTCATCGAGCTCCGACATATGTCGATTTCAGAGCATAAGCATGTGTCGAAGGACGATGTCGCTCGGGCGCGACGCATTGAGGCATTCACAGGGGCGGGTCGGCGTCGCTCCCGGTGGACAGAGGAAAAGGCGGCGATTGTCGCCGGGAGTTTCGCGGGGACGGTTGGCGTCAGCGAGCTTGCGCGCCAGCACGGCCTCGCGCCGACGCAACTTTTAACGTGGCGTCGCGAGGCGCGCGCGCGGAACGCGGACGAGTGCGGGCCTGCATTCGTGCCGGCGATTGTCGAGCAGGCGTCAGCCGACTCGAAGCCTCACGACGTGGAACTCGACATCGGCGGCGACAGCGTCTGGTTCTGGCGCGGCGCGGATGCTGGAATGGTGACGACAATCATCCGCGCGTTGAAGGCCACGAAGTGATTGGCCCGACGGGCGCCGTGCGGGTTCCGGGGGCGACGAAGCCGGTCGACTTCAGCAAGGGAGCCAAGGGTCTCGCGGCTCTCGTGCGCGAAGCGATGCGGGCCGATCCCTTCGATGGCGCGATTTGCGTGTTCCGGGCGAAACGGGCGGATCGGATCAAGCTGGTTTACTGGAATGGAACGGGCGTGTGTCTGTTCGCGAAGCGAATGGAGGATCGCGCGTTCCGCTGGCCGAAAATCGAGGACGGTGTGATCAGATTGTCGGCGGCGGAGTTCTCCGCGTTGCTCGAAGGGCTGGACTGGCGGCGCGATGGATAAATCCACTGGCCCGCCGCCGCTGAAACCTCGGACTCGTGGCGCCGTGACCAGTCCACGACAATGACGCGTCGCTACCCCGTGTGGCTGGACGGCGGGCCGACTGTGCGTTGGCGCGGCGCATGGGGCCATGTTCACGACCGATGAATCAGCAATCCGGCCAGCGCCATCAAGGTAACCGCGACCGTGAGAATGATCGCGGCGAGCGGCAGGCGGCACTGATCGGGAAGGCGAGAGAGTCGCCGTGCTGGCGAGCAATGGCGAGATGACGCGAGGTCGCGCGGCGCAATGGCGCGGGCCGACGCGCGGTGGCTATCCGGTGGCCATTTGGTCGGCAAGGCGGAGGGGAAGTAGACGGAAATTCACCAGTAAGTCATTGAGTTTCATGGTACCGCCACCCCGGCTCGAACGGGGGACCTCTAGATCCATAATCTTGTGGACGACGCTTTCTGAATATCTCTGCTCGCTCCCAGAGGCTACCAAACGCCTTGAAAAATGCCAGTTTTAGCGTATTCATGTTTTCTGGGTCGTTCCCAACGTTGATTTTCGGTG
>CAISEY010000063.1 GCA_903884435.1 uncultured Hyphomicrobiales bacterium | reverse complement strand
TTTCATTCGCACAGACGTGTGATATGCAGCGCCCGGTGAATTCCATCGACGCGGCGGTTGAGCGCCCGAAAGAAGATGATGTTCCAGGTCAACACTCTATACTCGCAAGTGAAAAGCGAGATTTCACGGCGAATCCACGCCGGAGTCTACGCGACCGGCAAGCCTCTCCCCAATGAATTCGTGCTTTCGCAGGAATTCGGCGTCAGCATCGGCACGATCAGACGGGCCGTGGAACAGCTCGTCAGCGAGCATTATCTCGTTCGTCAGCAGGGCCGCGGCACATTCGTCCACGACCGGCGCTCGCTCGGCGTGCGACCGGGATTCGATCCGATCAAAAACCGCGATGGCAGCGACATCGCCTGGAAATTCCTCCACGCGGACATCCAGACGACGGAAGCGACGCCGCGAGAACGGCGGGTTCTGGAACTCGCGGACGACGAAACGAAGGTCCATCGCATCACCCGCGCCCGCGAGGCCGATGGCGCGGTGGTGATGCATGAAATCTGCGTCATTCCAGCGAGCCGGCTGAAGGTCGATGAAAATCTCGACTCGGGCGACACGCGAATCGTGGCGCTCGCCAATGGCAACGGCGTCGCTGTCGCCGGCGTGGAAAAGCAATTGGTCTGCGTCGGCGCGGACGCCGGTCTGGCCGAACTGTTCGAGATAGAGCCGGACTCTCCCCTGCTCAAGCTTCAGATCATCGTGTGGGACGCCCGCCATCGACCGCTCGAATGGCGCACGGCGCATTGCTGTCTTCGCGACAAGGTCTATGTGGAAATTTACGGCGACGACGAAGGTTCGCGCGCGAGATCCCGGGAAGCCGGATCTCACGAAGCCCCTGCCCGAGGCAAATCCCGGAATTTTCTCGACATGGAAAGCTGAAGCGGCCGGGTCCGGAGCCCCGGCCGCGAGGGCGTTCCGGCCTCAGATGTGCCCCTGTTCGCGATACCAGCGCTCGGCGCCCGGATGCAGCGGCACGTCCATTGGCGTCGCGTCGGTCTCCTTGCCGACTTGCCAGATGCCCTTGTGAGTGCCTTCCTCCCACGGCATTTCGTCATGGCGGGCGCCAAAGGCCGCCGCGACGTCGTAGGCCATCCGGTCGGGAATTTTCGCGCTGGCGTAGAGCGGCCAGCCGCTGAAATCGATGCAGTCGCCCTCCATCGGCAGATAGGCGAAGCGCCCGGCCTTCAGGGGCATTTTCCGCCAGCCCAGCGCCGTGAGATGCGCGAAGGCGGCTTCGTCGAGTTGCAGCGGAACCATGCCGTTCTGGATGGCCACGTCGATCCAGGTGCTGATGCCCTCGTCCATGACCGCGTCCAGCCAGCCCTCGCGGATGCCATTGAGGCGCCTGTCGTCGCCCGGTCCGCCGCAGGTATGGATCTTGCCGCCCCAGGATTCGATTTCCGCGACGCTCATTCCATGATGGGCGAGCAGTTGCGCGACGAGCACGAGGGTCGAATGGGTGGGATCCTCGCGCAGCGAGATTTTCAGCGGGTATTTCGCCTTCTTCACGTCGTGCAGCGACTTGAACCCGAGCTTCTCGCGAAAGGCGATGACGAAGCGGTCGTTGCTGGGGTAATTGCCGATGATGCGCAGGTCGAGCGGCTTGTCGAAGATGCCGACGCCGCGATAGGCCTGCGTCAGCATCGCCGACGGATTGACGAATGCCATCTCGATTTCACCCTTCGCGACGGCTTTCGCCATGATCGCCGAACCGCTCGAAAGGCGCAGCCACGGCTTGAAGCTTTCGCCGGAGCCGCTGCCGACGGCGATGCACATGTCGCGATTGCCGCCATAGGGCGTGTCGGGGTTGCCCGCGATGTGCAGGCCGAGCTCGAACAAAATCTTGCCGCGCTTGAAGTTCGCGCCCTTCGGTAACGGTTCCATGCGTTTCTCCACGATTGCCCGTTTTCGAGGGCGTGAGACAAGGTAGCGATTTCCAGGCGCCTTGCAAAATCCGCCGGCGACGACGCGTTTGCGCTTGCGCCCCGCGGGGCCGGCAAGCAGAATGGCCGTCAACCGGATGGAGGGGAACATGCTGACTCGAAGGACGTTGCTGGCGGGAACCGCCGGACTGGCCACGGCCGGATTCGCCTCGTCCGCGGGCGCGCAGGGCAAGCCGCCCGTCGATCCGGGCGTCCCGTCCGGCGTCGGCGAATCCGCGACGCTCGAAGCCCTGCCCGGCAAGAAACCACTGATCAAGCTGAGCTATCGTCCGCCGAATTACGAAACGCCCGTGAGCGTCTTCCGTGACGTGATCACGCCCAACGATTCCTTCTTCGTGCGCTGGCACATCGCCGACATTCCCCAGGTCGACGCCTCGAAATGGACTCTGAAGGTCGGCGGCGGCGCGACCCCCCTGACCCTCACGCTCGACCAGTTGAAGAACGACTTCACCCCGGTCGAGATCGTCGCGGTCTGCCAGTGCTCCGGCAACCGGCGCGGTCTGTCCAACCCCCACGTCCCCGGCGTTGAATGGGGCTACGGCGCCATGGGCAACGCGAAATGGAAGGGCGCGCGGTTGAAGGACATCCTCGCGAAGGCCGGCGTGCCCCAGGGCGCGATCGAGGTCCGCTTCAACGGCGCCGACAAGCCGGTGCTCGACAAGACTCCCGACTTCGTCAAGAGCATCCCCGTCGGCAAGGCGCTCGACGACAACACCATCGTCGCCTACGAAATGAACGGCGCGCCGCTGCCGCATTTCAATGGCTTTCCCGCGCGAATCGTGGTGCCTGGCTGGACCGCGACCTACTGGATGAAGCAGGTCGTCGACATCGACATTCTCACGAAGCCGGAAGAAAACTTCTGGATGAAGGCCGCCTATCGCGTGCCGGCGAAAATGTTCCCCACGACGGAACGCTTCCTGACGCAGGAAACGCCGGTCAACACGCCGATCACCGAGATCATGGTGAATTCCCTCGTCACCAGCCACGCCAGCGGCGCCCGGGTCGCGCGCGGCAAGGCGATCGTGAAGGGCATAGCATGGGACGGCGGCTCCGGCGTCCAGTCCGTCGAAGTTTCCGTCGATGGCGGAAAGTCGTGGACGCAGGCGGCGCTGGGCGCCGACCAGGGGCGTTTTTCGTTCCGGGAATGGACTTTCGAAATCGCCACGCGCAAGGCTGGCAAACTCACGGTCATGGCGCGCGCGACGAACGCCATCGGCCAGACCCAGGTGTCGAAGGCCATCTACAACCCGGCCGGCTATCACCACAACGTCATCCATTCCGTCGTCCTCGACGTCGCCTGAGGAGCCCGCGCCATGAAAAAACGCATCCTCGTCGCCCTCGCCTTCCTCGCGGCTCCGGCAGTGGCCCGCGCCGACGAATTCACGATCAAACTGAAGCCTGGTCCGGGATCGGAGACAACGCAGGCCAGTTGCGCCGCCTGCCACAGCCTCGATTACATCCTGATGAACGCGCCCTTCCCGAGCGCGCAGGTCTGGGACGCCGAGGTCAAGAAGATGATCAATGTTTTCGGCGCCTCCATTGGCGCCGAAGACGCGAAGGCGATCACGGACTATCTCACGAAAAATTACGGAAGCTGACGGCCCCGCCGGCCGACGGAGGAGAGACATGGACGACGCGAGTCCCCGTGAACGCAAGCCGCAAGTCGCGACCGACCGGCCCGTTGTGTTTTCGATGCGCAACACGCCCCTGCTCGAACAGGGCACGACCTACGATCCGCTGGCGACGGCGGAAAACCTCTGGGTCAACCTCAAGGTCTACGCCAGCGGCGGCGAGAACGCGCTGCATTCCCACGGCGGCGAGGATCACGCCTTCGTCGTCATGCAGGGCAAGGCGACCTTCACCTTTGGCGACGGAAGCACGCGCGCCGTCGGCCAGTACGAGGGCGTGATGCTGGCCCGGGACGTGCTCTACAGGTTCGAGGCGGACGAAGCCGAAAATCTCGTCATGCTTCGCGTCGGCGGCGGCGTTCGCACCGAAAAGGGTCTCGACAGACTGACGGGATTCGGCACGCCGCGCGACGTGACTGCGAAGACGACCTTCGCCGGCGGCGCGATCAAGGAAGCCAGATCCGTCAAAAACGGCGAGTCCTCGAAGCCGCGCGTCTACGCGCCCGGCAAGTTTTTCGCTCCGGACTAGAGTCGGCGCGCGAACGCGCGTTCGCGGGTGCGACGGCGCGTGACAATTCCGGAACCGGGAAAAATGGTCAAGAAAGAATACGTTTCCGGCCTGCTCGCGATCGTCGCGCTGGCCCTGCCGGCGCCGGCGCGCGCCCAGCAACCGGCGGATTTCTACGCCGGAAAAACCATCGAAATCAGCGTCGGCTCGAGCGTCGGCGCGGGTTACGATCTCTATGCGCGCCTTCTGGCGCGACACTGGAGTCGCCACATTCCCGGCGCGCCGCTCATCACGGTGCGCAACGTGGATGGCGCGGGCGGATTGCGCGCGGCGAACTGGGTTTACAACGTCGGCGCGAAGGACGGCACCGCCCTCGGCACGTTCGGACGCGGCATCGCCTTCGATCCGCTCACGGGCACGCCCGGCGCGGCGTTCGACGCGACCAGATTCGGCTGGGTCGGCAGCATGAACGACGAGGTCAGCGCCTGCGTGTCATGGAACACGTCCGGCGTCACGAAATTCGAACAATTGACCGAACGCGACCTCACCGTCGGCGCGAGCGGCCACAGCGGCGACAGTTACCAGTTTCCCGCCATCATCAACGGCGTCTTCGGCACGCGCATGAAGATCGTCACGGGCTATCCCGGCGGCAGCGAGATCGATCTGGCGATGGAGCGCGGCGAGGTCAACGGCCGCTGCGGCTGGTCCTGGTCGAGCCTGAATTTCACTCACCCGACCTGGGTTCCCGAAAAGAAAATCAACGTTCTCCTGCAAATGGCGCTCGCGCGGCATCCCGACTTGCCGGACGTGCCTCTCGTCACGGACCTCGCGAAAAACGACGAGGATTCAGCCCTGCTGCGACTGATCTTCGCGCGCAACGCCATGGCCTGGCCCTATGCCGCGCCCCCGGGCGTGCCGCCCGAAAGGCTTGAGCTCCTGCGCAAGGCGTTCAACGCCGTGGTCGCCGATCCCGAGTTTCTCGCCGACGCGAAAAAAGGCGGCTACGAAATCCGTCCGGTCGGCGGCGCGGCGATCGAAAAACTCGTCGCGCAAATCTACCAGTTGCCGAAAAGCGTGACCGCCCGCGCCACGGCCTTGCTGAAATAGCCTCACTCGCCCGGCGCGCGCGCGCGTTCGGGCTCGACCCAGCGTCCGATCAATCCATTCGCGGCCCACACGAGCGCGCCGAGCGCGAGCAGCGCCATGCCGCCCCGCATGAGGCTGGCCAGAAAGACAGCGTCGAAACGGGGCGTCGGGAATTTCGCCAGCAACGCCCCGCGCTCCATCATCCAGTGCCAGGCCGTGTGCGCCACGAGCGCCGACAGCACGATCACGCCCGTTCTTTCGTCGGCGAGCCGTCGGAAAAACAGGCCCAGCACGGGAATGGCGACGACCAGCACCGAAAGTTGCCCGATTTCCACGCCGGCGTTGAACGACAGGAGCGACACGAGCAGATGATCGCCCGCGAATTGCATCGTCTCCTTCAGACCGAATGAAAACCCGAAGCCATGGATCAATCCGAAGGCGAAGGCGAATATCCACCGGCGGGAAATCGTCGCGCCCAGAATATTCTCGAGCGCCATGTAGACGATCGTCGCCGCGATGAGCGTCTCCACGAGCGGCGGAAACCACAGCGCGTCCGTCACGAAACCGAGAGCCGAGGCAATCAGCGAAATCGAATGGGCCAGCGTGAACGCCGTCACGATGGCGACGAGCGGACGCCATTGACGGAAGGGAAACACGAGACACATCAGAAACAGCAGATGGTCGATTCCCTCGAGGATGTGCCAGAAGCCCGCCGTCGCGAAGCTCAGCGCCGCGTCGCGCCAGCCCGGGTCGAGATGGATCAGGCCGGGATCGTCGTGAAACTCGTAGGCGCGCGTGGCGCCTCCCGGCGGCAGAAACCGCAGCACGGTCGCCACCGTGCGCGCCAGCCGGTCGAGGCGAAGCCGCAAGGAAAAGGACGAGGCCTCCGCTTCGACGGGATATTGCAGCAGCACGTCGAGATTCTGTTGTCCCCACGGGAGGTCGAGATCGTCCGCGAGCCTCGGTTCGTCGAGCGACTTGCGCGCTTCGTCGAAGGAGCCGAACGAACGGTCCGATGGCAGACTGACGCGCGCCGCGACGATTTTCGGCTCGCCCAGCGGAACCCCGTTTTCGTAAACGTCGAAGTTTTCCGCCAGATACATTTTGGCGGCGTATCGAATCGCCTCGTCGGCTCGGGAGACGATCAGATAGTCCCGGTCGCGCAGCGGAAACTCCACCTCCACCATCGCGCCCAGCGGCGCGCGAACGAGCACGTTCAGCACTTTCCCGTCGGGCTTGACAAACATATTGACGCGCGCGTCGACGGGAACCTCGTGGGCAAGGACGGCGAACGCCGAAGAAAACAGCGCCAGCAGCGCCAGAATCATGGTCCGCGTCGATTTGAGGAGGAATGTCCGCGTGTCCGTCATGTCCTCGCCCCCCGATGGCCCTCACGCGGAAAAAGCCCGCTGACAGGCGCTCGCGCCCCCCTTATAGTGCCATCGAACAATCCGGGGATAGCGGGGCGGGTCCACGCCCGGATCGACACGATGGAGGAAGACGCGCCATGAGCAAACCCACGTTCACGCGGCAACTGATGATTGGCGCCTCCTTCCTCGCGGGAATCGCGGCCCTCGGCCTTGGCCAGTCGCTCCTGCAGGAGCGCGCGATCGCCCAGGGCGCGACGGTCCAGTCGCCGGTGTTCGAGGTCGATCCGCTCTGGCCGAAGCCCCTGCCCAATAACTGGCTGCTGAGCTGGTCGATCGGCGTGTGGGTGGACCAGAAGGACAACGTCTGGATGATCCACCGCAACAACAGCGGCATGAACAACAACGAGCGCGGCGCCGACCTCAAGCCGCCGATCGCCGAATGCTGCAACGTCGCGCCGCCGATCCTCGTCTACAATCCCGAGGGCGACCTCGTGCGCGCCTGGGGCGGCAAGGGCGAGGGCTACGAGTGGCCGGAATCCAATCACGGCGTGCACATCGACTACAAGGGCAATGTCTGGATTGGCGGCAACGGCGACAAGGACGCGCACATCCTGAAGTTCACGCAGGACGGCAAGTTCCTCATGCAGATCGGCCATCAGGGCAAGAATGGCGGCAGCAACGATCTCGAGAACTTCGGCCGCGTCGCGAAAATCTGGGTCGATCCGAAAACCAACGAGGCCTATGTCGCCGACGGGTATCTCAACAAGCGCGTCGCCGTGCTCGACGCCGACACCGGCAAGATGAAGCGTTACTGGGGCGCCTATGGCAACAAGCCGGACGACGCCAATCTCGGCCCCTACAATCCGAAGGCGGAGCCCGCGCAACAGTTCCGCAATCCCGTCCATTGCGTCGAAATCGCCATCGATGGCCTGCTCTATGTCTGCGACCGCCAGAACGACCGTCTTCAGGTCTTCACGCCGGAAGGCAAATTCGTGAAGGAGGCTTTCTTCTCGAAGAACACGCTCGGCGCCGGCTCGGTCTGGGACATCGTGTTCTCGAAGGATCCCGATCAGAAATACATCTTCATGACCGACGGGCAGAACGAGCGCATCCGCGTCATCCTGCGCGAGACGCTCGAGGAAATCACCTCCTTCGGCGGCGGCGGACGCCAGCCGGGCCTGTTCTACGGCGTTCACTCGATCGCGTCGGACTCGAAGGGCAATCTCTACACGACCGAAACCTACGAGGGGAAACGCATCCAGAAGTTCATCTACAAGGGGATCAAGACCGTCGCCCGCGGCTACATGGGCGTGCCGTGGCCAACGCGGTAGTCACGACGGTTTTTCCCCGTCACGAGGACGACGCGCCGCCCATCACAATTGATTGAAGCACATTACAAAACGGTGTAGCGCACCGCAGCATGAACCAGGTACCCCGATGTCAAGGGCTGACGCCATGACATCGGGAGAATCCAGTGAGCAAGCTTGCATTCATGATCGCCGCCGGCATCGCGCTGGCCTCGGTCGGCCCGGTCGCCTTCGCGGCCACGCGCGCCGGAACGCCGGTGACGCGGGGCGCTGCCTGTGACAGTTGCCGTCGGCAACTCTATCCACAGGGCGGCGCCGACGACCATCACAAGGGCCCCGCGATCAGGGCTTGCGTGGAGCGCCTTGAAAACGGGCTTCCCGCGTTCGACTAGCTTCTGTCGGCGAGCAACAGCCGGCTCCGGTCGCCCGCGCGCGTCCGGAGCCGGAATGAGTTCCGTGAACGGCGGATCTTAACCCGCTCCCAGCTGCGTCGCGAACCAGTCCGCCACCTGCGGACGATACCGGTAGGCGCGATTGTGCGCGACGTGATTGCCATCGTCGATGACGATCAGTTCCACCGGCCCCTTGACCTCGGCGGCGAGACGTTTCGCGTCCTCCGGCGGGCAAAGACGATCGAGCCCGCCCGCCATGATGCAAAGCGGCTTTTTGATCTGCGCGGCGATGTCGCGCAGGCTGATCGAGCCCGCCTTCGCGCGCGCCTCGTCGGCGCTCTTGCTGTGGCTTCGCGAAATATAGGCGTCGCGCGTGAGGTCGGGCACCGTGTCGAACAGCGCGCCCCAGTCCCACGGGCCGCAGCCCGCGAAACCAGCCTTCAACCGCGGCTCGAAGGCGAGCGCGCGCGGCGCGTAATAGCCGCCGAGACTGACGCCCCACACGGCGACCCGGCTCGCGTCGAGATCGGCGCGCGTCTCGACCCAGTCGATGACGGGACCGACGACGTTCTCGTAATCGTGGCGAATGGGGAAGTCGTATTCAGCCTCTCCCTGGCCAGGCCCGTCGAAGGCGAGGATCGCCATGCCGCGGCGCAGAAACGTGACCTCGAACGTGTCGAACTCTTCCTTGGTGGAATCGAGCCCCATGGTCATAAGAACGACCGGCGGCTTTTTCACCCCCGGCGGCAGGCGCAGCACGCCCGCGAGCGTCTTCCCCTCGAAGGGAATCAGCACGCGTTCTCCGGGAAACAATTGATGCGGCAAGGCCAGCGTGTGGCACTCCACCGCCTTCGCGTGCGCCGCCTTCATCTCCGTCATGTTGTTGACGAACAGATATTTGCCGAAGTGATAGGTCACGGCGGCCCGCCCGAGATGTTCGCCGGCGCTGACGAACTGTTTCCTCGCGAGCGCCTCGCGCCCCATGTCCTCGTGAATCTTCGCGCGTTTCGACCAGGCGCCGCACCAATCGTCCCAGTGCTTGATGGTCTTCGTCACGTCGACGTAATCGCTCGGATCGACGCCGTTGACTGTGAAGCGCGCCAGCCAGTGCGCGACGGCGTGTTCGACTCGTGGATCGCTCATGCAGGTTCCCCCGACGTGGATTTCGGCGACACCATAAACGGAACGCCCGCGCGTTCAAGCGGCGCCCGGTCTTGTTTCATGAATGCGCCCGTCGCATACTGAATCGAACATGCGACATCGACGCGCGAGAGGATGGAAATGACCCCCGGCGACAACATCAAGGCCAATATCGCCTACGACGATCTGCGCGAATGGCTGGCGCACGCCGAGCGGCTCGGCGAGGTGCGCCATGTGCTGGGCGCGAACTGGCAGGAAGACATCGGCCTCGCGGCGGAAGCGATCCTTCGCGCGGAAAATGGCCCCTGCGTGCTCTTCGACGAAGTGCAGGGCTGCCCGAAAGGCTTTCGCCTGCTGCTGAACGTTTTCGCCGGCGTTCGCCGCAACATGACCATGGGCCTGCCCGATCACCTCTCGAAATGGGAGCTCAGCGATTCCTATCGCGAGGCCTACCTGAAGGATCCGAAGATCATTCCGCACGAGATCGTCGAGACCGGCCCGGTGTTCGAGAACATCCTCACCGGCGACGACGTCGACGTGCTGAAATTTCCCTCGCCCGTCTGGCACGAAAAGGACGGCGGTCGCTACATCGGCACGGGCACCTATTCCATTACGCGCGACCCGGAGGAAAACTGGCTCAACGCCGGCGCCTACCGGGCCATGGTGCACGACAAAAAGGCCGTCGGCATCGTCATGGCGGCGGGGCATCACGGCTACCTGCATCGCGAGAAATATTTCAAACGCGGCGAATCCTGTCCCGTGGTGATGGTGCTCGGCGGCGATCCGCTGGCGTTCTTCTATGGCGGCACGGAAGCCCCTTACGGCGTCTTCGAACTCGACATCGTCGGCGGCATGCGCGGCAAGCCCGTCAGGATGGTGAAGGGCAAGATCACCGGCCTGCCCTTCCCCGCCAACGCGGAAATCGTGCTCGAGGGATTCGTCCATCCCGACGAACGCCGCATGGAGGGCCCCTTCGGCGAATGGACCGGCCATTACGCGGGCGGCGCCAACATGACGCCGGTCCTCGACGTCAGGGCCATCTATCATCGCGATGATCCGATCCTGCTCGGCGTGCCGCCCATGGGAGCGGGGCCGGACGAAATGGCGCGCTATCGCGCCGTCATGCGCTCGGCGATGATCAAGCAGAACATGACCAACGCGGGCGTTCCCGACGTGCAGCAGGTCTGGTGCCACGAGGTCGGCGGCTCCCGCATGTTGCACGGCGTGTCGATCCGCCAGCGTTACGCCGGGCACTCGATTCAGGCGGGCCACATCGCCGCGCAATGCGGCGCCTCCGCATACGCGTCGAAATATGTCGTCGTGGTCGACGAAGACGTGGACGTGACCAACCTCGAACATCTCGTCTGGGCGATGCTGACGCGCAGCGATCCGAAGGAATCCATCCAGTTCATCGAGGGCTCCTGGGATTCTCCCGCCGATCCTCGCATTCCCCCGGAAAAGCGCGCCATCAAGGACTATTCCCATTCCGTCGCCGTCATCGACGCGTGCAAGCCCTGGCGCTGGCGCGACCAGTTTCCGCCGAGCAACGCGCCAAGCCACGAGACGATTCGCAAGGCGAAGGAAAAGTTCGGCTGGCTGCTCGATGGAAGCAGGGGGCCGGCCGCGTGAACGCGCAAAAGGGAACGCACGGCTTCATCGGCAAGAGCCTGCGCCGCGTCGAGGACGCGCGGTTGCTGCGCGGCGCCGGCAAATACGTCGACGACATCCATTTGCCGGGCATGCTGCACGCCGCCTTCCTGCGCTCGCCCGTGGCGCACGGTTTGATCCGCAAACTCGATCTGGCGGCGGCGCGCGCCCTGCCGGGCGTCGCCGGCGTCCACGCCTGGGCCGATCTGCGCCCGCGCTGGATGCATGACCGGATGCCGCTGGCGCTGCACGCCTCCGGAATCAGGTTCGACGTCGATCCCTGGTGCCTCGCGAAGGAGGAGGTTTGCTATGTCGGCGAGCCCGTCGCCATCGTCGTCGCGGAGAGCCGCCATGTCGCCGAGGACGCCGTCGCGCTGATCGAACTCGAAATCGATCAATTGCCCGCGGTGATCGACCCGTATGACGGGCTCTTGAAGGGCTCGCCGAAAGCCCGGCTCGACACGCCGGACAACCTCGTCGCGCTCACCCGCATCAAGTATGGCGACATCGACGGCGGTTTCGCGCGCGCGGCGCACGTGGTGAAGGAGCGCTATCGCCTCTCCAAGGGCGGGCCGCATTCCATCGAAACACGCGGCCTTGTCGCGAGTTTCGACGAACGCGACGAACTGCTGACGATTTTTTCCAACACGCAAATGCCGCACCGCGCCAGACAGGTGCTTGTCTCCGCGCTCGGGCTCTCCGAGAATCAGGTGAAAGTGACGAACCCGGACGTCGGCGGCGGCTTCGGGCCCAAGGCGCTTTTTCACCCGGAAGAATTGAGCGTGCCGACCGTCGCGATGATGCTTGGCCGGCCCGTGAAATGGATCGAGGACCGCTACGAGAGTTTCGTTGCGAGCGCGCAGGAGCGCGTGCAGGACTGGGACATGGAAGGCGCCTTCGACGCGGACGGACGGCTGCTCGCCATTCGCGGCACGCTGAGCCACGATCACGGCTCCTCGACGCCCTACGGCATCGCCCTGCCCTACAACGCCTCGTCCAATCTCGTCGGCCCTTACGTGCTGCCGGCTTTCCATGTCGAAATCGCGCTGTGCCTGACCAACATGGTGCCGGCGACCTCGACGCGCGGCGCGGGGCGTCCGCAGGGCACCTTCGTGATGGAGCGGATGCTCGACCGCGTGGCCGGAAAACTTGGAATTCCGCGCGAGGAAATCCGCGCGCGCAATCTCATCCAGCCGGAGCAAATGCCCTATTCGACGCCCGTCATCATGCGCGACGGCAGCCACATGACCTACGACAGCGGCGATTATCCCGAATGCCAGAAGCGCGCGCTCGAAGCGGCGGACTGGGCGGGATTCGACGCGCGCCGCGAGGCCGCGCGCAAGCGAGGCAAGCTGCTCGGAATCGGCCTCGCCAATTACGTCGAGGGAACGGGCCGAGGGCCCTTCGAAAGCGCGTCGATCCGCGTGGGTTCCTCCGGCAAGATCATGATCGCCAGCGGCGCGACTTCGCAGGGCCAGGGCACGCGCACCATGCTCACGCAAATCGCGGCGGACGTGCTCGGGGTGAAGCCCTCGGACGTGCATGTCGTCAGCGGCGACACCGCGGCGACGCCCATGGGCCTTGGCGCCTACGCGAGCCGCCAGACCGTGACGGCGGGCAACGCCATTTTCGCCGCGGCGAACGAGGTGAAGGAAAAGGCGATCCGCACCGCTTCGGTGATGCTCGAGGCCGCGCCGCACGATCTCGAACTCAAGGACGGCGTCGTGCGCGTGAAGGGCGTTCCGGGCCATCGGAAGACGCTCGCTGACATCGCCCACGCGATTTCCGGCGTCCCGGGCTTCGCGCTTCCCGGCAACATCGCGCCCGGCCTCGCCGCGCACGTGGACTTCCAGATCCATTCCCTGACCTTTTGCAACGGCGCGCATGTGTGCGAGGCCGAGGTCGATCCCGGCACCGGCGAGGTGAAACTGACGCGCTATGTCGTCGTGCATGATTGCGGCACCGTGATCAATCCGATGATGGTGGACGGCCAGGTGCTCGGCGCGGTCGCGCATGGCATTGGCGCGACGCTGTTCGAGCACATGCAATTCGACGCGGCTGGCCAGCCGCTGACGGTGACTTACGCGGACTATCTCCTGCCAACGGCGGACATCGTGCCGCGCCTCGAAATTCATCACATGGAGTCGCCGAGCCCGCTCAATCCGCTGGGCGTCAAGGGCGCGGCGGAAAGCGGCACGATCGCCGCTCCAGGCGTCATCGTTTCCGCCGTCGAGGACGCGCTGAGGCCGCTGGCTCTCGTGGATTTTCACATTCGCGACCTGCCGTTGACGCCGCCGCGCCTGATGGCGCTGATCGAAAAGGCGCGAGCGGAGACACGCGCATGAGCGAGCATTCGATTTCCGTCACCGTCAACGGCGCGGCTTGCGAACGCACCGTCGAATCGCGTCTGTCGCTGGCCGATTTCCTGCGCCACGACCTCGGCCTCACCGGCACGCATGTCGGCTGCGAACATGGCGTCTGCGGCGCCTGCACGGTGCTGGTCGATGGCGCCTCCACGCGCGCCTGCCTGACCCTCGCGGTCCAGTCCGACGGACGCTCCATCGAGACAATCGAGAGCACGGCGAGGTCGGACGACGAACTCAACGCGCTCCAGCGCGCGATGATCGAGCATCACGGACTGCAATGCGGCTTCTGCACGCCGGGCGTCGTGATGACGCTGATCGAATTGCAACGCGCCCGCGCGGGACGGGGAATCACCGAGGAAGAAGTGCGCCACGCGCTGTCGGGCAATTTGTGCAGATGCACCGGCTATCAGGGCATGGTGGACGCGGCGCTGGCGGCGCTGAACGCGGAGTGAGGCCCTCCCTTCTTCCGCTCGCCATGGAAAGGGAGACCGCTCCGCGTTCTCCTACTGCAGGATCTTGTTGATCCGCTCCACCATGTCCGGCGGCGTCGCGAACATCGTGTCGATCATCGCCTTCAGTTCGTCGCCGGTCTGCGGATTCGCCTCGGCCTGAATCTTCTCGATGTCTTCCTGGAAGTCCTTGTCCTTGATGGTTTCGACGAATGCCTTCTGGATGGCCTTGAGACGATCCGCGGGAACCCCCGGCGGCATCATGAAGGCGCGGGAAAAGCGTCCGAGCGAATAATAGAGTTCCAGCAATTTGCGATCCGACTCCGATTTCGCGTAGCCGATGCTGAGCGGCACGCCGATTGCCTTCAGCTCCGGATGGCTCTCCGTGCCGTTCTGCACGATGATCTTGAATCCCTTGCTGCCATCGAGCGCGCCGGGAACCTGCTGTTTCGTCGTCGCGTAGGAAAAGCCGCAGATGCCTCCGACCTCGCCGCGCTCCAGCGCCATGACGATTTCACGCGTGCCGGGATAGCCGGTGACGAGTTTGAACTTCGCGCCGAGCACCTCCTTCAGCACGACGGAATGTTCGTGAACCGTGCTGCCGCCGCCAGGCGTGCCGACGACAAGCTCTTTCGTGAAAACATCCTCGAACTTCGTGACGCCAGAGTCGATCCTCACGACGCAGATGATCGTCTCCGCGTTGCCATTGCCGACGAAGCTGAACTTCGTGGGATCGTAGGCCGCCCGTCCGCCGGCGAGCGTCGGCTGCATCAGCGGCTGGGTGAAGGCGCCGGGCAGAACCTCCGCCATCACCGTTCCGTCCTTCGCCGCGAGCGAATAGAGGTTGAGCGCCGCGGTCAGACTGCCGGCGCCGGGCACGTTGGTGACGTTGAAGCCCGGATTGCCTGGAATATGCCGGCCCATGTGCTTGCCGATCAACCGGCCGAACAGATCGACGCCCCCGCCGGCGGAGGCGCCGACGAGCAGTGTCATTCTCTTGTCCTTGTAGAAATCGGCGACGGCGTCCTGCGCGCGGGCGGGAGCCGCGAGCGCGGCGAAGAGCGCGGCGACCGCGGCGATTGTGCGAAAGGTCATGTGTCTCAATCCAGTTTGCAGCCCTGCACGGGATCGACGAAGTTCGGATAGGTGTCGATGATCTCGAAGGCCACGTCCGATCCCTTCTGCACGGTCTTGACGATGTAGATGTTCTGCGTCGCCTGGTGGTTTTTCGCCATGCTCATGGGTCCGCGCGGGCCCGTGTAGGCGACCTTCTCGATGGCGTTCACCAGCGCCGGCCGGTCCTTCGTGTCGCCGCCGCGCGCCTTCACCGCCTCGAGAATGAAGCGCATGGAATCGTAGCCCATGACCGCGAATTCCTCGGGCTCGACGTTGAACTTCTTCCTGTAGGCCTCGCGAAACGCGCGGTTTTGCGGCGTGTCGATTTCCGCGACGTAATTAGAGGGCGAAACGACGTTGACCGCGGCCGGGCCCTGCGCCTGGCGCAGCACGGGGGGCGTCAGGCCGATCGGGCCATAGAGGGGAATCTGCGCCTTCATTCCAAAGGAATCGTATTGCTTGACGAAAAGCAGCGCCTCGCCGGCGAAATAAACGGCGAAAACGGATTCCGGATTGGTGGCGCGCGCCTGCGAAATATACGGGCCATAATCCTGCGTGCGATTGAACGGCGTGTAGGTCTCCCCGAGAATCTTGCCCCCGCCGGCGAGATACCCCTTGGTGAAGGCCGCGACGTATTCGTGCGGCGCTATGTAGTCGGAGGCGAGAATATACACGCTCTTCGGCCCGTTCTTCGCCATCCACAAGCCGATCGGCTCGGTGATTTGCGCGCTCGAATAGGAGGCGCGGAAGAGATAGCGATCGCATTTCTCGCCGGTGAGCGGATCGGTCGAGGCGTTGGACAAAACCAGGGGTATTTTTTGCTGGGAAAGATAGGGAGCCACCGCGAGGGCGACGGCGGAATTGATGATCCCCGCCATGGCCTCGACCTTGTCGGACAGGACCAGCTTGCGCGTCTTGGCGACACCCACGTCGGGCTTGCCCTCGGTGTCCTCGTGGATCATCTCGATCTTGCGGCCGCCGACCTCGCCGCCGAACTCATCGATGGCGAAGCGCATCCCGTTGAGCTGCCGCTCGCCGAGCACCGCGAAGACGCCCGTCGTCGGCATCAGCACGCCGATTTTCAGCGGGTCCGCGGCCAGCGACGGCCGCGCCGTCAGGGCCAGGGCGAAAGCGGCGACGGCGGCAATGGCGCGCATGAGTTTCCTCCAGAATTGATGCGTCAGTTTAGCAGCAGCGCGCGGACTTCGCCAAGCGCCGGTTTTCAATCCGCGCGAACCGTGGCATCGTCGCCGAAATCGACATTGCGCGCCCGGAGGCGAGAGTCCGCATGATCATGCACGAGTTCGTGTCGCGGGGCGCGACCATCCGCTATCGCCGGGCGGGCGCGGGCCGCCCCTTGCTGTTTCTCGATTCGGAAGAATCGCACGGCGAATCCGGGCCGTTTCTCGACGCCCTCGCGGAAAATTTCGACGTGATCGCGCCGGATCATCCCGGCTTCGGCGCTTCCGACACGCCCGACTGGTTCAAGGGCGTGGGCGACATCGTCTATTTCTATCTGGATTTCATGCGCGCGCTCGATCTGAAGGGCGTGCATCTCGCGGGCGCCTCGCTCGGCGGCTGGATCGCCGCTGAAATCGCGGTGCGCGACAGTTCCTCGCTCGCGTCCGTTCATCTCCTGGCCCCGATGGGCGCGCGCCTGAAGGGAACGCCCTTCGGCGAGATTTTCATGTGGACGCCAGAGGAAAACCTGCGCAACCGCTTCCACGACGAAGCGCTCGTCGGGCGCCTGCTGGCGCGTCTGCGCGCCCGCACCCACGAGGAAGCGACCGCGTATCTGAGGGATCGTTACGCGACGGCGCGCCTCGGCTGGCATCCGCGCCTCTACAATCCGGAATTGCAGCGCTGGCTGCATCGCGTCGACAAGCCCCTGCAATTGCTGTGGGGCGACGAGGACAAGGTCGTCCCGCTGGCGCTCGCGAATGTCTGGCGCGAGGCGATACCAGGCGCGCGACTCTCGACGTTCGAGCGCTGCGGGCACCTGCCCCATGTCGAGCGGGCGACGGACGTCGCCGGCATGATCACATCCTTTGCACGCGAGGTCGCGCCGTGAAGTTCTTCGCCTTCCACCTCATGCCGTATCGCCATCTCGATTTCGAGGCGGCGAGGGATTACCGTTCGTACTGGGTCGTACTCCCCAACAGGTTCTACGATCCGGCAAAGGGCGCGACGCTTTATCAGGAATACATCGACCAGCTCGTCCACGCGGCGAAAGTGGGCTTCGACGGCATTTGCGTCAACGAACATCACCAGACCGCCTACGGGCTGATGCCCGCGCCAAACCTGATCGCCAGCGTCCTGATAGACCGCACGCGCGACATGGACGTGAAAATCGCGGTCATCGGCCGCGCCTTGCCGATCACCTCGAACCCGCTGACCATCGCGGAGGAATTCGCGATGCTCGACAATCTCTCGAATGGCAGGCTCATCGCGGGATTCGTGCGCGGCATCGGCTGCGAATATCACTCGACGGAGGTCAACCCGATCTATTCGCACGAGCGATTCCACGAGGCGCACGATCTCGTCACGCGCGCCTGGACGGAACCAGGGCCCTTCGCCTTCGAGGGCGATCACTACAATTTCGGCGTCGTCAACGTGTGGCCCCGTTGCGTGCAGACGCCGCGCCCGCCCATCTGGATTCCCTCGCAGGGCTCGGGCGAAACCATCGAATGGGCGGCGGCGCCGGAGCGCAAATATCCGGTCATCATGGCCTTCAGCCCGACCGAGGCTGTGATTCGCTTCCACGAAGCCTATCGTGTCCAGGCGGAGCAATATGGCTACGCCATTTCCGGCGATCAACTGGGCTGGTCGACGCCGGTCTACGTCGCGGAGACCGACGAGATCGCCGAGCGTGAATGCGCGGAACACCTCGAGTCGCTCTTCAACAATTTCTTCCTGATCCCGCCCGAACTCATGTTTCCCCCTGGCTACACGTCGATTCGCTCGCTGCAGGCGATGCTCGCGGCGCGCAAGGGCCTCGCGGCGGAACGCGCGAGGTTCAAGGATCTCGTCGCGCGCGGCAATTGCATCGTCGGCGGCCCCGCGACGGTCGCGGAGAAAATCGCCGCGGTGAACGCGAAAACCGGATTCAAGATCATGGTGCCGATGATCCAGTTCGGCACCCTGCCCGACGCGCTCGTCAAGAAGAGCACGCAAATCTTCGCCGAGGACGTCGCGCCGAAGCTGCGCGCGCTCTGACACGGGAAAGGACCGCCGTCATGCGTTTCGGTGTCTGGACGCCCCTGCCGCACACGATCCAGCCAGAGCCGGCCATGGAGGCGGCCATCCGCGAATCCGGCGAGGCGGGACTCTTCGAGGGACACGACAAGGCGTTTCGCTTCGCGGTGGAGGTCATCCAGCGAGCCGAGGCGCTCGGCTACGAGACGACGCTGATCGCCGAACGCTGGCTGGGGACCGACCATCCCGCCTGGATTCTGGCGAGCGCGCTCGCCGCCGTGACGCGAAAGATCGAACTCATGGTCGCGGTTCATCCCGGCCTGTTGCAGCCACAGGCGGTGGCGAAATTCGCGGCCTCGCTCGACCGGATCAGCGGCGGGCGCGCCGCGATCAACATCGTCAACGGCTGGTGGAAGGAAGAATTCGAAACCTTCGGAGCCGGCCCCTACATCGCGGACGAATCCGCGCGCTATCGCCGCATGGAGGAATATCTCGCGGTTCTGCGGGGCCTCTGGGGCGCGGAGCCGTTTGACTTCCGCGGCGAGTTCTATTCCGCGGACAAGGCCAGCCTGCCGCTCAAATGCGTACAGCGTCACGGACCGCCGCTTTACGCCGGCAGCCGCAACGAAGAGGGCCGCGGCGTCGTCGCGCGCCAGTGCGATTGCTGGTTCATCGACACGCTCACCGATTTCCGTCTCTGGGAGCGGAACGTCGAACGCGCGCGCCGGCTGATCTGCGAAATGAACTCGAGCGCGGCGCGCCTCGGGCGAAAGCTCTCGTACGGAATGTCCTGCCACGTGATCTGCGCCCCGACGCGGGACGAGGCGGAAGCGCGCGCCATCGCGCTCGAGGAACACGGCAAGACGAGCCGCGTCGCCTTCGTCGCAGCCAAGGCGCTCGGGCCCGGCCTCGTCGGCGAACCCGCGGAAATCGCCCGCCGGATCGCGCTTTACGAGGAGGCGGGCGTCGGGACGCTGATGATCCATTGTCATCCGATGATGGAAGGCCTGGACCTGTTCGCGCGCGAGGTGATGCCGCTTGTTCGCGCCCGGCGCGCGTGCGACGATGCGTCGCCGGCGAACGGCGCGAACCACGACAGATAATCAAGCGGAAATGCTGCTCGAACCCTCCTTCTTCCTCGAACAGGTGCTGAACTCCCTGCAGTTCTCCATGCTGCTGTTTCTGCTCGCCATCGGCCTGTCGGTCGTGTTCGGTCTCATGGACTATCTCAACCTCTCGCACGGCACGATCTACATGTTCGCGGCCTACATGGCCTTTTCCGTCACGCAACTGACGGGATCCTTCTGGATGGCGCTGGCTTTCGCGCCTGTCGCGGCCGCGCTCGCCGGCGTGCTGCTCTATTTCCTGTTGCTGAAACGCGCCGGACGCCAGGGTCATCTCGCGCAGGTGCTGCTGACCGTCGGCGTCATCTACATGGGCACGGACCTTCTGCGCATCGCGTATGGAGACCTGCCGAAGGGCGTCGCGCAGCCCGCGGCGCTGGACGGGGCCGTCCGCGTGTTCGGCGTGCTCTATCCGTCCTACCGCCTCTTCATCATAGGCCTTGGCGTCATCGTCATCGCCGCGCTGTATCTCGGCCTCGAGCGCACGCGCCTCGGCGCGCTCGTGCGCGCCGGCGTCGATGACCGCGCCACGGCGGAAACCCTCGGCATCGACATCGGCAAGGTCTTCGCGCTGGTCTTCGCCATCGGCGCCTACCTCGCCGGAATCGGCGGCGTCGTCGCCGCCCCGATTTTCGGCGTCTATCCCGGCATGGACGTGAGCATCATCATTCTCGTGCTGATCGTGGTCGTCGTCGGCGGGCTCGGGAGCCTCAAGGGCGCGGTGCTCGGCTCGCTGCTGATCGGTTTCGCCGACACGTTCGGCAAAATTCTCCTGCCGCAATTCGCGATGATGATGATCTACCTCGTGATGGCGCTGGTGCTGATCTTCCGCCCGAGCGGGCTGATGCCCGCGCGCCGCTTCTCGGCTCCGGGCTGACCCATGGCCCGGCGCAACGTCATCCGCGGATCCATCGGCGTTCTGCTTCTGGTCGTCGCGCTCGCGGGCCAGCGCCTCGCGGGCTTTTTCGCGCAGGAACTGATCGCGGAAGCGGCGATCCTCGCGATCTTCGCCCTGAGCCTCGACCTGCTCGCGACCTGCGGTCTCGTGTCTCTCGGCCACGCGGGCCTGCTGGGCGTTGGCGCCTACGCGTTCGCCGGACTGACGGTGCTGGCGGGCGTGGCGCCGGGCCTCGCCTTCGCCGCGGCGGTCATCGGCGGCGCGGTCGCGGCTTTCCTCGTGGGCCTCTTCGCCATCCGCACGTCCGGCGCCTTTTTCATCATGGTGACCCTCGCCTGCGCGGAGATGTTCTATTCCTGGGTCTTCCGCAACCGCGCGTTCAACGGCGCCGACGGCATGGGGGGCATACCCCGCCTCGACCTCTCCGCCATCGGCGTCGATCTCAACGATCCCCGGGTCTTTTCCCTCTCGGCCATTTGCGTGTGCGTCGCCGTCTGGCTCCTGCTCGAACTCGTCTCAGCCTCGCCTTTCGGCCGGACGCTCGACGCGATCCGCCAGAATCCGCATCGCGTCGTGGCGCTGGGGGGGCGGGTCTACCTCTATCGTCTCGCGGCCTTCACCGCCTCCGGCGCGCTCGCGGCCGTCGCCGGCGCGCTGAAGGTTCAGCACACCAATTTCCTCTCGCCCGATCTCGTGAGCTGGTTCGTCTCCGGCGACGTGCTGATCGCCACGGTCATCGGCGGTCTTGGCACGCTCGTCGGCGGGCCGCTCGGCGCGGCGATCCTCGTCTTTCTGAAGGACGCGCTGTCGACCAACCTCGGTCACTGGTATCTGTTCCTCGGGGCCATCTTCGCCTTCGTGGCGCTGGCCATGCCAAGAGGCGTCGTCGGCTTCGCTCTGGATTTCGCGACGCGCCGCGAACGGAAGGAGCGCGCCCCATGATCGCGCTCGAAACCCGCGCGCTTGAAAAAGCCTTCGGCGCCATTCACGTCACCCAGGGCGTCAGCCTCGCCTTTGAACAGGGCTCGCGCACCGCGATCATCGGCCCGAACGGCGCCGGCAAGACGACGTTCTTCAACCTGCTGGCGGGCAATCTGCATCCGGACTCCGGCTCGATCCTCTTCGAGGGGCGGGACATTACCCGTCTCGACGCGACGAGCCGCGCGCGCGTCGGCATTTCCCGCTCGTTCCAGCGCAACAATCTGTTTCCGGAACTGACCGTTCGCGAAAACCTCGCGCTCGCCTGCGCCCTGCGCGCGGGCAAGACACGCAATTTCTGGCGGCCCATGAGCGGATTGCGCGGCGTCGGCGAGGAAGCCGCCGAAGTCGCCGCGCGGGTTGGCCTCGCGGAGGCGCTCGACGCGCCGGTGCGGGCGATGAGCTACGGCAGCCAGCGCCAGCTCGAGGTCGCCCTCGCCCTCGCGCTGAAGCCGCGCGTTCTGCTGCTGGACGAACCGACCTCCGGCATGTCGCCCGAGGAGACCTCGCTCATGCACGCGTTGCTCGCGGGCCTGCCGCGCACGCTGACCGTCGTGATCATCGAACACGACATGGACATCGTGCTCGACCTCGCCGACAATATCGTCGTGCTCGATTACGGACGCGTGCTGGAACAGGGGCCGCCCGCGGCGATCCGCGCCTCGCGCGTGGTGCGCGACCGCTATCTCGGGCAAGCGCCGGGCGCGGGAGACGCGCCATGAGCGAAGCCTTGCTGCGCGTCGAGAACATTGACACCTATCTCGGCGACTCCCACGTCATCCAGGGCGTCAGCCTCGCCGTGCCCGCCGGCAAGGTCGTGGCGCTGCTGGGGCGCAACGGCGCGGGCAAGACGACGACGCTGCGCTCGATCATGCGCATGTCGCCGCCCCGGTCGGGCAAGGTGACGTTCGACGGGCGCGACCTCGACGGCCTCGCGACGCATGAAATCGCCCGCGCGCGCGTCGCCTTCGTGCAGGAAACGCGCGCCATATTCCCCTCGCTCACGGTCGAGGAAAACCTCGCGATCGCCGTGCGTCCCGCCCCGAATGGCTGGACCATGGCGCAAATCTACGAGGATTTTCCCAATCTCGCGGCCCGCCGCGGCAATGGCGGGATGCAGCTTTCCGGCGGCGAACAGCAGATGCTCGCCATCGCGCGCGCGCTCGTCTCCAATCCTCGGTTGCTGCTGCTCGACGAGCCGAGCGAGGGTCTCGCCCCGCTCATCGTGCGCCAGATCTCCGAAGTCATCATCCGCCTGAAACAGGCGGGAATGACCATGCTGCTGGTCGAGCAAAACCTCGCCATGGCGCTGGAAGTCGCCGACGAGGTCGTCGTGCTCGGCAAGGGCCGCGTGCGCTGGAGCGGCCCCGCGGCGGACTTCCGCGCGCAGGACGAAATCCGGCATACCTGGCTCGGGGTTTGAGAGCGCCCGCTCACGGCTGGATCGCGGCGGCCGCTGACTTCACGACATCCGCAGGAAAGGCGGTGAGCCGCGCCGCGGTCTGCTCGATGTAGCCGCCGGTGACGGGGCTGATCTCCATGTTTTGCGCCTTCGCCTCGGCGAGCAACGCCGGATCGCGCATCGTCGCCTCGAAGGCCGCCTGCAAGGCAGCGACGCGATCGGCGGGCGCGCCGGGCGGCGCGACGAAGGGACGACCGATCTTGTTGGGCGCGAGCAGCAATTCGAGCGATTGCCGCGCCTCCGGCGTTTTCGCCAGATCGAGCGCCATGGGCACGTCAGGCAAATCGGGGTTTCTGTCGAGACCCGATTGCAACAACAAACGCACCTGCCCGTCCTTCAGATAGCGCGCGAATCCGGTGGTCCAGTTCGACCACGAGGAATTGCCGATTCCCTGAACCTCGCCGCGCTCCATCGCGAGCAGGATCGGCGAGGTCGATTCATAGCCGCTGACGACGCGAAACTTCGCGCCGAGAATCCTGTTGTAGGCGCGCGGCGTGGTCTCGCTGTCGGTCTGCGGGCCGGAGCCGCCAACGACCATCTCGGTCGTCATCACGTCGGCGATGGAGCGATGCGGCGCCGTATGCCACGCGGCGACGACGCCCGTCTCGGCGTTGGTGCTGCCAAGCCAGCGAAACTTGCCCACGTCGTATTTGACGCCCTCGGGCATGACGAGCGGCGAAATCAGCAGGCCGCGCTGCAGGCCGCCGATCACCGTCCCGTTCGCCACCGCGATGTTGTAGAGATAATTGGCGGCGGTGAGGCCGCCGCCGCCCGGCATGTTCTGCACGACGATCTGCGGCGCGCCGGGGATGTGCGCGCCCAGATGCCGCGACAAGAGGCGGGCATAGGCGTCGTAACCCGACCCCGCGGCCGAGCCGACGACGATGACGAGCCGCTTGCCGGCGTAGAACTCCGCCACGCCCTGGGCATTCGCGGCCCCCGCGAGAACGAGCGCGGGAAGCGCGAGGACGGCGGCGAGGGATGTCATCGGGGCCTTCATTCAAAACTCCTCACGGCGTTCTCAACACCGGCGCCTCGCGCGCCCGCGCGGCGGCCTCGCCCGCGGGCAAGCGATCGTCCCAAAGCTTGCCGACGAAACGCCCGCCCGTCACGCCGTCCGACAGGCCGGACGCGAGCCACAGCAGCGGCGGGATCATCACCGACGGCGGCAACAGCACGCTCTTGCCCGCGCGCGCCGCCTCGCGGGTGCCCGGACTGACGAAATCCGTGTCCGCGGCGCCGCCAGGGATCAACGAGTTACAGGTGACGCCGGTTCCCGCGAGGTCCCGCGCCCAGATCAGCGTCTCCGTCTCGATGGCGACCTTGCTGACGCCATAGGGAGAATCCGCGCGCCGCTGCATCGTCGGCAGGCTGGTGGTGATGTTGACGACGCGCCCCCAACCCGCCGCGATCATGCCGGGCGCCGCGGCGCGCGACATGAGGAAAGTCCCGACGACGTTCGTCGCGATGACCTCGCTCCAGCGCTCCGGATCGGCCTCCCAGAATTTCAGCGAGGCCGTGCGCGGAGAATTGATGACGTGGTTCGGCCCGCGCCCGGCGTTGTTGACGAGAATATCGAGCCGCCCGAACGCCGCGATGGCCGCGGCGACGGCGGCCTCGCAATCCTCGCGCCTCGAAATGTCGCACGCGCGCGTCGTCGCCCGGCCGGCGATTTCCGCGAAAGCGGGCTCCGCCGCGAGCGCCGCCAGCGCGGCCGCGTCCACGTCCGAAAAAACAACGCGAGCCCCCGCCCGCGCGAGGGCCAGCCCCATTTCCCGGCCCAGTCCACGCGCGGCGCCCGTCACCAGCGCGACGCGTCCGTCGAGGTTCACGCCCTGTGTCATGGTTTCCCGTTCACTGGTCCCTGCCCGCGCCGCTGGCGGCCCTGATCGTGCGCGCCGCCTTGTCGATCAACTCTTTCGGCGAGGAAAAAATACGCCGCACGTGCGCCTCGATGGCCTCGCCGCCCACGGCGTCGATTTCCAGACGCAAGCCCTCCGCCTGCGCGAGGAATTCCGGATCCTTCATTGTCAGGTCGAAAGCGCGTCGAAGCGCCTCGACGCGCTCGCGCGGAACGCCGGGCGCCATCATGAAAGGGCGCCCGAGCAACTGATGCCCGAAGATCAGTTCGAGCGTCGTCCTGTCCTCCACGCCGCTCACGTAATCGTAGATGTTCGGCACCTCCGGGATTTCGCGATGCCTCTGGTCGGAGACCTGCATCACGAGATTGATGTCGGGACTGCCGGCCCAGGCCGGACGTTCGAGCTTCAGACTGTCCCAGCTCCAGCCCGCGATGCCGTCGAGCTCCCCGCGCTCGACCGCCAGCGTGATTTCCTTCGTGCCGGGATAGCCGACGACGACCTTGAATTTCGTGCCAAGGAACGCGTTGTAAACCTGCGGATTCAGGTTGGATTGCGATCCGGAGCCCGAGGCGCCGACGGTCACGACCTTGTCGCGCGCGTCGAGAATCGTCTTCACGCCCGAGCGCGCGGAAGCGACCGCGAGGCCGACCTGGCGGTTCATCGAGCCGATCCAGTTGAAGCGCAGCGTGTCGAACTTGACGCCATCGCCGCCGCGAAGCGGCTCGAACGCCACCTCCGGCCCGAAGGTCGCCATCGCCGTGCCATCCTTCGCGGCGATGTTGTAAACGGTGTTGATGGCGTTCAGCGACCCGGCGCCCGGCAAATTTTGAGGCACGATAGCCGGCTTGCCGGGAACGTGGCGGCCCATGAAACGCGCCAGCAGACGCGCGTACTGATCGTAACCACCGCCCGCCGCGTACCCGATGGTCAGGCTGATCGACTTGTCGCGATAAAAATCCTCGACCGGATCGGCGCGCGCCAGGCCGGCGAGGAATGTCGCGGCGAGACCCCACGCCAGCGCCGCGCGCGTCACGACCTCCGCACGCCCGGCGCGATCAACTGGCGATTCCATGGGCGACCTTGTCGTTGGTTGTGAATCGTCTCCGGAGTGAGACCCCTCTCGATTCAAGAAAATCAGGGAGTTGTGACGCAGATCGGCTTCGGGACCCCACGCCGATTTACACGGTTGCCGCCGTTGGCCCGCGATTGGCTGGCCGTGGCCCGTTTGGCCACCGGATCGGAGGCGCCGGCGGTGCATTGCGCTCCGGACGGAAATTCGCTGCTTTACTTCCTGGGGGCGCTAGCCCGGATAAT
>CAISEY010000062.1 GCA_903884435.1 uncultured Hyphomicrobiales bacterium | reverse complement strand
GGCATGATGGCGGGGATGGGCGGATCGCGGTTGGCGTCGCCGATAATCTGCGGCAAGCGCAGATAACCGACTTTGGGTAGTTCGTGCATTTTTGGTCGCTCCAGTTCGCGTTGAAGTGGAGCAATCCTGTGCCGACCAGAATGGCGTCGAAGGTGTTGGTGGAAGCCGTTTGGGCTTCTAGCCGGCTAAGCTTTTTTTGTTGGTTCGGATCGTGGCCGGCGGCCAACTCCCGTTTGGCGGCATCGCGGGCGACCCGGGCTTCCTTAAGTCCCACACTCGGGTACGCGCCAAGGGCAAGCACCTTTTGCTTGCCCTCAAAGCGATAGGCCAACCGCCAATATTTGCCCCCTTGCGGCAATATCCAAAGTTGAAGCCCTCCTCCATCGGATAGCTTCGCTATTTTTGCCCCCGGCTTGGCGGCCTTGATGGCCAATTCGGTCAACATGTTGGTATGCGCCCGCGTTGGTATGACCTCGTACCAACGAATCTACCAACAAATCCGTTGGTCGCAACCGACCTAGGCCGGATGCCCTCGGACACAAAAAACGCGCTAAATCTATGATTTAACGCCTATTTTGGACGAAAATGGACCGATTTGGGGGATGTTATGGTGCCCGGGGGCGGAATCGAACCACCGACACTGCGATTTTCAGTCGCATGCTCTACCAACTGAGCTACCCGGGCGTCCTTGGCGGCGCGCCGCGTTCGGAATGCGCGCCTTATAGGAATGGTTGGACGGCTTGTCCAGCGTCTCGCGCGTTTGTTTCACAGGCGCGTGACAAACAATTCTCGCGGCGTCAGTCGCGACGGGTTTCCGGCGGCGGGACGATGTCGTCCTCGTCGGTTTCCGCCGCCGGAATTGTGTACGTTCCGCCAAGCCAGCGCGCGAGATCGACATCGGCGCAGCGTTTCGAGCAAAAGGGGCGGTAGCGTTCGACGCGCGGCTTGCCGCACAGAGGGCAGGGACGCTGTTTTGGCGGCTCCGGCTCCGGGGGCGTCGCTGGATCGGTCATGGCGCTCAGATCCGGTTGAGCCAGAAGAGATGGGCGGGGAAGCCCTCGCCCGCCAGCAGCGACATGGTCTCGTAGAGCGGCAGGCCCACGACGTTGGGATAGGACCCCACCAGCTTCACCACGAAGGCTCCGGCGAGGCCCTGAATGGCGTAGCCGCCGGCCTTGCCGCGCCATTCGCCCGAAGCGACATAGGCCTCGATCTCCTGCGACGTGAGGCGCTTGAAGCGCAGCCGCGTCTCCACGAGCTTGCGGCGCTCGGCGCCTTTCGGCGTGATCAGGCTGACGCCAGTGTAAACGCGGTGGGCGCGGCCCGAGAGGCGGCGCAGGCAGCCGCCCGCCTCTTCCGCGAGTTCGCATTTGCCGAGGATTTGCCGGCCCGTGCAGACCACGGTGTCGGCGGCGAGGATGAAGGCGCCCGCGAGGTCCGGGCGCGATTCGGCGACGAGCCGCGCGGCGCGGGCCTTTTCGCTGGCCAGACGGGTCGCCAGCGTCCGCGGCAGTTCGTTGCGCGCCGGCGTTTCGTCGATGTCGGCGGGCAGGAGCGCGTCGGGCTCGACGCCGATTTGCTGCAGGAGCGC
>CAISEY010000061.1 GCA_903884435.1 uncultured Hyphomicrobiales bacterium | reverse complement strand
TTGCTGCTGTCCGCCTGTCTCGGCCCCGCGATCGGACGAAAAATCGATCGTTCCGGCGGGCGCGGCGTGCTCTCGCTGTCGAGCCTCGTGCTGGCCGGCGGGCTGATCCTGCTCGGCCTCGCGCGATCGGAGGCCGCGCTGGCGATCGCCTGGCTGTTCCTCGGCGCGGGAATGTCGCTTGGTCTCTACGATTCCGCCTTCGCGACGCTCGGGCGGATTTACGGCGCCGGCGCGCGGCCGGCGATCACCGGAATCACGCTGATGGCGGGCTTCGCCAGCACGATCGGCTGGCCGCTGACGGCGTGGGGGCTCGCGGATTTCGGCTGGCGGCCCACCTGTTTCGGCTGGGCCGCCGCGAATCTGGCCGTCGGCCTGCCGCTCAACCGGTTTTGCCTTCCGGACGCCGCTCCCTCCGCGACCGCCACGACCGGCAAGGCTCGCCCGCGCGTGCCCTTCGACCGCGACATGCTGCTCCTTTCGGCGGCCTACGCCCTCGCCTGGATGGTGACGGGCGCGATGGCCGCGCATCTGCCGCGGCTGTTGCGGGAAACGGGCGCCACCGCGGCGCAGGCCATCGCGGCGGGCGCGCTGATCGGGCCGGCGCAGGTGGCCGCGCGCGCCATGGAGGCCGGCTTGCTGAGCCGCGTGCATCCGCTGCTGTCGGCGCGGCTCGCGACGCTCGCGCATCCGGCGGGCGCCGCCGTGCTCTGGCTGTTCGGCGGCGCGACGGCGGCGGGCGCCTTCGCCATTTTTCACGGGCTCGGGGCCGGAGTCCTGACCATCGCGCGCGGCACCGTGCCGCTGGCGATCTTCGGGCCCGAGAATTACGGCTACCGGCTGGGCCTGCTGGGCGCGCCGGCGCGCCTTGGCCAGGCCGTCGCGCCGATGCTGTTTGGCGTGTTGCTCGACCGTTGGGGCGCGGGCCTGCTGATCGTTTCAGGCGGCATGAGTCTGCTCGCGCTCGTCGCCCTCGCGCTGGTGAGGACGCCGGCGGAAATGGCGACGCGCGGGAGCGTGGTGAACGATCCCTCTCATCGCTGAAGACAACTTTAACGAATATAAGGAATAACCTTACCCAACGGCAATTCCTCGCCTCCCGCGTGCGGGGCGGACGAATGGCCGGAGTTGATTTCTCCCGTCGCGTTTTGTTGCGTGGTTGCGTTGATGTTCATGACTTTTCAGCGGGCGCGCCGTCTGGCGCTGTCCGGCGCCGTTTCCGGTCTCGCCCTCGCCGCGCTCCCCCGGACCACGCTGGCGCAAGGGGCCAACCCCGCCGCGCCGGACGCGCGGGAGCGAATTTCCAGAAGCGTTTCGCTCGTGGAGCTGGGCCTCGCCGACGGCGCCCGTCTGTCCGGCCTCGGCGGCGCTCGCGATTTCTATTTTCCCGCGCCAAAAGGAGCCCGTCTGTCCGGCGCGACGCTGTCGCTCTCCTATGAAACCGCGAGTTCGACGGAAAGCCGCCGCGGCGTCGAGGTGATCGTCGGCGAACGCACCGTCCGCCTGCACCCGATCGCCTCCACGCAGGAGCGCGACACGCTGCAAATCCCGCTCGACGGCCTCAACGTCACGAATGGCTTCGTGAAGCTGACGATCCGCTACGGCGGATTGCTCGATGACAAATGCGTCGATCCGCGGTTCGCCGCCGATCATCTGACCGTGTTGCCCGACACGACGTTTTCCTATTCCGTCGAACGCAACGCGCTCGACTCCATCTCCGCCGCGCTGACGGCGATGCCCAGGCCGGTCGATGTCTATGTCCCGTCGCGGACGCTGACCAGCGACGAATTCGCCGCGGCTCTGATCGCCGCGAAGGGGTTGCGGCAAAAAGGGCACGAAGTCCGGTTCAAACTATTGCCCTCGGCCGATCTCACGTCGTCGATTCCCGGCGCCGGTCCGCCCTCGATCGCGGGCGCCCTGACCTTCGCCCCGCGCGCCCAGCCGGCGGCGGCCGCGACCGCGCAAATGGCCCGCTTCTATCCGCAGCTCGGCCTCCCGCCGTCCGCCAGCCCGGCGACGCCGGAGCCGGGCCAGGCCTGGAGCCGCGGCTCGGTGATCGTCGCCACGCCCGCCGATCTGCGAGCGCTCGGCGCCGACCGGCCGTGGAATGGCGAGAAACAGGTCGCGGACATCGCCGCCGCGAGCGAGGGCGCGCCTGGCGCCGGGGTGTCGCTCGTGCGCTTCGGCGTCGGCCCGGCGATCTTCGTCGGCGGCGACAGGCCGCAGACCGCGGCGCGGCTGATCGCCTCGCCGACGCGATCGGCGGCCGTGAAAGCCGATGTCTCCGCGCTCGTTCCCGCCCGGGCGCCGCTGGCGCCGGGGCAACTGACCTTCGACCGCCTGCAAACGGACCTTGGCGCGCGCAGCGTCGTCGATCGCGCCAGCTGGACGGTTTCGATTGGCGGCAAGGATCTTCCGTTCGCCGAACGGATCAGCGGGATGCGCGTGGACGTGGCCGTCGCGCCCGACGAAGCCCGTTCGAACGCGGTCGTCTCCGCTTTTTTCAATGAACGGCTGATGGACAGCGTCACCACCGACAACAACGTGATGGCGCGCTTGCGTTTCGACGTTCCCAGGGGCATGGCGGGGCTGAACAACAACCTTCGCGTCGTCGTGCAACGCCAGCCGCGCGGCGGAGAATGCCTGACCATGCCGACGGGATCGCCGGCGCAACTGCTCGACAGCAGCGCGGTCGTCACCACGCCATCTCCCGACGGCGCGCACGACTTTTTCGAACTCGCGCCGAGGTTCCGCAATGGCGTGACCTTCATCGTCGAATCCGGCGACGCCGCCAGCCAGTTGGCGCGGCTCGCGACCCTGAGCGAATTGACCCAGGAACTCGTCCCCGATGGCGCGCCCGTCGAGGTCGTTTACGCCGAGCCCGGCGCGACGCCGCGCCCCCCGGGTCCCTTCATCGCGCTCACCTCGCGTCCGCCGGAACACGCGTTCATGCCGGTGCGTCTCGACCAGGGCCGCGCCATCATTCGCGGACAGGACGGCGCCACGATCGCCGATCTCGGCAAGCTCGGCGACACGCTGGTGGCGCAGGTGGCGCAATCCGGCGGCGATTCAGGGCTCTGGATTCGCGCGGTCGCGGACACCCGGGACATGGCGATTCCCGCCAGCGCGCGGCTCGACCGCGGCAACGCGGCCATCATCGACAGGACCGGCGTCGCCTTCGCCTTTTCGAGCGAGCGGGACCGGCTGGTGGAGATCGCCTATCCCGACAAGTCCTCGATGGCCGAACTCGCCAACGCGTGGCGTCCGTGGATCGTCGGCGCGCTCTGGCTCGCCAGCAGCCTGCTGCTCGTGATGGGCGCGCTGCGCTTTTACAGGCCGAAGAGCGGACAGGCGAAATCCTGACCGCCCCCGGACATCCAGCGCAAGCCTCGAAACGGTGACGTGACGTGGACACCCATTCGGAAGCGGACCTCGGCGTCGGTCATCTGCTCGTGAAGCACGGGGCGATCACCGCTGGCCAGCTCGAGGAGGCGCTGGCGCGCGCCACGCACTGGCGCGTGCCGCTGGCGGACGCGCTGATGTCGCGCTGGTTCCTGCGCGCGGAAGTCTGGTCGCGCGCCGTCGCCGCGTGGCGCGGCCTGCGTTACGTGCGCCTCGCCGCCGAACCGCCGGACAGGGCCCTGCTCGACGCGGCCGACGCCTCGCTTTACGCGCGCAAGCTCGCGATCCCGTGGCGGCGCGAGAACGGTCGGCTGCTGATCGCGACGCCCGATCCCGGCCCCGCGACGCTGCTGTACGCCCGCGCGAAATGGGGCGCCGCCATCGATTTCGTCGTCACCTCGAAGTTCGACGTGATCGAGGCCGTGCAGAAGGCGTTTCGCGACGAGTTCACGCGCGAGGCGGTTTACGGGCTGGCCGAGGCCGACCCGGAAATGTCCGCGCGGACGGTGCTGACGCGACGTCAGGGCGTGGCGCTCTATCTGCTGTTCAGCGCGCTGCTGGCGGGACTGGCGCTGTATCCGCTCGAAACGCTGATCGGCCTCAACGCGTTCATGACGTTGTTTTACCTCGGGAGCTTCCTCTTCAAGCTGCTGCTGGTGTGGCTCGGCGGCGAGGGGCCGCGAGACTCGGCGCGCGCCATCGACGCGCGGGCGCGCCAGCTCGACGAGGCTTCGCTGCCGGTCTTCACGATTCTCGTGCCGATGTTCCGCGAGCCGGACGTCTTGCCGATTCTCGCGCGCGCGCTGCGCGAGATGGACTATCCGCTGGCGAAGCTCGACATCAAGATCGTGCTCGAGGAAAGCGACCACGAGACCATCGCCGCCGCGCGGGCGCTGAAGCTCGAGCCGATTTTCGAAATCATACTCGTGCCGCCCTCGCAGCCGCAGACGAAACCGAAGGCCTGCAACTACGCGCTGAACTTCGCGCGCGGCGACTTCCTCGTCATCTACGACGCGGAGGACAAGCCGGAGACCGACCAGTTGCGCAAGGTCGTCGCCGCATTCGAGCGATCGCCGCCGGAAACAGCCTGCGTCCAGTGCCGCCTGAACTATTTCAACGCGCGCGAGAACTGGCTGACGCGCATGTTCACGCTCGACTATTCGCTGTGGTTCGACCTGATGCTGCCCGGACTGCAACGCATCGGCGCGCCGATTCCCCTGGGCGGCACGTCGAATCATTTTCGCATTTCCGTGCTGCGCGAACTGCGCGCCTGGGATCCGTTCAACGTGACGGAGGACGCCGATCTCGGCGTGCGTCTCGCGCAGAAGGGCTATCGCGTCGGCGTCATCGATTCGACGACCTACGAGGAAGCCAATTGCAACGCGGGCAACTGGATCCGGCAGCGCTCGCGCTGGATCAAGGGCTACATGATGACCTTTCTCGTGCACACGAGACGGCCCAGGCATCTGTTGCGCTCCATCGGCCCCGTCGGCGTCGCGAGCTTCGTCTTCTTCATCGGCGGCACCGCGATTTCCGGGCTGCTCAACCCGATTTCGTGGGCGATTTTTCTCGTCTGGCTCGCGACCTCGACGAGCGCCTTCTCGCCGCTGTTTCCGCCGGCGCTGCTCTATTTCAGCCTGTTCAATCTCGTCGCCGGCAACGGGCTCTTCGTTTACCTGATGATGATCGGGCCGTTCCGGCGGCGCTGGACCAGTCTGGCGCCGTGGGCGCTGACCGTCGGCGCCTACTGGGCGCTGATGTCCATCGCCGCCTATCGCGGCCTCTGGCAACTCGTGTTCACGCCGTTCTACTGGGAAAAGACCACGCACGGACTTTCGACGCACACCGCCGGCGAAATCGAATCGGCGCGCGCCGCCGATCTCGCCGAGCGAATTCAGGAGGCGGCGTCGCCGGCGCGGGCATGAGCCGCGCCGCGCCGCTCGCGATGCTCGGAGCGGGATTTTTCGCGCTCGCCGCGGGACTTTTCGCGTGGCTGGCCCTGCACGGTTTCGCGAGCGCCGAATCCCTCGCGTTGCAGGGCGAGGCCATCGCCGCGCGCGACGGGGCGCTCAATCCGCGGGAGATCGTGCTGGCGTTTCCGCCAGCGCCGCATCTGGGGACCATCGCGCTGCAATTTCTGGCGCCGCCGGCGGTTCCCGCGCCGGCGCTGTTCGCGGCGCTCGTCGCCGGCCTGACCGCCGTCGTGTTTTTCAAAGCCATCGCGGAGGCCGGCTTCGACAAACGGGCGGCGCTGGCCTTCACCGCCCTGCTGATTTGCAATCCGCTCTATTTGCGCGTCGCGAGCTCCGGCCCGGCGGGCGGCTTGCTCGTCCTCGCCGCGTGGCTGGCGGCGGGCGCGGCGTTCCGGCTGCGGTCGCGCGCCAGCGTCTCGGACCTCATGGCCCTGTCGGGCGCGCTCGCCTTCGCCGCGCTCTGCGATCCGCTCGGCGTCGCGCTCGTTCTGGGGCTCGCGCCCTTGCTGATCCTTGTCGTCCAGCCGGCGTTCGCGCGCGAATCCACGGCGGGCGCCTATCTGACGATCCTGTTTCCCTTCCTCCTCGCCACCGCGGGAACCCTCTATGTCGCGTGGATTTTTCGCGGCGATTTGCGAGGTTTCCCGGCGGCGCTCGTCTCGACGCCGCTGGTCGTCGACGACGGCTCCGGCGGCTTCGTCGCCGGCTGGCGGCGGCAGGAGGTTTTCGCCGTCGCCGCGCTGTCGCTTGGCGCGCTCGCCGCATTTCCGGTTCTGCCCGGCCTCTTCATCGCGTCCGGGCGGCGGTTGCCGCGCGCCATGCCCGCTCTCGCGCTGTTCGCCGCGGCGCCGGCGGCGGCGATGCTGGCGGGCCTGCTCGGCGTCACGCGCGAACCGCTCGCCGTCGCCGCGCCCATGCT
>CAISEY010000060.1 GCA_903884435.1 uncultured Hyphomicrobiales bacterium | reverse complement strand
GCAACCTCCTGCCGCGCCCGCCCGCGACCATGAGCCCGGATGGCGTTTACACGCCCGAGGGCGCCCCCGAAGAGTGGGACGCCACCTCCTCCATCGCGGCCAGACGCCGCTGAGGCTTGCGCGGCCCGGCGCGCGTGCTAAACCCCGCCCATGACGAGCTCCCGCCAGCGACGAAGCAGAAGCTGAACCGCGCCTCACCGGGCGCGATCCCGCTCGCCTCTCGCCGGACCCTGCAATGACCGATCTATCGCTCGCCCTCGCCCCGCTCGACGCCGCCGATCTCGCCGCCATCGAAAAGCTCGATGACCGGGCGTTTGGCCCCGGTCGCTACGCGCTCACCGCCTATCGCCTGCGCGAAGGCGTCGCCCCGGACGTCCATCTGTCCTGCGTCGCCCGCGTGGGCACGCTCCTCGTTGGCGCCAACCGCATCACGCACATCCGCTGCGGCGGCGCGCCCGCGCTTCTGCTTGGCCCCGTCACGGTCGATCCGCCGTTCCGCTCGCGCGGCATCGCCAGGGCGATGATCGAGCGCTCGCTCGCGGCGGCGCGCGAGGCCGGTCACAAGCTCGTGATTCTCGTCGGCGACGAACCCTATTACAAACGCTACGGGTTCAAACGCACGCCCGCCGGACGGCTGGTCCTTCCGGGCCCCGTCGATCCAGCGCGGGTGCTGTATCTCGAACTCGTCGAAGGCGCCTTCGCGGATATCAGGGGCGCGGTGTCGCGGGCGGTCTGATCCCCTCGCCCTGATCCGGGAGACGCGCGTGAAACTCCCGATTCTTTCCCGCCGCCGCCTCGCGACCCTCGCGGCGGCCATCCTCGCCGGAGCCGGCGCCGGCGCTTTTTTCTTCGTCCGCCGGACGCCGCCCCGCGTCGCCGTCCTCGCCCCCGATGGCGCGGCGGAATTCACGCTGATGGATTTCTCGAGTCCCTTCCCGCTCGATCCTCCGCCGCCGGGCTGGTGGCGGCGCAAGTTCTGGACGCGTCCGGAAATGCTCCTCTCCTTCGCCGAAAAGGACGGCGTGAAGGCCCTCCGCATGGAGACGAAGGCTTCGGCCTCCATGCTGTTTCGCTTTGTCGACGTGCCCCTCGCCGACTATCCCGTGCTCCGATGGCGCTGGTACGTCGAACAGCCCATCGTCTCGACGCTCGACGAGCGCACGCGCGAAGGCGACGATCACCCCGCGCGATTTTTCCTCGCGCTGAAGACCGACGCGGGCGAGGAGCGCCGTTTTGAAATCATCTGGGGCAACCGCCTGCGTCGCGGCGACACGAAATTCATCGGGACGTTTCCCCACTGGGTCGCGGACGGCGGCGACGAAAACATTCGCCGGTGGCGCGACGAGGAGGCGGATCTCGTGGCGATAACGGGACAATTCTGGCCGGACGGCAAGACCGCGCGGCTGACCGACATCGCGCTGTTCTGCGATTCCGACGAGACGAAGGGCGCCACGGTCGCTTACGTGGCGGACGTGCGCGTGACGAAAAAATAACGGCGCTATTTCGCTGAAGCGATCAGTTCCTCGTGCAGCGCGCGCGCCCCCTCGATTTGCGCGGCGGGCGTCCGCGCGATGGCCTCCACGTAGTCGGCGATTTCCGCGCCCCCCATGGGCGCGAGCGGTATGCCGGTCTTCGCGGCCTCTGCCTTGAACGCCGGATCCTCGATCGCCTTGCGGAAGGCGACGCGCAACGCCTGCAACCTGTCGGCGGGAACGCCCGGCGGGAAGGCGAGCGCGCGCCCGATGGCCGCGGTCGAGGCGTAAATGTCCATCAGCGTTCGCTCGACGCCGCCGCCAAACTCGACGATGGCGGGAACGTCGGAATATTGCTTCATCCGTTCGGCGGAAATCGCGAACAGCGGCTTGAGGTCGCCATTCGCGAGCTTGTCCGCGTGCAGCGCCGCGACATTGGCGAAGGTGACGCCCGCGCCATCGACCTCGCCGCGCTCCATGGCGATGTAAATGTCCGACGTGCCCTTGTAGCCGCCGATGATCCGGAATTTCGTGCCCGCGAGCCGGTTGAGCATCAGCGGCGCCAGCGCGAAAATATTGTTGACGCCCGTGGCGCCCAGCGTCACCTCGCGCTGTTTCGCGTCGTCGAGCGTCAGCGCGCCGGACTTTTTCGTCGCGAGCACGAGCGCGTCGGCGTCGGCGAAACGACCGATCCACTGGTAATTCCGCGCGTTGAATTTCACGCCCCGGGTCAGCAGCGTCTCGAACAGCACTTCGGCGTGGACGAGATGCATCACGGTCCCGTCCTTCGGCGCGACGGAATAGGACCAGTTGAGCGCCACGTTGCCGCCGGCGCCCGGCATGCTCTGCATGATGACGTTGGGCTGCCCGGGAATATACTGGCGCATGTGGCGCGCCGCGAGTTGCGCGTAGAGCCCGTAGGTGCCGCCGACATCCGCGCCGATGATGACGCGAATGTCCTTGCCCCGGTAAAAATCCTCGACGGACTGCGCCATCGCGAGCGGCGCCGCGATCATCGCCGCGAGCCACGCGGCCGCGGCGCGAATGAGTTTTTGTCCGGTCATGTCGATCCCGATTTCCGGGGAACGGAAGACCTGTCGTTCAGGCCTTCTTCCGCCGTCCCTCCCACAGCCAGCCGGTGAGCACGCTGCCCAGCAGCGCGATCAGGCCGAGAAACCCGATCGCCAGCGGCGCGACGCCGACGCCGGTGACGACGCTCGCGCCGGTGCGCTTGATTCCGATGTAATCGGAGCCGCCGTAGAGCGGGCTTTCGCGCATCCCGCTGAAGCGCGGCAGGTTCACGGCGTCGCCGCCGGACACGCCAATGCGGCGCACGGTGCCGCCGGTCGATTCCGCCAGCGGCCGCAATTTCTCGGGAGTGGAGACGACTTCCTGGAATTCGCGCGGATTTTCCGGACCGACGTTGACGAGCGCCGACAGCGTTCCGTCGGTCAGGCGGTAAAGACCGAACTCCGCGACCGTAAGGCTCGCCTTCGCGAGGCCGGGATCGCCCGGCGCGAGGCTCAAAACCTGCGTCTTTCCGGTGGGGCCGGTGATCGTCACCGGCGGATTTTCAGCCTTGAGGCTCTGGCGCGTCACCGTCATTTCACGGCCCTTCGCGGTGGCCCGGAGGGCCTCCTCCTCGAGCTCGGGCTCCTTCATCAGCCAGTGCGCGAGCTTGCGCAGCAGGTCGATGTGCGGGCCGCCGCCCTGAAAGCCGCGCGCCCAGAGCCACATCTGGTCCGTCGTCAGCAGGGCGACGCGGCCCTTGCCCTCGCGCGACAGCATCAGCAGGGGCTGGTCGTCCGCGCCCGACATGATGGCGACGCCGCGCAGTTTCTCGGTTGGCACGAGACGGAACCATTCGCTCCACGCTGGCGGATTGGCCTGCGAGCCCGGCAGATCCCGCGTCACCGGATGTTTCGCGCCGTCGTCGGTGATCCGGGCGCGGAAGGCGCGCTCGATCAGCCGCCCGTCCGGCTTGCCCGGCGCGATCTTGCCAAGCGCGGAATAGAACAGCCCGTCGCGGCCGGAATAATCCGGCCCCGTCGCCATCAGCAGCGCGCCGCCGTCGCGCACGTATTTCACGATGTTCTCGAAATAGATCGAGGGCAGCACGGTCTGGTTGGAATAGCGGTCGAAAATGATCAGGTCGAACTCGGTGATCTTGCGGCCGAACAGATCGGCGGTCGGAAAGGCGATCAGCGATAGTTCGTTGATCGGCGTGCCATCCTGCTTCTCCGGCGGACGCAGGATGGTGAAATGGACGAGTTCGACGTTGGCGTCGGACTTGAGGAGATTGCGCCAGGTGCGTTCGCCCGCGTGCGGCTCGCCCGAGACGAGCAGCACCTTCAGCTTGTCGCGCACGCCCTCGATGGTGACGACGGCCTTGTTGTTGACCTCGGTGAGTTCGTTCGGCAGCACGGCGACATCGAGTTCGACGACGTTCGGCCCGCCGTGCTCGATGCGCACCGGCGCGCGCAGGAGCTGTCCGGGGATGGCGCGCAGGCTGGCGATCTCGACGCCGTCGCGCTTCACCGAAACAGTGACGGGCTCGCCGCGGTCGCTGGTGTCGATGACGCGGGCGACGATGGTCTGGTCCTTGCCGACGATGCCGAAGCGCGGCGCCTCGACGAGTTCGACGCGCCGGTCGCGTTCGCCCTCCTGGCCGGTGACGAAGACATGCAAGGGCGCGCGAAAGCCGAGCGCCGCGGCGCTGGCGGGAATGTCGTGCACGACGCCGTCGGTGACGAGGATGGCGCCGCCCACGCGCTCCGGCGGCACGTCGGCGAGAGCGAGATTGAGCGCCGAAAACAGCCGCGTTCCATCGTTGCCGCTGTCGCCGCCCCCGCCGTCGACGAAGCGCGGCTCGATGTTGCCGAGCGATTCCCGCGCCTTTTCAATTCCGGCGCGCGCCTTGTCGGTCTGCGTCGCGCGGTCGCCAATGTTCTGGCTGGCGCTCCTGTCGAGCACCACCGCGACCACGTCCTTGAGCGGATTGCGCTCCTCGCGCACCAGCGAGGGATCGGTGAGCGCCGCGAGAACCAGCGCCAGGCCCAGCGCCCGAAGCCATGTGCCGCGCCGCCGCGCGTACAAACCCAGACCGACGGTGACGACGCCCAGGAGAGCGAGCGCCGTCAGGAGCCAGACCGGAACCAGCGGCGCGATCGAGATGTCGAAGGAGGTCAATGGCCCAGCCTCTCCAGCAGGTCGCGCACGTGCACCTGGTCGGCCTTGTAGTTGCCGGTGAGCGTGTACATCACGAGGTTCACGCCGCCGCGCAGGGCCATTTCACGTTGCCGGGGCGAACCCGGCACCAGCGGAAACAATTGTTCGCCATTGCGCGTCACGGCCCACGCGGCGGCGAGATCGTTGGACGTGATGATCAACGGCGAAACGCTGTCTCCCGAGCGCGCCGGATGGCTGGAATCGTCGGCGGCTTCCGGCGGCAGGGCCTCGATCCACGTCTGCCCGACGGTGGTGCGGCCGATGAAGCCATCGAGCAGATAGAACGTCTTCGTGACGACGTGATCGCGCGGGACGACCTCGAGTTCGGGCACGTCGACTTTCTCGAGCAGCTTGCGCAGCCACAATTGCTCGGGCGTCGGCGGCCCGCCGGCGCGCGCGGTCAGCGCGTCGCGCGTGTCGAAGACGATGGTGCCGCCGTTCTTCATGTAATTGCCGATGCGCGTCACGGCTTCCGCGTTCGGCAACGGACGGTCGGAGACGACCGGCCAGTAGATGAAGGGATAAAACGCCAGTTCGTCGCGCGCCGGATCGAGCCCCATGGGCTCGCCGGGATTGAGCGAGGTGCGCGCCGCGAGCGCCCGCGACAGCGCCGCGAGACCGACCTCGCTGCCCTCGTCGACGCGTTTGTCGCCGGTGACGACATAGGCGAGCCGCGTCTTCAGGACGGCCTCGAGCTCCTTGGGGCTCGGCGGCAATTCGACGGGAGCCGGCCGCGACGGAGCGGAAAGGCCCGGACGCGGCGGCAGGGGCCGGTCGAACTGCGCCCGCGCGCGCGGCGCGCCGGCCGCCACGAGGCCCGTCAGCGCGAGGCCCAGCG
>CAISEY010000059.1 GCA_903884435.1 uncultured Hyphomicrobiales bacterium | reverse complement strand
GAGCGTCTGGCTGAATTTCTTTCGCGAGAACTGCGCGTCCTTCGTCGCCCTGTTCGTTCTGCTGCCGCTGTCGTTGTTCATCAACTGGCGGCTGGCGTCCTTGCTGATCCTGATGGTGCTGTTGTTCGGCGTGCTGACGATTTTCGTCCTGCGCCGCACCGACGGGTTGCAGAGCAAGGTCGAGCGCTATCACGCGGACCTCGCCGAACGCGCCTCCGACGCGCTGGGCAATATCGCGGTGATCCAGAGCTTCACCCGCGTCGAGGCGGAGGCGACCGCGCTGCGCAAGGTGTCGGCGGACCTGCTGAGCGCGCAAATGCCGGTGCTGTCGTGGTGGGCGGTGGCCGCCGTGGCGACGCGCGCCTCCGCCACGCTGACCCTGCTCGGCATTTTTCTTCTGGGCGTGTCGCTGCATCTCAACGGCCTCGCCAGCATCGGCGAGATCGTCACCTTCATGAGCTTCGCGACGATGCTGATCGGCCGGCTCGAACAGGTCGTCGGTTTCATCAACTGGATCGTCGCGATCGTGCCGAAGCTGCAGGAGTTCTTCGACGTGCTCGACACGACGCCGGCGGTGCGCGACCGGCCGAACGCGGTCGATCCCGGCCGTCTCGTCGGTCGCGTGGCCTTCGAGCACGTGAAATTTTCCTACGACAGCCGGCGCGTGGCCCTCGACGATGTCAGCTTCGAGGTAGAGCCCGGCCAGACGATCGCTCTCGTCGGCTCCACGGGTTCGGGCAAGTCGACGACGCTCGGTCTGATGCATCGCGTGTTCGATCCGAACGAGGGGCGCATCACCATCGACGGCGTCGATCTGCGCGACATGACGCTGCTCGGCCTGCGGCGCAACATCGGCGTGGTGTTTCAGGAGCCCATGCTGTTCGCGCGCTCGATCGAGGAAAACCTGCGCGTCGGCAAGCCCGACGCCACGGACGCCGAGATCATGCTGGCGATCGAGCGCGCGCAGGCGACCGAATTCATCGCCCGCCAGACCGATGGCCTGCGCACCATCGTCGGCGAGCGCGGGCGCTCGTTGTCGGGCGGCGAGCGTCAGCGCCTGTCCATCGCGCGCGCATTGTTGAAGGATCCGCCGATCCTCATTTTCGACGAGGCGACCAGCGCGCTCGACGCGACGACCGAAAAGCAGTTGCAGGCGGCGCTGGAGGCGGCGACGCAGGGGCGCACGACGTTTGTCATCGCCCATCGCCTCGCGACGATCCGCAACGCCCATCGCATTCTCGTGCTCGATCAGGGACGGATCATCGAAAGCGGCGGGTTCGATGAACTGGTCGCGAAAAACGGCCGCTTCGCCGCGCTGGCGCGGGCGCAGTTCATGGCCGGAAGCGAGCCGGCGCCCGCCGCGCGCTGACGCCTATCCGTCGATTTCGACGTTCATCGGCGTCACCTTCAACGCCGTGACGCGGTTGCGCTGCCGGCGCAGCACCTCGAAGCGAAAGCCATGAAACGAGAAGGCCTGACCGGGCTCGGGAATGGCGCGCGCCTCGTGGATCACGAGGCCGGCGATGGTCGTCGCGTCGGTGTCGGGGATCGTCCAGTCCATCACGCGGTTGAGATCGCGGTTCGGCACGGAGCCGTCGACGTACACCGATCCGTCCGGCAATTGCCGCAGGCCCTGCACGGCGACGTCGTGTTCGTCCCTGATGTCGCCGACGATTTCCTCGAGGATGTCCTCGAGCGTGGCGAGGCCCATCACCGAGCCGTATTCGTCCACCACCAGCGCGAAATGCGTCTTGCGTTCGCGAAACGCCTGCAACTGAT
>CAISEY010000058.1 GCA_903884435.1 uncultured Hyphomicrobiales bacterium | reverse complement strand
TCATCGGCGCCATCACCTTCTCGGGCTCGATCATCGCCTTCACCAAGCTCCAGGGCCTGGTGTCGGGCAATCCGCTGGTGTTCAAGGGCCAGCATTATCTCAATCTGCTGATCGGCCTGCTCATCGCCGGCTTGATCGTCGTGTTCGCCATGGGTCCGTCGATCCATCTGTTCTGGGCGATGACCGCGCTCGCGTTCTTGATCGGCTTCCTGCTGATCCTGCCGATCGGCGGCGCCGACATGCCGGTGGTGGTCTCGATGCTGAACAGCTATTCCGGCTGGGCGGCGGCGGGCATCGGCTTCACGCTGGAGAACAACGCGCTGGTCATCACCGGCGCGCTGGTCGGTTCCTCGGGCGCGATCCTCTCCTACATCATGTGCAAGGGCATGAATCGCTCGTTCATCTCGGTCATTCTCGGCGGCTTCGGCGGCGAGACGACGGCCGCGACGGGCGTGGTGGAGACGCGCCCCGTCAAGCAGGGCTCGGCGGACGACGCGGCCTACATCATGAAGAACGCGCAGAAGGTCATCATCGTCCCCGGCTACGGCATGGCGGTGGCCCAGGCGCAACACGCGTTGCGCGAAATGGCCGACCTGCTCAAGAAAGAGGGCGTCGAGGTCAAATACGCGATCCATCCAGTCGCGGGCCGCATGCCCGGCCACATGAACGTGCTGCTGGCGGAAGCCAACGTCCCCTATGACGAGGTCTTCGAGCTCGAGGACATCAACTCGGAATTCGCCCAGGCTGACGTGGCCTTCGTCATCGGCGCCAACGACGTGACCAACCCGTCGGCCAAAACCGACCCGAAGTCGCCGATCTACGGCATGCCGATTCTGGACGTGGAAAAGGCCAAGACCGTTCTCTTCATCAAGCGCGGCATGGGCTCGGGCTACGCCGGCGTCGAAAACGAACTGTTCTTCAAGGACAACACCATGATGCTCTTCGCCGACGCGAAGAAGATGGTGGAGAACATCAACAAGGCCTTCTCGCACTGAAAAAAGTCACGCGCCGCGCGTCCATCGCGGCGCGGAGCGTGTATTCTGGACGCCTCGCGCGCCGGATCGCCAGCGGGCGGCCGGCGCGTTTTCATATTCGGGTCCACGCGGCGTGAAGGTCATCCGGTTTATCGCGGCTTTCGCGGCAGGCGCCTATTTCTGCGCGCTGGCGACGCTCTATGTCGCCCAGCGCCGGCTGGTCTTCGCCAACGATCCGCGGCAGACGACCCCCGTGGACGCCGGCTTCCCCGAAGCCAGCGTCACGCGGATTTCCACGGCCGACGACGAAAGCCTCGTCGCCTGGTACGCGAAGCCGGCGCCCGACAAAATGCTGGCGCTCTATTTCCACGGCAACGGCGGCTCGCTGGCGCAGCGCGGCGACGTGCTGCGGCGGATCGCGGCCGACGGCACGGGCGTGCTGGCGATCGACTATCGCGGTTATGGCGGCTCCACCGGCTCGCCCGGCGAGGAGGGCCTTGGCCTCGACGCCGACGCGGCCTGGGACAAGGCGCGCCAGCTTGGCTACGCCCCGAACGAAATCGTCGCCATCGGCGCCTCGCTGGGCACGGGCGTCGCCGTGGGTCTCGCCGCCCGCCACGATGTCGCCGGCGTGGTGCTCGATTCGCCCTATTCTTCCACGCTCGACGTCGCGGCGGATCGCTACTGGATGTTTCCCGTGGCCTGGCTGATGCGCGACCCGTTTCACTCCGACCGGATCATCCAGAACGTGCGCGCGCCCCTGCTCTTCATGCATGGCGCGCTCGACCGGACCATTCCCATCCGGTTTGGCGAACGACTCTATTCACTGGCGACCGCGCCGAAGGAATTCCTGCGCGTCGAGGACGCGGGCCATCTGGTGCTGAACCGCCCCGAGGGCATCGCGAGAACGCGGGACTTCATCGGAAGGCTCGGTCTCCTCGCCGGGCGATAGTCCCGGCTCACCCCTTCGGCCAGTTGTCCCTGATCCAGCGCGCGAGAGATTCCTCGCTCACCTCGCCGGCGGCGAGGGAGAGGACGATCGCCGTGGCGTGGGTGGGATCCGGCCGGAACGGGATCTCGTTGAGACGCAGGAAAGTCATCATCGCCTGAAAGGCGATGCGCTTGTTGCCATCCACGAAGGGATGATTCCTCGCGAGACCGAACGCATAAGCGGCAGCCAGTCTGGCGAGGTCGGATTCGCCGTAATGCCAGCGGTTGACCGGGCGCGAGATCGCCGATTCCAGCATTGTCCTGTCGCGAATGCCCTCGGGGCCGCCAAATCGAACCAGTTGTTCGGCGTGCAAATCGACGATGACCTCGACCACGAGCCAGAATGGCTCGCTCATTTCGCGAGAGCCTGGAAGGTGTCCCGATATTCATCCATGATCTCGCGTGCGATTTTCATCGCTTTCGCGTGTTTGGGATCGTGAGTCGTCAGCTTGATTCCATGCTCGGTCTGCTCGACCACGGTCAGCTTGTCGCCCTCCTTCAGGGACAGGCGGGCCAGCAATTCTTTTGGTAGAATGACGCCGGTCGAATTGCCGATCTTGCGGATCGTCAGAACGGTGGCGTCGGTTTCGACCTTGCGAGGGGCTTCATTCATGGCTGCGCTCCACGATGTTATACAAACCGTATAACATGCCGTGGACGCCCCGGACAGACTACGCCAGGTCCACGGTCAGCGGATTGTACGAATACAGCCACTTGTTGCGGTCCTCGCCCTCGTTCCGGCTGGCGAAGGCGTCGCGCATGGCCTGGACGGACGGCAGGTGGAACAGACGACGGTTGAACGTCGATTGCTCGACGATTTTCGCCGTCCTGTCGACGCGGTTGCGCTCGTAGAGTTTCAGCGCGTCCTCGATGGAGCCTGCCATGCCCAGCGCGCGGGTCAGCACGGCCCCGTCCTCGATGGCCATGACGGCGCCCTGCGCCAGATAGGGCAGCGTCGGATGCGCGGAATCGCCCAGCAGCGTCACCCGGCCCTCGCCCCATTGGCGAATCGGCGCGCGGTTATGCAGCGACCAGCGGTAGACCTCGTTCTTGTCGGCGCAATCGATGACCGTCTGAAGCGAGGGATGCCAGCCTTCGAAATCCTTCTTGAGCTTTTCCCACGGCAGTTTCAGCGTCCAGGATTCCTCCGAAATATCGTCGGTCTCGATGATGCCGACGAAATTCAGCAGCGCCCCGGCGCGCAGATAGTAGCAAACCGCGTGGCCGCCGGGCCCCATGAAAACATTCATCACGGGGTCCAGCCGGGGCGTCGGCAGACGCTCCACCGGCACGACGAGCCGCCAGGCTCCATCGCCGGTGTAGGTCGCCGGCGCGTCGCCCCACAATTGCCTGCGCACGACGGATTTCAGCCCGTCGGCGCCGATCAGCAGATCGCCGCGCGCCACCGCCCCATTCTCGAACCGGGCCTCGACGCCGCGGGCGTCCTGCGTGAAGCCGGTCAGCCGGTGATTGAGCCGCACCACGTCCGGCCTGAAAGACCGCGCCCGCGCCGCCAGAATGTCGTGCAGATCGGCGCGATGCAATTGCACGTAGGGCGCGCCATGGGCCGCCTCGTGCTCGGCGGACAGGGAGAATCGCTGCAATTCCTCGCCCGTGTCGTGCAGGCGGAACACATAGGCGCCGGGGCGAACGCCGACCTTCAGCAATTCCTGATCGACGCCGAGGTGGCGCATCACGTGGAAGGCGTTGGCGCTGATCTGGATCCCCGCGCCGACTTCCGCCAGCACGGGCGATTGCTCGTAGATCTCGACCTCGTACCCCGCCTTCATCAGGCAGGACGCCGCCGCGAGGCCTCCGAGGCCCGCGCCCGCGACAATGATTTTGGTGGTCATGAAATGCTCGCTTGCCAGAAAGAAAAGGCGTCCGCCTCAATCGAGAAAAACATACCACCGGACGCCTTCATTGATCCACCTCACGCCGTCATCCCCTCCAGCTCCACGATCATCCCCTCGATCATCGACAGCCCGATCTGCCAGAAGGCGGGATCGCGCGCGTCGAGGCCGAAGGGCGCGAGCAATTCGGAATGGTGTTTCGTGCCGCCCGCCGACAGCATGGCGAAATATTTCTCGACGAACCCGTCCGCCGCCTTTTCGTAAACGCCATAGAGCGAGTTCACGAGGCAATCGCCGAAGGCGTAGGCGTAAACATAGAAGGGCGAATGGATGAAGTGCGGAATATAGGCCCAGAAGGTCTCGTAGCCCGGCCCCAGCTTGATGGCGGGACCGAAGCTTTCGCCCTGCACGCTCATCCACAATTCGCCGATCTGGTCGGCTGTGAGTTCGCTTTCGCGCCGCGCCGCGTGCAGCTTGCGCTCGAAGGAATAGAAGGCGATCTGCCGCACCACGGTGTTGAGCATGTCCTCGACCTTCGAGGCGAGCATGGCGCGACGCTGGTCCGGCGCCGCGGCTTTCAGCAGCTTGCGGAAGGTCAGCATTTCCCCGAACACGCTGGCCGTCTCCGCGAGCGTCAGCGGCGTCGGCGCCATCAGCGCGCCATTGTGGCCGGCGAGCACCTGATGCACGCCATGGCCGAGTTCATGGGCGAGCGTCATCACGTCGCGTGGCTTGCCCTGGTAATTGACGAGCACGTAGGGATGCACGGACGGCGAGGTCGGATGCGCGAAGGCGCCTGGCGACTTGCACGGACGCATGGCCGCGTCGATCCAGTTTTCGTCGAAAAACCGCTTCGCGATCTTCGCCATGTCCGGCGAAAAGGCGCCATAGGCGGACAGAACAGTGTCGCGCGCCTCGTCCCAGCGGATGGTCTGCGTCGGCGTGTCCGGCAGCGGCGCGCTCCGATCCCAGTAATCGAGTTCCTCGCGCCCGAACCATTTCGCCTTGAGCTTGTAATAGCGGTGAGAAAGGCGCGGATAGGCGGCGCGCACGGCCGCGACCATGGCGTCGACGACCTCGCGTTCGACCCGGTTCGCGAGATGGCGCGAATCGGCGATGTCCTTGAAACCGCGCCAGCGGTCGGAAATTTCCTTGTCCTTGGCGAGCGTGTTGGCGATCAGCGCGAATGTGCGCAGATTGGCCTTGAGCGTGACGCCCACCGCCTCGGCGGCGGCCTTGCGCCTGGCGCCGTCGGCGTCCTGCATCAGGTTCAGCGTCCGCGCCAGCGGCAGTTCCTCGTCGCCGATTTTGAACCGCAGGGCGGCGATGGTCTCGTCGAAAAGCCGGTTCCAGGCGCCGGCGCCGCTCACGTACTTTTCATGGAACAATTGCTCGACGCGATCCTCGAGCTGATAGGGCTTGTCGCGGCGCAGATCGTCGATCCAGGGTTTGTAGTGCGACAGCGGCTTTTGTCCCGCCGCGGCGTCGAGAATGGAATCGTCGATCCGGTTGAGTTCGAGCGCGAAGAAAAGCAGATGCGTGGTGGCGGCGGTCAATTTTTCCTGGGCGTCGCCATGGAACTTCGCGCGCCGCGGATCGGACGTGTCGCCGAAATAGACGAGCCCGGCGTAGGAGCCGATTCTGCCAAGCAGATCGTCGAGCGCCTCGTATCGCTTCAGCACGTCGAACAGGCGCTGGCTCGCGTCCGGCGCGCGCAGCATCGCGTCGAGCTTGCCGCGATAATCGGCGGCGAACGCCTCGCATTCCGCCGCGGCCTTTTCCATGTCGGCGGCGAAGGCGGGCGCGTCCATGCCCGCGTAGAGGTCGGCGAGGTTCCATTCCGGCAAGGCCGGCTCCGTCGCCGCGGCGGAAGCATCGGCGGCGTGAACGGACACATCCATGGACCGGCGCGAAAAAGACGACATGAGCATCCTCTGAAAAATCGTGGCGACGAACTATATGGCGGTTCTGGCGCGCGGATTAAACCGGCGACGCCTTCCTATTTCGTTTCGGCGCGGGGATAAAATCGCATCGACCAGGGTTTGGGCTCGAAATCCGGATGAAACCGGCGAGGCCCGCCGAGGCTGGCGCGCTCTGGCCCGAATGCTCCCGTTCGTCCGTGCAGGATGGAACCAGTCGCTCGCCATCCCCCGCCGCCCGGACGGCGTCGCGACAGGAGGCCCGCGCCTCCACCATCACCCGCGGCTCGTTGATCGAATGGATCGTCGCCGCCGGGGTGGCCGACCTCCCGCCCGGCGGGGCAAAGCGCCTCGCTTTTCATCGACCGCCCCGAATCGAGGCGCCCATTAACAGCCCGTTTACCCTGTTTGCGCAACATGTTGGCCAGGGCGACGCGAACGCCGTCGCCAAGGATAAAGTAATAGCATGACATCTCTCGTACTGGTGGCCGACGACGATCCCGTGCAGCGCCGGCTTCTCGAAGCCATGGTGAAGCGTTTCGGCTATCAGGTCGAATGCGTCGACGGCGGAGAGGCCGCCATCGCCCGCCTCGAGGCCGGCGACCGGCCGGAGGTCGATTGCCTCGTTCTCGATCTCGTCATGCCCGACCTCGACGGCATGGGCGTCCTCGGACGGATGCGCGACCGCAAGATCACGACGCCGGTCATCGTGCAGACGTCCCACGGCTCCATCGAGGTCGTCGTTTCCGCCATGCGCGCCGGCGCGGCGGATTTCGTCGTCAAGCCCGTCGGCGCCGAACGGCTCCAGGTCTCCATCAAGAACGCGATGCGTTTCGACGCGCTCGAGGACGAGATTCGCCGCATCTCGAAGCGCAGCACCGGCACGCTCACCTTCCGCGACATCGTCACCCGGTCCGAGGACATGGGCCGCGTCATCAGACTCGGCGAACGGGCGGCGAAATCGACGATCCCCGTGCTCATCGAGGGCGAGTCCGGCGTCGGAAAGGAGCTCATCGCCCGCGCCATCCAGGGCTCGTCCGACCGCAAGGGCAAGCCGTTCGTGACCGTCAATTGCGGCGCGTTGCCGGAAAATCTCGTCGAGTCGATTCTGTTCGGCCACGAGAAAGGCGCCTTCACCGGCGCGACCGACAAACACACCGGCAAGTTCGTCGAGGCGAACCGCGGCACGCTGTTTCTGGACGAGATCGGCGAATTGCCGCTGGAAACCCAGGTCAAGCTTCTGCGCGCCCTCCAGGAGGGCGAAATCGATCCCGTCGGCGCGAAACGCCCGGTGAAGGTCGACATTCGCCTGATCTCCGCGACCAACCAGAACCTGATCGAACTCGTCAAACAGGGCCGGTTCCGCGAGGATCTCTATTACCGGCTCAACGTTTTCCCGATCACGATCCCGCCGTTGCGCGCGCGCCGCGACGACATCGCCGACCTCGCCCGCAGATTCGCGGCCCGCTTCGGCGCCGAGGAAGGCAAGCGCATCCGCGGGCTCACCGCGGAATGCCTCGCCCTCGTCTCGCGCTACGACTGGCCCGGCAACGTCCGACAGCTCGAGAACGCGGTGTTTCGCGCGGTCGTTCTGGCCGACGCCGACGAACTGACCGTCGCGGAATTTCCGCAAATCGCGGCGCAGGTCGATGGTTTCGACGTGCGGGTTCCCGCCGCGCCCGCCGCGCCTCTGACGCCGGCCCCCGCGCCGCAGCGCGAGATCGTGCGCATCGAGGTGCGGGATCCCAACGTCCTGCGGTTGCTCGACGAACACAGCAACATGCGCAAGATCGAGGATCTCGAAGCCGAGATCATCAAGTTCTCGCTGGCCTATTATCGCGGACAAATGTCGGAAATGGCCCGCCGTCTCGGCATCGGGCGTTCGACCTTGTACCGGAAGATGAAGGACTACGGGCTCGACGACCCCGCGGATTCCGGCAACGGCAGCGGGCACGCCGCGGCCTGACCTGTGGCGAAGCGGCAACGCGCGGCGTTAAACCGGCGCGTGCGCCGGCGCACGCAGGCGCGCCCATTGATCTTTTATCGATTCAGGGATTTTCTGTCCGGCTGACGCGACTGACTTTAATGCCGCGCCCGAGTGGGCCGTGAAGGGCAGGTCAGCCCCGATCTTCCGGAGCGTTTCGCCGGAATTCCGAGTTCAAGGACGCCAACATGGCCAGACTGTCCCGCCTTTGTCTCGCGCAGGTTTCGCTCGCCGCGTTGTTGCTCTGTCCCGGCCTCGTCGCGCGGGCGCAAACCGCGCCCGAGGCGCCATCGATCGTTCTGCCGCCGCCGCCGGAAGCCGGCGTTACCATCGATGACGCTCCGGTGGAGACGCCTCCCGCCATCCAGACGCCCGCGCTGACCGCGCCGGCCATCGTTCCGCCCGTCGTCGTGGAAACCACGAGCCCGCCGCGCGCCGAACCGCCAGCCGCGCCGCCCGTGCTTCTCGCCGCGCCGGAACCGCCGCCGGCGGCCCCCGCCGCCGCGCCCGTTGAACAGGCCGCGACGCCGCCCGCGGTCGCGCCGGAGGCTCCCCCCGTTCCCGTCCGGACCGCGGCGCCCGCCCGCACGTCCCCCGCGCTCGCGGACATTGGCGAGGCCATCCACGCCGCGCTCGACGCGGCCTCGAGGGAGCGCGTCGCCGGCCCCGCGAAGCAACAGCGCGACGCCATCCAGGCCGTTTACGCGGCGCGCGGCTTCGCGCCCCTCTGGCTCGACGACGGCGGCTGGACCAAAGCGGCGCTGGGCGCCCGCGCGCGGCTGGAAAAGGCGGGCGAAGACGCCATCGACGTCAAGGCCGCGCCCGCCCCGATTCTCGCCGGCGGCGACGAGAAGGCGCTCGCGGACACCGAACTCGCGCTCACCCGCGCGGTGGTGGCCTATGGCGTCCTCGCGAGCGGCGGCCGGTTCGATCCGCGCTCCATCGGCCGTCTCATCACGGACAAGCCCGAGGTCGCCGAAGCCTCGAAGATTCTCGCCGCCGTCTCCGGCGCGAGCGACGGCGACGCGGCGCTCGACGCCTTCAATCCGCCGCACGCCGGCTATCGCGCCCTGCGCGACAAACTCGCTGACATGCGGCGGGACCGGCCGGCGGAGCCTCCGCGCGTCGGCGCGGGTCCAACGCTCAAGGTCGGCATGAAGGATCCCCGCGTGCCTTCGCTGCGCGCGCGTTTCGCCCTCAACGCCGATCCCGCCACCATCACCGACGAACTCGTTTACGATTCGCAAGTCGCCGCGGCCGTGGCCGCCTTCCAGCGCAGCAAGGGCCTGCCCGCTTTCGGCCTGCTGAACCCGGCCACTGTCGCCGCCCTCTCGGATGGCGATCCGGCGAAGATTGAAAATGAGATCATCGCCAACATGGAGCGCTGGCGCTGGCTGCCGCGCGCCGCGGCGGATTCGACGGATCGCGTCGAGGTCAACATTCCCGACTTCACCGTCCGCGTGACGCGCAATGGCGCGCTGGTTCACACGGCGCGCGTCGTCGTCGGCAAGCCGGACACGCCAACGCCCGTCTTCTCGAACCGCATGAAATTCCTCGAGGTGAACCCCTACTGGAACGTGCCCGAAAGCATCATCCGAAAGGAAATGATGCCGAAACTCGCGGCGGACCCGACCTATCTGCACCGCCTCGGCTATGAAGTCTCGACCGACCGCAAGGGCCAGATGGTCGTGCGCCAGCCCCCCGGCGAAAAGAACGCGCTGGGCTTCATCAAGTTCATGTTCCCCAACGAACACGCGGTCTATCTGCACGACACGCCGTCGCGTTCGCTCTTCGCCAATCCGCGGCGCGCCTACAGCCACGGCTGCGTGCGCGTCGACATGCCCTTCAAGCTCGCCGAGATCGTGCTCGGCAAGGACAACGGCTGGAGCGAGGAGCGCGTGAAGAAGCTGATTGGCACGGGCAACAAGACGATCCACCTGCCGAAACAGATCGACGTGCACATCGAATATTTCACCACCTTCGTCGACGACGCCGGCAAGCTGCAATTGCGCGAGGACATTTACGGCTATTCGCGCAAGCTGAGAGCGGCGATGGGGCTCTCGTAGGCGACGCTATTTCGCGCCGCCATCGCCCTGCATGATCTCGACGACCTTCGACACCACGTCGCGCGGCGCGTCGATCACGCGCGCCACGAGTTCGGCGAGTTTCTCGCCGCTCATCGGATCGAGGTCGAGGCCCTGTTTTCGCGCGTCCTCGTTGAACTCCGCGCTCGCGATCATCGCGTTGAAACCCGCGCGCATCGCCGCCAGCGTCTCGGGACGCAGCCCCGGCGGCGCGGTCCATGGCTGGTCGATGGCCACCGTGTCGGTGATGAAGCCGAACAGCCGCTTTTGTTCATCCGTTTGCGCGAGATCCGTCAACAGCGGAACGTCCGGCAGGTCCGGTTCGCGGCGCAGGCCGATCTGAACGAGCGGCACGATCTTGCCCTCCGCGATCCAGCGCGGATTGATCGCCTTCCACGAGGTCCACGGATTGCTGCCGCGACCCTGCAACTCGCCCGTCTCCATGGCCAGATTGACCGCCGTGCCGCTCTCGTAGCCGGTGACGACGCGAAACTTCGTGCCGATGGTCGCGTTGAGCAGCGCCGGATAGCCATACATGGTGCCGATCTTGCTCAGCGCGCCCATGATGATCGGCTTTTGCCGCGCCCCGGCGATGTCGCGCACCCCCGTCGTGCGCCAGACGACGACCGTGTCGTTGGCCTGGCCGAGGCTGCCGAGCCAGCCGAAATTCTTCGATCTGAATCGCACGTTGCCCTGGCCGATGGCCTCGTAATAGGGCGTCGAACGGTTGAACGTGCCGAACACCGTGCCGTCCTTCGGCGCGATCTCGTAAAGATAATTCGCCGCCTGCACGCCGGACGCGCCGGGCATGTTGGACAGAATGATGTTCGGCTTGCCCGGCAGGCGCGCGCCCAGATGCCGCGCCACGAGCCGCGCGTAGGCGTCGTGGCTTCCGCCTGGCGCCGAGCCGATGACGACGCGAAGCGTCTTGTCGGAAAACATCTCCTGGGCGCCCGCGGGCGCCGCGACCAGCGCGAGGATCGGGAGAAGCGCGCGTTTCATTTCGCGATGGAAGCCTGGACGAATTCGGACATGTACTCCTCCGCCGCGTGCGCGCTCCGCAACTCGCCATTCTCCCGCATCATGTCCGCGACCCTCTGCCAGAGCGCGGGCTCGACTTTCCACGAAAGCCGGTTCAGCGGCATTTTCGCGATGATGGCCCGGTCGAGTCCGGTGAAGGCCGCGACGCTTTCGCGGGCGCGCGCCTCGTCTGCGTTCATGAAGTCGATGGCTTCGTGGATTGATTTCACGAAGCGTTCCGCGGCGGCGCGATTTTTCTGGACGAAGCCGGCGCGCGCGTACCAGGCGCCGACGGGCTGGCCCGGAATGGTCTCCACGTAGCTCCAGGAAATCACCTTGCCGACGCCGCTTTCGCGCATCTGCGTCGCGAACGGATCGATCACGGCCGCCGCGTCGATCTGCTTGTTCTTCAGCGCCTGCGCCATCGCCGGGAAGGGCGTCTCGACGATTTGCGTCCTGTCGCCATCGAGCCCCGCGCGGCGCAGCAGCGTCTGCACGGCGACCGTCCATTGCGAATGAAAGCCGGAAACGGCGATTGTCTTGCCCGCGAGGCCCTTCAAATCGTCGATCCCCGAGTCCGGGCGCACCTGAACGGAGCCAAGATCCGGCCCCTGTGTTTTCGCGGTCTCGTTTTGCGAGAGCAACACGAGATCGAAGCCGGATTCCATCGCCATCATGGCGCTGCCGGGAATGGCGATGACGACATCGACCTGCCCGCCCTGCTGCGCGGCGATGGCCTCGTTTCCGGTGCGGAACTCGACAAGCTCGACGGCGAGGCCGTTGCGCTCGAAAACGCCGGCCTGTTTCGCGACGAAAACATCCGCGAGGCCCGCCTGTTTCAGAACCGCCACCCGCAGCGGCAAGGGCGCTGGCTGTTGCGCGCGGGCGGGAACGGCGCTCGCGAGAAGCGCCGGGGCGATGATCGCGAATGCTGACTTCATGGTTGCAACGTTTCCCATCGCCCCGCGCTCACTTCGGTTTGTACGGACCAAGTTCCCTGACCGCCGCGTCGACGAGCGAATTGTCGATGAGCTGGTCCACGGTGATCTTGTCGGTGATCAGCCCCTCGGCGCGAAAATAGGCCCAGTCCTTTTTCAGGCTGTCCACGCCGACGCGGCCATCGGGATCGACATAGTGCGGAATGATCTCGCGCAGCACCGCCTTGTCCTTCACCGTCGAATATTTCGCGATGATGTCGATGACCTGGTCCGCGCCCGGGCCGGCGAGCCGCGCGTCCTTCAGCGCGTCGACGTAAACGCGAAGACCCCGCACGTAGGCCCTCGTCATGCGCCGCGCGACATCGGGACGATTCTTGATGAGCTGGTCGCTGTAGACGATGACGCCGGTCACGTCGTCGTCGCGGATGGTGGAGACGGGCGCGATCTGCACGGCGCTGCCGGCCTTGATCGCGGCCGTCAGGAATGGCTCGGGCAGGAAGCTCACGTCGATGGCCCGGCTCGCGTAGGCGGCGACCTGCTGCGGCATGGAAAGCTGGGTGAGCTCGACGTCCTCCTTCCGGAGACCGACGCTCGCGAGGGCTTCGGCGAGCACCGCCGATTCATTGCTGCCGGGCGCGGTCATCGCGAATTTGAGGCCCCTGAAATCCTTCAGCCCGCGCACCTTGCCGGAATCGTAAAGGTCCTTGCGGACGAGCAACCCCTGATACGAATAGGCGCCCTTGTTGCGCGCCTTGTCCGCGACGGCGCGCAGGGTGATGCCGCGCTCGAGGGCGTTGTAGGTGCCAGCGCCGACCGCGCCCGAGCCCACGTCGACCTCGCCGGTCGCGAGCGGCGCCACCATGCGGGCGCTTGAATCGAAGACGACGAAATTCGCCTCGATGCCCTCGTCTTTCAAAAACCCCTTCGCGTCGGCGATATAAAAGCCGACGTCGGCGGTCCCGCCAATGTAGGCGATCGTGACCTTGTCGGCGGCGAGAGCCGCGCTGGCGACGATGGCCCCCGCGAGCGCGGCGATTGGCGCGAGCCAGTTCGATCTTGCCATGGCGTTCTCCCCTGATGATCGCCGGTGGTCCGGTCTGTCGTTCGATTATGCGCGGATTTCCGACGCTGTCGAGGACGCGCGATCAGGGAATGCGCGCGGGTATCCGCACGAATTCCCCGAGCTGCTGGCTGGTCAGCGGCGCCGTCAGATATTTGAACTCGATGGCGGTGCGCATGTTCTGTTCGAGCCCGGCGACGCGATCGACCTCGACGGCGGCCTTCGGCAGAAACTCGTCGAGCGAGCGGCGCGCGATGCTCTCGGAAACCTTCGCCCATTCCGCGTAGGCCTTCAGTCCCTCCGGCGTCGAATAAATCCAGTCGATCGTGTCCCGATAGGCCTGCGTGAAGCGCCGGTAGACATCCGGTCTCTTTTGCATGTCCTCGGGATTGGCGACGGTGACGCGCGAGGTCTGGCCGCCCATAGCGGTCAGGTCGGAGGCTTTCATGATGAGACGGATTTTTCCGGCCTCGAGCTGGTCCACGGCGAAGGGCGCGCCGGACCAGCCGACGTCGATCTGTCCGCTCATCACCTGTGTGAGCGTCGCGGGTCCGCCGCCCGTCGCCGTCGGCCGGAACTCGACGTTGAATTGCTTCTTCGCCTCCAGCACCATCATTTGCGAGGACGAGCCCGCGTTGGAGAAGGCGACTGTCTTGCCGACGGCGTCCTCGACCTTCCTGATCGGCGAATTCGCCGGCACGTAAAGGAACATGTTGGAATCGCCGGTGAAGGAGGCTCCGATGATCCGGATGGGCGCGCCCTTGGCGTAAACGGCGAGCGCGCCGAGCGTCCCGACCGCCACCGACACGTCGGCGCTGCCGGC
>CAISEY010000057.1 GCA_903884435.1 uncultured Hyphomicrobiales bacterium | reverse complement strand
TGCAGGCCCGCTGCGGCATTTCCTGGTCGTCGATGAAGGTCGGCAAGCCGGAATGGGCGGCGGGCGAGACCGTCAACATTCTCCTGCAATTGCGGCTCGAGCCGGACCCCGGGCTGCCCGGCGTGCCGCTGCTGGGCGAATACGTCACGAGCGAGGACGACCGCGCGGCGCTCGCCGTTCTCCTGGCCTCGCCCGAACTCGGCTATCCGGTCTTCCTGCCGCCGGGCGTGCCGCCCGGGCGCGCCGCGGCGCTGCGCCGCGCTTTCGGGCTCCTGATGAAAGACCCCGAATTCGCGATGGAGCTGGCGCGCCAGCGGCTGGATCTGTCGCCGATGGAGGGCGAGAAAATGCAGGCGATGGTCGCCGAGCTGTACCGCTCCTCGCCGGAGACGATCGCGCGGGTGCGCGAACTCGCGGTGAGCCGCGAGACGAGGTGAGCGGCGTCCGCGCTCACGTCGCGAGATTTCCGAACCGCGCCAGATTCTCCTTCTGTTTGTCGTTGCGCGGCGGCAGTCTGAACAATCTCGCCGCCGTGCCGCCGAGAATGTTGTGGCGCGCCCGTTCCGTGAGGAAGGGCAGGTCGTAGATCGTCGAGGGCGTGTCGAAATCCCAGTGCGGATAGTCCGACGCGTAGAGCAGCCGGTCCTCCGCGTTGATCATTTCGAACGTCAGTTCCATCGCCTTCATGTTCTGCGTTTCGATGGGCTGGCTCGAGTAATACATGTCCGCGATGTATTCGGACGGTTTCTTCTTCAGCAGCGGGCATTCGGACGAGCGCAGCATGAACTCGTGATCGAGCCGTTGCATGATGAACGGCACCCACGCGAGGCCCGCCTCGATCCAGATCACCGGCAGTTTCGGGAATCGCTCGTTGAGGCCGTTCACCACCCAGTTGGTCAGGTGCAGGATGTTGTAGAAGGTGAAGCCGAGCGCGTGCACGCTGATGAAACGATTGCAGTTCTTGAATATCGGCTCCATCCAGTTGAAGCCGGAATGGAAGGAAAGCGAAAGTCCGCGCTCCTCGATGGCGCGATAGACCTTCATGTAACTGTCGTGATGGACGGGATTGTGCCGCACCGTCGTCACCATGAAGCCGACGACGCCCTTCCTGTGGCCAAAGGTCTCGATCTGCCTCATGCAGGCGTCGGGATCGGAAAACGGCAGGCACAGCATCGTGTAAAGCCGCCCGTTTGAATCCGGCAGCAGTTTTTCGGTCATCCAGCGATTGTAGGCCCAGCAGAGTTCGATCTCCATCGCGGTTTCCGGGTGCATGCCGATGTTGAGCATGCTGGTTGGAAACAGGCAGGCGTAATCGACGCCCATCGCGTCCATCCAGCGCTGGCCGATCACCGCGTCGCGCTGGATGCCGGGCGGCGTCTTCTCTCCGCGCATGGCGTAGCGCGCGACGCGCCCGCCGGTGTCCTGATATCCAAGGCCGTTCGGCATCACGTTGCGCCGGCCCATGACGCGCCCCTGCTGGCTGATCTGCTTCAGCACGGGACTTTCGATGAACTCGAAGATTTCGTCGTGATTGCGGGATTCCGTGTGATGGGAATCGACGTCGACGATCAGCATGTCGTCGTATTTTTTCTTCCTGGCCTGCAACGCCGCGTGCGCGAGTTGCTCCGTGGTGTTCACGTCCCTGACGTGCACGCGCCTGTTGTGTTCCGCGACGAGTTCGACCATCCGTATCTCCTGAATTTGCGGTTTTGTTCGCGGGCCTTCGCCTCACGATGGCGGAATGAGTTCCCTGGCGCGTTGCACGACGTTGGGCGGCAGAGCGTAGATTCCATCGACGATCTTCCGGACTTCCTCGCCGTCGATGGGATCGAGAGGCAGGTTTTGCCGTTTCAGCATTTCATGGAACCGAGGGTCGCGCATGGTGCGGAAATAGGCGTTGCGCACGGCCTCGACGCGTTCGCCCGGCACGCCGGGCCCCATGAAGGCGGGATTGCCCATGTCCGCCGGCGCGAAAACGAGCGACATGACCTGCCGCCCCTCGAGATCCGTGGCGAGATCGAGAGCGTTGGGAATGGACGCGGGCAGGCGCGGCGATTTCGTCAGGCCAAGCTGCACGAGCACGGAAACCTTGCCCGTCTCCACCCAGTCGGCGGTGCGGGCGCTGTGGAGCGAGCCCCAGGTCCAGCCGATCTTGCCCTGGACCTCGCCGCGCTCCATGGCGAATTCAACTTCGATGGTGCTCTTGTAGCCGACCACGGTCTTGAATTTCGTGCCGATGAACTTGTTGAGGAGCGTGGGAAACAGGCCGGTGTCGTTGCTCGGCGCCGTGCCGCCGACGATGACTTCCTTGCGCCTCGCGTCCTCGATGGTGCGCACGTCGGTTCCGGCGGTCCAGACCGCGCCAACCGAGGTTTCCCGCGCGGTGCTTCCGACCCAGTTGAATTTCGTCGCGTCGAATTGCGCCTGGTTCGTCAGCAGGGGCGCGAGAACGAAGCCGCGCGCCATGAAGCCGAGCACGGTCCCGTTCCGGGGGGCGA
>CAISEY010000056.1 GCA_903884435.1 uncultured Hyphomicrobiales bacterium | reverse complement strand
GCGCGCCGCTCCGCCGCCTCGGCCAGGGCGCGCTCCGCGGCCGGCGTGAGTTTGCGCGCCGGCGCGGGAGTTTCTTCCTTCGTTTCCTCGCTCACGGATCCGCTCTCCATTCCACGCGCCGCCCACTTGCGCGCGGGTCGCCAGTCTCCCCACATATAGCGCCGGATCGCCCGGAGGCGAAGGCCACGCGATCCCCGGAGGAGAGAATGCCGACCAACATGATGCGCACCGCCATGATGCTGGCCGCGATGACGGCGCTGTTTCTGATCGTCGGCGCCATGCTGGGCGGGCGGGGCGGCATGATGGTCGCGTTCGCCATCGCCGTCGCGACCAACGTCTTCGCGTGGTGGAATTCCGACCGGCTGGCGCTCGCCTCGACGGACGCGCGCGAGGTGGACGCCGCGACCGCGCCCGATCTCGTGTCGCTCGTGGGCGACCTCGCGCGGCGGGCGCAATTGCCGATGCCGCGCGTCTATATGATCGATTCCGACCAGCCGAACGCCTTCGCCACGGGGCGCGATCCCGATCACGCCGCCGTCGCGGTCAACGCCGGCCTCGTGCGAATGCTGACCCGCGAGGAGTTGTCCGGCGTCCTCGCTCACGAACTCGCGCACGTGAAGAACCGCGACACGCTGACCATGACGATCACGGCGGCGCTCGCCGGCGCGATTTCCTCGATCGCCCACTGGGGTTTCTTTTTTGGCGGGCGCCGCGACAACGGGCCGGGGCCGCTCGCCGCCGTCCTGATTTCGATCCTCGCGCCGATGGCGGCGATGGTCGTGCAGATGGCGGTGAGCCGCGGCCGCGAATACGAGGCCGACCGGGCGGGCGCGCTGATTTGCGGCAATCCGCGCTGGCTGGCGAGCGCTCTGGCGAAAATCTCCGGCGGCGTCGCGGCGATCCCCGATCCCCACGCGGAGGCGCATCCGGCCATGGCGCATATGTATATTTTCAATCCGCTGACCGGCGGCGGCATGGACAATCTGTTCTCGACCCACCCCGATGTCGGCAACCGAATCGCGGCGCTGGAGGAACTCGCGCGCCAAATGGGGATCGCGGACACGCCAGTCCGGTCCGGCGGCTGGGCCCCGTTTCGCGACGAGTCGCGTCCGGGATCGTTTTTGGGCGGCGCGGGCCTCGCCGGCGGCAACCGGGGCCAGCGGCGCGGCCCGTGGGGTTGAGGCTCAATTGGCGCGAATCGCCTTTTTCGCGCGTTCGATGGCGGCGGCGGGCGTCGCGTAGACGCGCGCCAGCAGCTTTTGCACCTCCTCGCCCGACAGAGGATTGAGATCGATCCCGGCGGTCTTCGCTTCCGCCGCGAAGACGGGATCGGCGATCGTGTCGAGCAGCGCCTTGCGCAGGGCGGCGACGCGCGGCGCGGGAATTCCGGGCGGGCCCATGTAGGCGCGGCCAAGGCCCTGGGTGCCGAAAATCACGTCGAAGACGAGGCGATCCTCCTCCGATTTCGCGTAATCGTAGATGTGCGGAACATCCGCGAGATCGGGATGTTTGTTGCGGCCAAGCTGCACCAGGAACTTCAGCCGGCCGGAGTCCAGCATGTCCTTCCATTCCGTGCGCGCGGTGGAGATCGGCAGGCCGCAGAGCCCGTGCACCTCGCCGCGCTCGATGGCGAGCTTGATGTCGAAGGAGCCGCGGTAGCCCTGGACGAGCTTGATTTTCGCGCCGGTGAGGTTGCGGATGGCGTTGGGCGTCTGGCTCAGCGGCCCCGCCGTGCCCGCGCCCGAGCCGCCGAACAGGGTTTCCTTGCTGAACAGATCGGCGAAACCCGCGAGACCGGCGGCGGGCGAGACGACGCAGGTTTGCGTGCTCTCGTCCATGTTGCCGATCCAGCTGAATTTCAGCGGATCGAATTTCGCCG
>CAISEY010000055.1 GCA_903884435.1 uncultured Hyphomicrobiales bacterium | reverse complement strand
GTCGAGGCGAAACGCGCGCCGGAGGAGGCGAAGAGGACCGGCAGCTTCAGCCCATGCAGGCCCTCGCTGCCATCCGCCCTCGGCGCGAGGTTGTGGAACAGGTCGAAGAAGACGAAATTCATCCCAAGCGTCGCCAGCGCGAAATAGAAGCCGCCGATGCGCAGCAGCGGGGCGAGCGTGAGCGCGGCGACCGCGCCGCCCGCGACCGTCGCGGCGAGCAGCGACAGGTGGAAATCAACCCCGAGCAGAATGTTCAGGCCCGCCGCCGTGTAGGCGCCGACGCCGAGATAGGCTGCCTGGCCCATCGCCATCATGCCCGTGTAGCCAATCACCAGATTGGCGGCGAGAGCGACGATGACCCAGACGCTGACCAGTGTGCCGAGGTAATAAAATTGCTCCATGGTCAGCCCAGTATGCCTTGCGGCCGGAAGATGATCAGGAGGATCATGATCATGAAGATGCTGAAACTGATCCATTCCGGAAAAAAGAATCCGGCGAAGGCCGTGAGCAATCCAAGGCACGTCGCCCCGACGATGGTGCCCAGCAGCAGATTGCGCGCGCCGCCGAGGATCACGGCGACGACGCCGATGAAAATCGTCTGGAAGCCGCTCGACGGGGCGACGCCCGTGTCCCACGCGGTGAGGACGCCGGCGAGGCCCGCGAGCATCGAGGCGACGAGAAAGATCGAGTTGCGCGTGCGCGCCACGTCGACGCCGACAATGGCCGAGAGGTCCGCGTTGTCCGTGAGCCCGCGCACCTCGAGGCCGGTGCTCGTGCGGTGAAACCAGAGCCAGAGCGCGCCATAGGCGACGAGCACGATGGCGAGAATCAGAAAGTCGAATTCCCGGAAAACCACGTCGCCGACGATGAAAATATCGAGGAGTCCCGTGCGCGCGACGGAAATCACGCCTTTCGTCCAGACCAGAAAGCCTGATTCAAAAATCAGCGCGACGCCGAGCGAGGCGATGAAAACGCTGAACATTCCGCCGCCGCGCCTGAGCACGGGACCGTAGACGATCTTGTCGATGCCAAGGCCCGCGAGGCCGGCGAGGCCCACGGCCGCCGCGGCAGCGACATAAAGATTGACCCCGAGCAGGCGATGCAGGGCGAAGAACGCGTAGCCGCCGACGAGAAACACCGTGCCATGCGCGATGTGAAAGATACGCAAGGTCGCGAAGATCAGCGCGAAGCCGACGGCGACCAGCGCGTAATAGCCGGCGAGGCCAAGTCCGGTGGTGAACACCTGCGCGAGGCTCAGCATCGCGCGGCTTCCCTGGCAACGTCCTTCACTCGCGCGCGGGGCATCAGGGCTTGATTTCCACGAAGACGCCCTTTTCGCCATCCCTGACTTCGTAGAGGCCCACCGGATTGAGCGTCTGGCCATCGGGATCCATGCTGATGAGGCCGCCGCCGATGCTCCTGAAATCCTTGAGCCCGGCGATGTACTTGCGGATGCCCTCGCCGTCGTAGCCGTTGGCGCGGATGCCTTCCGCCACCATGTTGATCATGTCGTAGACCTCGAGCGCGGCGAAGTCGGGCTCGAAGCCGAGACGCGCGCGGTAATCGTCGATCAGCCGCTTCGCCGCGGCGGGATCGTATTTGAAGCCGGCGTAAACCAGTCCCTCGATCGCCTTGCCGGCGGCCTCGCGATAGCTCTTCACCGTGGGGGTCGCGCTGCCATTGTACATTTGCGTCGTGACGCCAAGCTCGCGCGCCTGTTTCATGATGACGCCTTCGTCCGGGGTTCCGTGGCCCCAGATCATGATCGCGTCGGGATTGAAGGCCTTGGCGCGAATAATGAGCGAGCGGAAATCGGAGTCGCCAAGTTTGAACAGGACTTCCTCGTAGGCCGCGCCGAGCCGTTGCGCGGCCGCCTTGATGAGCCCCGAGCCATAAGGCGCGATGGGCGTGTTGGGGTAGAAGCCGAACAGACGCTTCACGCCCTTGTTCTTCCACCGCTCTTCCAGCAAGGGAAGGTTGTGCGACAGCAGCGAGGAGTGGGCGAAGACCCAGTGATCGCTCTTCGCGGTGAGGCCGGGCGCCTCCACGGGACTCAGAAGCGGCACCTTGAATTGTTGCGACAGCGGCATCTGCGCGCTGACGACGTTGGTGAAAATGGTGAGGATGGCCTGCACGCCATCGACCTGCACGACCTTGCGCATGGCTGAGACGGCGGCTTCCGGATTTCCCTTGCTGTCCTCGACGACGAGCGCCAGCGGGCGACCGTTGACGCCGCCCGCCGCGTTGGCGTGCTGAACGGCGATTTCAATGGCGGGAACGATCAATTGTCCCCAGGCGCCCTGCGGGCCGCTGAGGGGATAGGTGACGCCGACCTTGTAGGGCGCGCCGCTCGCCGTTTGCGCGCGGGCCGCGCCAAATGGAAACGCGCCCAGCGTCATGGCGCCCGCGCCCACGAGCATTCGCCGCCGATCCGCATTGAAACGCATGAATGTCTCCTCCCGGGATTGCCGCGTTCATGCTCGCGCGATGAACGTGCTTGTTGTTCGCGATGCTAGTCCAAACGCGCTCGCGGTCAAGGGAGAGTTCGCGCGAGATCGAGCCCGCGCGCGCTATTCCGGCACGGCCCTGCGCGCGTCCTCGACGACTTCCTTCGGAGTCGCCGAGAGGCGCGCCAGCAGGGCCTCGATTTCCTCGGCTGTCCGCGGATCGACGAGCATCCCGGCCTTGCGGGCGTCTTCCTGGAAGGCGGCGTCCTTCAGCGTCTCCGCGAAGGCCTGGCGCAAGGCGGCGACGCGCTCCGCGGGCACTCCGGGCGGCATGGCGTATGGGCGCGCGATTTCGAGCGGCGCCAGCCACATGTCCTGAACCTGCCGTTTTTCCGCGTTGATCGCGAGTTCGGACACGAGCGGAACATCCTTGAGTTCCGGCAGGCGCCGGTCGCCGGTTTGCAGGATCACCCTGATTTTTTCCTGCGTGATCCATTCCGGATTCTTCGCGGGGATGTTGCTCCACGAGTAATAGCCGATGCCCTGGATTTCGCCGCGCTCCATGGCGAGAACGAGTTCCGACGTGCCGGGATAGCCCGTGACCATCCGGAAGCGGGTTCCCGTCGTGTAGTTGAAGACGCGCGGGATGATGGAGGAATCGCCGGAGCCGCCGATGACGAGTTCGTTCTTGCGCAGGTCGTCGATGGAATATGTCGCGGGCAGGCCCCAGCCGATGGCGACGCCGGGCTCCGCGGCGGTGCTGAAGAGCCAGTTGAATTTCGCGATGTCGAACTGGACGCCCTGGGGGTTGAGCCAGGGGGCGGTCACGAGGCCGCGCAGCACGACGCCCATGAACGTGCCGTCCCGCGGGGCCGTAGCGTAGAGCCTGTTCACGCTGGTGAGGCCGCGCGCGCCCGGAATGTTCTGCACGACGAGGGTGGGCGCGCCAGGGATATGGCGTCCAAGATGGCGGGCGAGAACGCGCGCGTCGACGTCGTAGCCGCCGCCCGGCGTGCCGCCATTGATGATCGTGATGGTCTTGCCCTTGTAAAAGTCGGCGACGGATTGCTGCGCGGGGACAGGCCGCGGCGCGAGGGCCGCGAGCGCGATCAGGGCCGCGAGTTTCGTTCGTGTTGCTTTCATGGCGCTCGCCTCTCCCGCCGCTTCCTCAGCCCTTCTTGCCGAGGAAAGCCTGCATGCGCGGCTCGAGGCCGGCCTTCGTCATTTCCGCCACCCAGATTTCGTGGATGCGCGGGTCCTGATCGGCGTATTCGATCTGCATTCCGCCATCCTCGACGGGTTTGGCGAAATTGCCCTCGGGCGCCCAGATGTCGCGCTTGCCCTGACTCAAGGGGTAGCGCACGCTGCCCATTTGCACCGCGAGATAGCGCGCGGGCTTCGGTGAAATATTGAAGTGCTGGTGGAACATCTGGTCCGGCGGCGCGTAGATCACGCCGTGACGCCAGTCGGCGCGATGGAAGTCCTTTTCGCCCTCGTGCCAGAGAAGCGAATAGCCGCTGCCGGTGACGGCGTGGATGACGACGCCGTTCATGTGCCGGTGGCCCTTCTTGTAGGTTCCCGGCGGAATCTCCGAACAATGGCAGCCGATCGATCCGTCGCCGAGCACGAAGCGGATGCTGGTTCCGCCGGCGCCGCGCGTCGGCATGGCCTTCAGTTCGAAGTCCGCGAGATCGGCGACGAAATTGGTTTCCCACTGGTGGCGGCCCTGGAGAACCTCGACATATTCGCCTTCGCCCGCGAAATAGCCGACGCCGCCGAGCCGTTCCGGGAACTGGTGAGCGTTGTTGAAGATGAATCCGTCGTTGCGGAACAGGTTCATCAGCCACGTCAGGTTGTTGGTGACGGCGAGACGCACCGGTTCGACGCCCGAGCCGTTGAAGTGGCGATAGCGCGCGTTGAGCGGCACGGAAAACAGACTGCGCGGCCCCCATTCGAAATTGTGGACGCGCCCGTCGATCTCGACCTGCGTCGATCCGTGACCGGAGAGGACGTACACGATTTCCTCGTAAACGTGACGCGTCGGCGCGCCGGACTTGCCCGGCGCGATTTCCAGCAGGAACGTCGTCAGAAAATCGTCGCGACCCTTCAGGTGGCAGATGGCGCCGTTGACGCCGAAGCGGCTCCATGGACGCGCTTCGACCGCGAGCATGTCGATGGCGAAATCCTCGTGAATCGGGACGCCCTCGCCCTCCGCCCAGTCGAGATAGGGCTCCAGCATGAATTTGCGGGCCTTGTCCCGCGTGACGGGAGCTTTTGGCGCTGATGGCGCGGACATGCATGATCTCCAGAAGGAATCCGGCGCGCGCGAAGCGCGGTTCGAAGCGGCATCAAAGTTGAATTCAGGGCGCGGCGCAAGGCCGCGGTCGGCGCCGCGCGAACCGCGTTTCTTGACACGGGTTTGACCCGACAATACGGTAACGGCAGTCCGTTCGTGAACGGAAAGCCTGTAAATGCTGGCGGTTTGAACTCTTTCCCGGTCGACGCGCGCGCGCGGAGCCGGCGGCGAGGCTGCCAGCGTCCAGAACGCCGGGAGAAACGCCATGACAGAGACAGACCGCTACGCCGTGTTGACCCGCGTCGGTCCGGGCACGCCGATGGGCAAGTACATGCGGTATTTCTGGCATCCCGTGGCCGCCAGCGTCGAAGTGCGCGACGATCCGGTGCGCGTGAAGCTGCTCGGCGAGGAACTCGTTCTGTTCCGCACGCCGGACGGCAAGCTCGGCCTCGTGCAGGAGCGTTGCCCGCATCGCGGCGCCTCGCTCTCCTGCGGGATGATCGAGGAAGGAGCGATCCGCTGCGCCTATCACGGCTGGAAATTCGATCTCGACGGCAAGTGCGTCGACACGCCCGCGGAGCGTCCCGAAAGCAAGCTGAAGGATCGCGTCGCCATCCCCGCCTACGAAGCAATGGAGCTTGGCGGGCTCGTCTGGGCCTGGCTCGGCAAGAAGCCGGCCGCGCTGCTGCCGCGCTTCGAATATCTCGTCGGCGAGCAATACGACCACGACATGACGATTTCGACGATGCCCTGCAACTGGCTGCAAATCGCCGAAAACAACATGGACCCGCATCATGTCGAATACCTGCACATGATGTACACGAACTATGTCTTCAAGCGGCAGGGCAAGCCGCTGCTGCCCATGAAGCACCACGCGAAGGTGGATTTCGATCTGTTCGAGCATGGCATCATGAAGCGCCGCCTGTGGGAAGGCGACAGCGAGGAGTCCGAGGAGTGGCGCGTCGGCCATCCGCAGCTCTGGCCCGGCACCCTGCTCGTGACCTATCCCAACGGCGTGTTGCAGGCGCAAATCCGCGTGCCGCGCGACGACGGCAACACGACGATCTACTGGTACAACGCTCGCCCGCGCCCGGCGGGCCAGGCGCCGCGCAAGGAGGTTCCGGTCGCGGAAAATCCGTTCCTCGGTCCCGATGGCAAGTTCCTCAACGAAAACCTCAACGGTCAGGACATGATGGTCATGCTGACCCAGGGCGTGATCGTCGACCGGAGCCTCGAGAATCTCGGGGAATCCGACAAGGGCGTCGTGATGTACCGTCGCGTGCTGCTCGAGCAGATCGAGCGGATCGAGCGTGGCGAGGAGCCGATGGGCGTCGTGCGCGATCCGGCGGAAAACACGCCGTTCATTCCGCTGCCCGTGGAAACCCACGTCGACTATGATTTGCAGGGCGTCGACGCCGCGCCGGGCGAGCGCTGGGACCGCATGGCCACGAAGGCCGCGGAATAGCTCGCGGCGGGCGCGGCGGCGCCCGCCTGTTCACGCCCCGGCGCGCAGGGCGCGCGTCGCTCCGGCGTCGACGCGAGTCATGTCCTCGGTGATCGCGACCCCGTAGACGTCTCGCGCGGCCTCGATCGACACATAGCCGTCCTGGACATCGCGCAGGACGAGGTCCGGATCGCGTTCGAGCGGCGAGCCATATCCGGCGCCTCCCGCGCGGTGAAACAGCAACACGGATCCCGGCTTCAGATCGCGCGTGCCGCTCGACGGCAGGATTTCCTGAGATGGCTTGCCCGGATCGAGCACGCTGCGCGAGATCGCCGGCGGCTTGCCGCCCCTCACGCCCCAGGCGCCGTATTTGTGCATCGAGGCGCGCAGGGTCATCACGCAATCGTCGAGCATTTCGTATTCCCGCACGATCCCGACGCCGCCGCGGGTGCGCCCCGCGCCGGCTGAATCCGTCCACATGTCGTAGCGGCGCACCATCACGGGATATTCGCTTTCCAGCACCTCGACGGCGGCGCCGGCGACGAAATGATTCATCGGCGAGACGATGGGCGCGCCGTCGTGTTCGGCCGTGCCGCCGAGCCCCGCGCCGGAGAGTTCGTATTGCACGGCGGGCCGGCCATGGCGGCCCCTGGCGTAGCCGAGCGCGATGGCCCCCGAGGCGAGGCCCGACGGCGCGACGGCGCGTTTGGGATTGAGCTGGCCGAGCGACGACAGCACGCAGGCGTGGACCAGCGAAGCCGTGGGAAAATACGAGTTCATCGTCGCGGGAAACCGCGGATTGACCGTCGATCCCTCCGGCAAGATGAAATCGACGCAATCGCCGAGGCCGGAATTGACGGGGATCGTCGGATCGGTGGCGGCGAGAATGGCGAGGAACGACACGGCCTTCGCCGTCCACGGCGTCAGGTTCACCGGGCCGAGCGTTTGCGGATCGCAGCCGGACAGATCGATCAGCAGCCGGTCGCCGGTCTTCTTGACGCGCGCGGCGATGCGCACGGGCGTGTCGAACCGCGCGCCGTCGTGGTCGAGCTTGCCTTCGGCGGAGGCCTCGCCATCGGGGAACGCGGCGAGTTCCGCGCGCAGCCGGCGCGCCGTGAGGTCGAGAATGCTTTGCATGACGGAAACGACGCAATCGCGGCCATATTCGTCGCACAGCGCCGCGAGGCCCTTGCCCGCGAGGCGCGTCGCGCCAATCTGGCCGCGCAGATCGCCGATGACGGCGGCGGGTGTGCGGCTGTTGTTGCGGATAATGTCCTCGACGGCCTCGTTGACGCCGTCGGCGGTCATGTAACGCACCGGCGGAATCAGCATTCCATCGTGGAAAATCTCGCGCGAGGCGCCGCTCGACGAGCCTGGCACGAGGCCGCCCACGTCGGTCTTGTGGGCGATGCTGACGCCGAAGCCGATCAGGACGTTTTCGTGAAAGGCCGGCGTCACCGCGACGAAATCCGGCACGTGGGAATTGCCGGCCTTGTAGGGATCGTTGACGACGAAGGTGTCGCCGGGGCGAATGCCCTCGTCGCCAAAGCGCGCGCGCACGCAGGCGACCGCCTGTTCGTAGGGGAGCGAATGATATTGCAGGCCGCCGCCGATCATCAGCACGCGCCCGCGCGCGTCGGTGATGCCGGCCGTTCCATCGCGGGATTCGCGAAGGATCGGCGAATAGCCCGCGTGATAGAGCGCGTGCTCCATCGTCGCCGTGACCTCGTGGACGCGGCCCGTGACGATTTCAATGGTGATCGGATCAACCCGCATCGGCGGCTCCCGTGGCAATGACCAGCGTTCCGTGTGCATCGACTTCGAGGTTCTGGCCCGAAAGGACGACGGTGGTTGCGTCGAATTGTTCGACAATGGCCGGGCCGGCGATCCGGTCGCCGGCGCGCAGGGCCTCGCGATCGTAGAGGCGCGCCTCCACGAAGGCGTCGCGCCCCGTGTCGTAGAGCTGACGGGCGCCGCGCAGGGCGCGTTCGGGAGAGCCGTCGCCGCGCGCCATCGCGGGCAGCGCGAGGCGGGGCACGTCGATTTCCGCGACGAGGCGGAAGGTGACGATCTCGACCGCCTCGTCCTCCGCCGCCTGGCCGTAGGTCTGCCGGTGCAGTTCGTCGAAGGCGCGGCGCAAGGCGGGCTTGCACGCGTCGGAGAAGGGATGCGGGCAGGGCACGGCGAGCTGGTAGCCCTGCTGGAGATAGCGCATTTCCACGAGATGAATCATGGCGACCGTCTCGCCCCCGAGACCCTCCGCCTCGATGTCGGCGCGGGCCTGGGCTTCCAGCGCGCCGAAGATGGCGTTCACGTCGTCGCTGGCGCATTCGTCCAGCTTTCGCAACAACGAACGCAGATAGGAGTGGCGCACCTTTGTCTGAAGCAGGCCCAGCGCGCAGTTGAGGCCGGGCCGCAGCGGCACGAGCACGCGGGGGATGCGCACCATTCGCGCGACTTCCGCGGCGTGGACCGGGCCGGCGCCGCCGAAGGCCATCAGCGAGAAGCGGCGCGGATCCTGTCCCTGTTCGCGCAAGGCGAGGCGCAGGTCGACGGCCATGGCGTTGTTGACGATGCGCAACACGCCGACCGCGGCTTCCTCGACGGAAACGCCGAGGGGCCTCGCGATTTTCGTTTCGATGGCCGCGCGCGCGCGCGTCGTGTCGAGGCCGAGGCCGCCCGCGAGTTTCGCGGCGCCAAGGGCGCCGATGACGAGATTGGCGTCGGTGACGGTGGGTTCGGCTCCGCCGCGTCCATAGCACGCGGGGCCGGGGACCGCGCCGGCGCTTTCCGGACCGACCTTGAGCAAGCCGTCCTTGCCGATGTGCGCGATGGTTCCGCCGCCCGCGCCCAGGGTGCGCACGCGCAGCATGGGGGTGCCGATGTCCTGGCCCGCGAGCACGCCCGCGGAGGTTTCGCCAACGCGCCCGTCGATGATGACGCCGATGTCGGTGCTGGTGCCGCCCATGTCGAAGGTGACGACGTGGCTCGCGCCGCACAGGCGCCCGAGATCGGCGGCGGCGACGAGGCCGGCGGCGGGGCCCGAGAGAAGCAACTGGTTGGCCGCGCGCGCGCCCGTTTCAATCAGCGCCAGGCCGCCGTTCGATTGCATGACGAAGAGGCGGGGCGTGGCGACGCCGCGCGCGCGCAGGCTCTCCGCGAGCTTGCCAAGATAGGTTTTCACGCGCGGGCCCACCCAGGCGTCCACGGCGGTCGTCGAAAGGCGGTTGTATTCGCGGATCACCGGCAGGACGGTGGAGGACAGGGAGATGCTCACCCCGGGCGCCATTTCCGAAAGGATCGCGGCGGCGCGGCGTTCGTGCGAGGGATCGATGAACGAGAACAGGAAGCAGATGGCGACGGATTCGACGCCTTCCCGAATGAACTTCCGCGCGGCGGCGCGCACGTCCTCCTCGTCGAGCGGCGTCAGTTCCTCGCCGCGCCAGTTGAGCCGCCCGGTCACGTCGCAGGTGAGGCGCTGGGGGATCAGCAACGGGGGCTTGCGGTAAAAGGGGTCGATGAGGTCGCTGCCCGTCGGCTGCGACCAGCCGCGGGTTTCATAGACCGCGCGAAAGCCGCGGGTCATCAGCAATCCGGTTTTGGCGCCCTTGCCCTCGAGCAGCGCGTTGGTCGCGATCGTCGTGCCATGAACGAAGGCGGAGACCTCGCCGGGATCGACGCCCGACGCGAAGACTTCCTCCAGCGCGTTCATCACGGCGCGCGACGGATCCGCGGGAACCGACGCGACCTTGGCGAACCGCAGCGCGCCGGTTTTTTCCTCAACCGCCACGAGGTCGGTAAACGTGCCGCCCGTGTCGACGCCAATCATCCAGGCGCTCATCGTTCCTCCCCTGTTCGGGCTTGCCGCGTGGTTTGTTCCGGAGCGATCAATCGGCGCTCCACAGCAATTGCGTGTAGCGCGTGATCAGGGGCGCGGGCAACCGCGCGGCCGCCGCGATCAGCGCAGATATTTCCGCGCCGGAAACGGGGCTCACGTCGAGTCCCATCCCGCGCGCGCCGGTCAGCAAGGCCGGATCGTCGAGCGCGCGCAGAAAGGCGGCTTCGAGCATCGCGCGGGTTTCCTCCGGCAGGCCGGGCGGGGCGGCGAAGGGGCGCGCGATCCGGAACGGCAGTTGCATCAGCGAGAAAAGCGCGCGCTCGTCGGCGTCGCGCGCGAGTTCATCGACGCGCGGCACGTCCGGAAATTGCGGGCTGCGGCCCTCGCCGCCATAACCGAACTGAAACAGAAAGCGCACCGGGCCGGTCTTCGACAGCCATTCGGGCCGGAACGCGCTCAGGGAGGAAGCGCCGATCATCATTCCGTCCATTTCTCCCTGTTCGACGGCGATGGCGATTTGCGGCGTGCCTGAATAACCGCGGACCATTTTCAATTTGAGTCCCAGCGTTTGGCCGACGACGCGCGCGCCCACGTCGCCCTCCGACGAGGGGCCCGTCGAGCCGAGACGGAGGGGCGTCTCGCGCGCCGCGAGATCCGCGACGTTCGAGACGGGAACGTCCTTCCGGACCATGAGCATGTAGGCGTCGTCGCGGTAGGAGCTGGCGCTGCCGATCCAGCTGAATTTCGCGCCGTCGTATTTCGCCGCCGTGTCGCCGAGCAGCGGCGCGAGCGGAATGGCGCGCACGAAGGAGCCGAGCGTCAGTCCGTCGGGCGCGGCGATGTTGTAGAGGTAGTTCGCGGCCGCCATGCTGGCCGCTCCCGGCATCGAGCGCACGACGATGGAGGGATTGCCGGGGATGAATTTTCCCATGTGCGCCGCGAGCAATCGCGCGTAGGATACGTAGCCGCCCGAGCCGCCCGAGACGAGGTTGATGGTCTTGCCCTCGAAATTCACGCGCGCCGGCGCTTGCGACCGCGCGCCGCCCGAAATCAGGGCCGCGCACAGGGCGAGGGCGACGGGACGCATGAGCGCCGTCGCTCCGGATTCGCCGGTACGCGCGCCGCCGGTCATTGCGCCGCGACCGCCGCCTGATAGGCGTCGATGACCTGTTTCGGCGCGGCGATGGTTTTCGCGACGACCGCGGCCAGATCGGCGCCGTTCATGGGGTTGAGTTCGAGATTGGCCTTGCGCATGGCCTCGACATATTCGGGATCCTTCATCGTCGCGTCGAAGGCGGCGCGCAGGACGGAGACAATTTCGGGCGACATGCCTGGCGGGCCAACATAGGCCTGCCCCATTTGCGACGACGACGACATGAATTCGATCACCGAACGCGCCAGCGGATCCCCGGCGGCGTCGACGAGCAGCGGCACGTCCCCGACCTTCTTCGCCAGCGCGATCTGGAACATGACCGTGATCTTCTTGTCCCGCAGCCAGTCCGCGTGATTGTTCCAGACGTCGTTCCACGTCGTGAAGGAGCCCTCGGATTCGCCGCGCTCGGCCGCCAGATTGACGGCGGCGACGCCGCTGTAGCCGGTGACGATCCTGAATTTCGTTCCGAGGCGCGCGTTCATGACGGCCGGGTTGATGTAGGTTTCCGACGAGCGGCCGCTCGAGCCCACGATGACCTCGCGCTTGCGCAAGTCATCCAGCGTGCGCACGCCCACGCGATTCCAGACGAAGAACACGCGCGTCGCGTCGACGATGCGGCCGATCCAGTTCATTTTCGAGACATCGTAGCTCACCTGGGAATCGCCGGTCGCCTGCGCCACGACGACCGGCGCGAGCGGCGTTCCGATGGTGAGTCCGTCCGGCGCCGACGCGCCGTAGAGATAATTCATGCCCACCGCGCCGCCGGCCCCCGGCATGAAAACCGGAACGACCCTGGGATTGCCCGGAACGTGACGGCCGAAATAGGCGATGAACGGAAGCGCGTAGAGCGCGCGGTCGCCGCCGACGGCCGTGGGAACGATGACGCGAATGGTCTTGTTGCGAAAGTCTTGCTCGGCGGATTGCGCGGCGGCGCGGGGCGTCGCCTGCGCGAGCGCGAGAAACGCGGACGCGGCGAGCGCCGCGCGGCGCGGGAGGCCGCGATGTGTTTTGATCTCTTGTCTCATGCGTTGAAATTGAACCCCGTTCGCGCCGCGAGTCAATTTTCCCGAAGTCCGGCGCCGGGCGGCGCGTCGTCGCGGCGTCCGGGCACTGGCGCCGCGCGCCCCGGCGATGCTAGCATGCCGGGACGCCGCCCGGCGCAACCGGAAAAACACCCGACAGGGCAGGAACCCCGAGACATGACCCGCAATTCCAACAGCGCACCCGACTTGCAAAATTTCGTCAGCGAGCTCGAGGAGCTTGGACAATTGCGGCACATCGACGGCGCCGACTGGAACATCGAGATTGGCGCGATCACGGAGGCTGTCAGCGACAAGGAAGGGCCGGCGCTGCTGTTCGACAACATCAAGGGTTATCCGAAGGGCTTCCGGATTCTCTCCAACGCCTTTCGCACTCATGACAGGTTTGGCGTGGCGCTTGGCCTCGGAGCGGGATCGCACGGGCTCGATCTGCTGAAAAAATGGCGCGCGAAGTCGAAAGCAATGAAGCCCATCGCGCCCGTGGAAGTCGCCGACGGCCCCGTGCTGCAAAACCGTCTCGACGGCGACAGGCTCGACGTTCTCTCCTTTCCCGCGCCCATGTGGCACGAGAAGGACGGCGGTCGTTACATCGGCACGGGATGCAGCGTCATCACGGTCGATCCCGAGACCGGACGCACCAATCTTGGCACCTATCGTTGCATGGTGCAGGGGCGCGACAAGGTCAGCATCAAGATGAACAAGGGCAAGCATGGCCGCATGGCCATGGAGAAATATCACGCGAAGGGACTGCCCTGTCCCGTCGCGATTTCGATTGGCGAGGACCCGATGATGTTCCTGTCGTCGGTCATGTCGGTGCCGGTCGACGTCGAGGAATATCACATCGCCGGCGGCCTGCGCGGCGCGCCCGTCGAGATCGTCAGGAGCCCGCTGCACGGATTGCCGATTCCCGCCCGCGGCGAGATCGTGCTCGAGGGCGAAATACCGTTGATCACGCCCGGCAGCCTGCCGCAGGAAGGACCGTTCGGGGAATGGGCCGGCTATTACGCGGACACGACGACGGGCGAAGTGCCGCTGATGGTCGTCAAGGCGATCTACTATCGCGACAATCCGATCATTCTCGGCATGCCCCCGATGAAGCCGCCGAACCATTACATGTCGTTGCCGCTCGGCGTCGCCGCGTTGTGGGACCAGCTCGAGGCCGCCGGCGTTCCCGGCATCACCGGCGTCTGGTCGTTTGTTTATGGCGGCGTCGTCGGGCCCTTCGTCGTCATCTCCATCAAGCAGGCCTACATGGGTCACGCCAAGCAGACGCTGATGGCGGCGACGGGCACGCGCGCCGGCGCCTATGGCGGCAAGTTCGTCGTCGTCGTCGACGACGACGTGGACGTGACCAATCTGCACGACGTGATCTGGGCCATGTCGACCCGTTGCGATCCGGGCGAGTGCGTCGACATCGTTCACGGCGTCTGGACATCGCCCGCCGATCCGGCGATTCCGCCGCATCGCCGCAACATGGGCCACGGGCAAACCACCATGCGCCACGGCTACACGATGGATCGCATGTTGATCGACGCCTGCCGCCCCTATTCGTGGCTCGATGAATTCCCGGAGGTCAACGCCTTTCCGCAAGAGGAAAAGGACAAGGTGACGAAGAAGTGGAATCTGTGAGAACGGGCGCGAACGGCGCCGGCGCGGCCATGAATTTCGCGATCGTCGCGAGGCTGGCGCTGGCGGTCCTGTTCGCGTTGCTCTGCGCGCCCGCGCGGGCCATGACCGGCGAGGCTCCCGAGTTTCGCGCGCTCGCCGAAAATGTATTCGTCTATGTTGGCAAGCGCAACGAGGCCAACGCCATGGCCATCGTCACGGGGCAGGGCGTCGTTGTCGTGGACACCGGCAACTCGCCGGCGGAAACCCGTAATTTCGCGAAGGCCATCCGCGCGGCGACTTCGCTGCCGGTTCAATACGTCATCGTCACGCAAAACCACGGCGACCACATCGGCGGAGCTCCGTTCTTCGCGCCGCCGGCGACCATGATCGTTCACGACAAGGTGGCGAAGGCGCTGGCTGAGATGAAACCCTGGCGGATCAAGGCCTGGCGCGCGCGGTTTCCCGAACGCGCCGGGGCGCTGGAAAACTCGGGGCCGCTGGCGAACGTCATGAGTTTTCCCGCGCGGTTGTCGCTCCGGTTGGGCGGCGTCGCCATCGACCTGTTTCACGTGCCTGATCAATACAACGACGGCGACGTGGCGGTCTGGCTGCCCGGGTTGGGGATTCTCCACGCGGGCTTCGTCGGCTACAAGGATCGCCATCCCGACATACGGCCGGACTACAGCCACGGCACGACCGCGGGAATGCTGAAACAGCTCGAGGCGATGATCGCGCTCAAGCCGAAGATCGTCATTCCCGGCCACGGACCGGTTTCTACCGCCGACGATCTGAAAGTGGAAGTCGACTACATTCTGTCGGCGCGCGCGAAAGTGCGCGCGATGATGGACCGCGGCCTCGGGATCGACGCGATCCGCGCCGGGTTCGACATGCGCGAATACGCGGGCTGGGATCTGCCGGATCATTTTCCGCTGATCGCCGAGACGATCTGGCGCGAATTCAGAGGCGAAGGACCGCAGCGGGCCGCCGTCGCCGAACTGCCCGTCAACGGGACGATCCGCGCGATCGCCGAACTCGGGCGGTTCCTGACCGTCGTCACGGACGCCGGCGATGAACTGAAGTTGCGGATCAGCAACGAGACCTTCGTCGAGGGCGTCGCCGACCGCGCGTTGCTGAAGCCGGGCGTCAAATTCTCCGCGACGTACCAGAAGCCGGAAGGCGTGACCCCGGCGCTTGGCTATCTCCTCATGGAAATTTCATTCGCGCCGTAGGCGAGGCGGCGGGCCTTGCGCCTGCCCGTGGAATGCAACATCATTCCGCGCGAAAGTATTCCACGCGCGGGGAGACGGCGATGGCTGACGATGTCAGGGCGGGCGGCAAGAAATACAGCGTTGGCGGCGTCATGCTCGACCGGCCCTTCAAGATTCGCCGTCTCGGCCATTTTGGACTCGACGTGCACGACATGGACGTGAGCCTGCCCTGGTACACCGAGCTCATGGGCATCAAGACCTCCGACCCGATCGATTTCGGCGCGCGCCTGCCGCCGGAGGAGCAGGGCAAGCATGGAACGGGCGTCGGCTATTTCATGCGCCATGGCACCGATCATCATTCCTTCGTGCTGTTTCCGCGCCGCGTCCGAATCCAGATGATGAAGCACTACAACCAGAAGCTCACGATCAACCAGATCACGTGGCAGGTGGGCTCGCTGCGCGAGGTCGTCGAGGGTTCGACGTGGCTCAGGGAGGTCGGCGTTCGCATCGCCCGCGCGGGGCGCGACAATCCGGGCTCGAACTGGCACGTCTATCCCCTCGATCTGGAGGGACACACCAACGAAATCTATTATGGCATCGAGCAGATCGGCTGGGACGGACTGTCGAAGCCGAAGGGAATGCACCGTCGCGATTATCACGAGACTCCGTCCATCCCGCACCGCTCCGAATACGCCGAGGTCGAGGAAGGATACGCCGACAGGGTCAACCTGCTCGACGGCCATCGTCACAAGGAACCGGCCGCGGAAAAACACGATGTCGGCGGGATTTTGCTCGGCCGGCCGTTCAAGGTCGTGAAGATCGGACCCGTGCGCGTCTTCGCCGAGGATGTCGGGGACATGACGACCTTCTATCGCGATTGCATGGGGCTGAAGGTCACGGAGGAAATCGTCTGGAACGGACACAGATGCGTGTTCCTGCGCGCCAACACCGAGCATCATTCCATCGCGATCTACCCGATGGCGCTGCGCGCCGAACTCGGCCTCAGCGCGCACACGACGCTGATGTCCTTCGGCTTCCAGGTCGGCGATTATTCGCAATTGCGCGCCGCCATCGCGTTTTTGCGGGAAAAGGGCGTGACGATCCGCAAGCTGCCGCCGGAGCTTTTCCCGGGCGTCGATTACAGCGCTTTCGCCATCGATCCCGACGGCCACGCGATCCAGCTTTATTTCCAGATGGAGCAGATCGGCTGGGACGGGAAGCCCATGCCGGCGTCGGCGCGGCCGAAAATCGACAACGACGCCTGGCCGGAGACCGTGCAGGCGCGCGACGACAGCTTCAATGGCGAGGTCTTCCTCGGTCCGTGGAACTGACGGAGCGCGCCGCGCCCCGGTCAGGGCGCGGGTTTGTAGGGCCCGAGTTCCCGCGCCGCCGCGAGGGCGAAACTCATGTCGACGATCGCGTCGGCGCTGACGGATTTCGCGGTGACGAATCCATGCTCCTGGTAGAACGCCAGATCCTTGCGCAGGCTGTCCATGTTGATCAGCCCGTCGGGATGGGTGAATTGCGGCTGGGT
>CAISEY010000054.1 GCA_903884435.1 uncultured Hyphomicrobiales bacterium | reverse complement strand
CGGAGCCCATGCCGCGATAGGACTTGTAGCTGCGGCCCTGGTAGAGGAACACCTCGCCGGGGCTCTCGTCGGTGCCCGCGAGCAGCGAGCCGATCATGGCGCAATCGGCCCCCGCCGCGATGGCCTTCGCGAGATCGCCGGAGAACTTGATGCCGCCGTCGGCGATGATCGGCACGTCCGATTTGTGCGCGACCTCGGCCGCCTCGATGACCGCCGTGAGTTGCGGCACGCCGACGCCCGCCACGATGCGCGTCGTGCAGATCGAGCCGGGGCCGATGCCCACCTTGATGCAATCGGCGCCGGCGTCGATGAGCGCGCGCGCGCCATCGCCCGTGGCGACGTTGCCGGCGATGATCGCCACGGCGTTCGACACGCGCTTGATGCGGTTGACCTGATCCAGAACGGATTGCGAATGACCGTGCGCCGTGTCGACCACGATGCAGTCGACGCCGGCGTCCATGAGCATCAGCGCGCGGTCGTAGCCCTTGTCGCCGACGGTCGAGGCGGCGGCGACGAGCAGGCGTCCTTCCGTGTCCTTCGAGGCGTGCGGATGCGCGGTCGCCTTCTCGATGTCCTTGACGGTGACGAGGCCGACGCAGCGGTATTCGTCGTCGACGACCAGCAGCTTCTCGATGCGGTGCTGGTGCAGCAGGCGGCGCGCCTCGTCCTTGCCGACGCCCTCGCGCACCGTGACGAGCTTTTTCGTCATCAGTTCGTGGACGGGTTGCAGAGGATTGTCGGCGAAGCGCACGTCGCGGTTGGTGAGAATTCCGCAAAGCTTCGCGGCCTTGCCGTTGGGGCCGCGCTCGACGACGGGAATGCCGGAGATCGAATGATGTTTCATCAGCGCGAGAGCGTCGGCGAGCGTCTCGTCCGGGAAGATCGTGATCGGATTCACCACCATGCCGCTCTCGAACCGCTTGACCTTGCGGACCTCCTCGGCCTGCTCCTCCGGCTCGAGATTGCGGTGGATGACGCCGATGCCGCCCGCCTGCGCCATGGCGATGGCGAGGCGCGCCTCGGTCACGGTGTCCATGGCCGAGGACACGATCGGGAGATTGAGGAAGATCGAGCGCGTCAGCCGCGAGCGAAGATCGACCTGGCTCGGCATGACGAGGGAATGGCCGGGGCGCAGCAGCACGTCGTCGAAGGTGAGCGCCTCGGCGAAACGGCTGGATTCAATGGTGGACATGGCCAACTCCGTGGGACCGGGCTGTGGAAACGGCGGCGAAAACGGGATTCGCCGGCGAGAGGCAGGGTTGGCAGGGGCTCTTAGCACTTGTGTGACGGGGTGCAAACCGGGGACCGCCCGCGCGCGGGGCTCGCCTTGTGCGCCGGGGCGCCTTCATGCGAGTTTTCGGACCAGCCGCGATTGTTCCGGGAGCGTCACGGGAGGAACACTGAAATGCCGCGCATGTCCGCCGCGATCGTCCTCGCGCTTTTCGCCGCCGCGCCCCGCGCCAGCGCCGATCCCGTCGCGGACTTTTACAAAGGCCAGCGGATCACCATCATCGTAGGGTCCGAGACCGGCGGCGACTACGATGTCTGGGCCCGGATGATCGCCCGTTACATGGGCAAGTACATTCCGGGCCATCCGTCGTTCCTCGTGCAGAACATGCCGGGCGCGGGCGGCATCCGCGCCTCCAACCACATGTACAACCTGGCCGCGCGCGACGGCTCGCAGATCGCCATGTCGAGCCGCAATTCCTCGTTCAAGGCGCTGGCGAGGGAGCCCGGCGTCATGTTCGATCCGGTGAAATTCAACTGGATCGGCAGTCCCGAAACGACGACGCGCGTCTGCGTCGTCTCGAACCGCTCGCCGGTGCAAACCCTGCCGGAAATCTTCGAGAAGGAAGTCATCATGGCCGGCGCCGGCGCGGGCACGGCCCTGAGCACGGTGCCGCCCCTGCTGAACAGGCTGCTCGGCGCGAAAATGAAACTGGTGGAAGGCTACGCCAGCTCCACCGCCGCCAAGCTCGCCATCGACCGCGGCGAGGTCCACGGGCTGTGCCAGAGCCTTTCGCAGATCGTCCGCGCCTATTTTCAGGATCTCGGGGCCGGGCGGCTGAAAGTTCTGTTCAGCATGGAGAAAGACCCGCCGCCGGAGGCGAAGGCGCCGTCGATCTTCGAATTCACGAAGACAGAACAGCAACGGCGGGTGCTGTCGCTGTTTTCCGTCGGCGTGCAGATTGGCCGACCGGTGTCGGCGCCGCCGGGCGTTCCGGCGGAACGGGTGGCGGCGCTGCGCGAGGCCTTCGCCGCGACGATGCGAGACCCGGAGTTGCGCGCGGAAGCCGAACGGCAGGGATTCGTCGCGAACCTCGTATCCGGCGAGAAAGTCGCGGGCATGGTCGAGGATTTGATGAACACGCCGCCGGACATTCGCGAACTCGCGGGAAACATCGGGGATTGAGGAGCAAACAATGACCGACAACACACTCGCCGGCGAAGTCGCCATCGTCACCGGCGCGGGCGTCAACACCGGCAGCGTCATCGCGGAAACGCTGGCGAAATCCGGCGCCGCCGTCGCGGTCAACTACCGCAACGCGGAGGAAGGCGCGCGCGCGACCGTGCGCAGGATCGAGGAGGCTGGCGGGCGCGCCATCGCCGTGAAGGGCGACGTGACGAGCCAGGACGACGTGCTGCGGATGGTGGAGACGACGCGCGCCGCCCTCGGCCCGCCTTCCATTCTCGTCAACAACGCGAACATCCGCAGTTTCCGGGCGCTGATGGACATCACGCTGGAGGAATGGCGCGCGACGCTGGGGCCGACGCTCGATGGAACGTTCTTTTGCGCGCAGGCCTGCGTGCCGCACATGCGCGCGCTTGGCCGCGGCGTCATCGTCAACATCGGCGGCGGCTCCGGACATTCCGGCCGCCCGCAACGCTGCCACGTCGCCGCGGCCAAGGCGGGGCTCGCGGGCATGACGGGCTCGCTCGCGGCGGAACTCGCGCCGGACAACATCACCGTGAACTGCGTCGTGCCCGGCAAGATCGACGTGCGCGCGCCCGTTCCGGGCCGCGTCCCGCTCAAGGTCCACGCGCCGCTCGGCCGCCCCGGCGAAATGCAGGAGATCGCCAATCTCGTGCGGTTCCTGTGCTCCGACGAATGTCGCTACATGACCGGGCAGATGCTGCACGTGAATGGCGGAGCCTACGTGACGATCGCGTGAGCCGCGAGGTCGATCACGGCGCGCTCCGGAGACCATGAGTCCGATCCCGCGCTTGCGTGTCGCGGCCCCCTGACACAATATGCCCGCCGACGGGCGGAGGCGAATGAACGCCCCGTCCACGCCGACCGGGAGAAACGCCATGCCATCGCGGATTGCCATTCTGCGCGACTTCGCGCTCGCGACGACCCTGCTCGCGGGAGCGCCGGCGCTGGCCGCGGACGTGACCTTCGACCGGCTCGTGAACGCCGACAGGGAGCCGCAAAACTGGCTGTTCAATCACCGCACCTACGATGGCCAGCGGTTTTCGCCGCTCGCGCAGATCAACAAACAGAACGTGAAATCCATGCGCGTGGCCTACGCGGTCGCGCTCGGCGGATCGGCGGCGAACGAGAACATCGAGGCGACGCCGCTCGTCGACGACGGATTTCTCTACATCGTCGACCAGTGGGCCATCGTCTACAAGATCGACGTCCGCTCCGGCGACGAGGGTCGCATCGTCTGGCGCATGGACCCTGGCCAGGAGAAGCCGCCGTCGTGGTCGAACCGGGGCGTCGCGCTCGCGGGCAATCTCATCATTTCCGTGGCCGGCTGGCCATCGCGCGTCATCGCGACAAACCGCGATACCGGTAAGGTCATGTGGGAAACCAATATGCAGGATCAGCCTGCGGTGGAGCTCACCGCCGCGCCGCTGGTCGTGCGTGACAAGGTTCTGATCGGCGCTTCCGGCGGCGACCGCGGCGTGCGCGACTGGCTCGCGGCGCTTGATGTCGCCTCGGGCAAGATCGTCTGGAAGAAATTCACGGTTCCGGCCCCGGGG
>CAISEY010000053.1 GCA_903884435.1 uncultured Hyphomicrobiales bacterium | reverse complement strand
TGTGATGGCCGGGCATCGGCAGTTCGAGATTCTGCAGGTAGGTCGCGTCCGATGTCACGCGGTCGCGGATCAGCACGTTGAATTTCGTTGTGCCGCCAGCGAGATCGACATCGAGCAAACGCACGTCCGACTGCGGGTTCTCGCCGTAGGTGATGACGCGGCGGTCCTCGATGCGGCCGACCAGTTCCTGCACGATGGCGTGGTCGAGGCACATCACCGCGAAGCCATAGAACGGCAGGTTTTCGACGAGCGTGCGGAAGGCCTCCTTCACCGCGTCGAAGGTCTTGAAATGGTCGAGGTGTTCGGGATCGATGTTGGTGACGATGGCGATGTCCGCCGGCAGTTTCAGGAACGTGCCGTCGCTTTCGTCGGCCTCGACCACCATCCATTCGCCTTCGCCGAGGCGGGCGTTGGTGCCATAGGCGTTGATGATGCCGCCGTTGATGACGGTCGGATCGAAGCCGCCGCGGTCGAGCAGCGTCGCCACCATCGAGGTCGTCGTCGTCTTGCCATGGGTGCCGGCGATGGCGACGCATTGTTTGAGATGCATGAGTTCGGCGAGCATTTCCGCGCGCCGCACCACCGGCACGCGCCGCTCGCGCGCCGCCACGAGTTCGGGATTGTCGCGCCGGATGGCGGTCGAAACGACGACGACGCCCGCCTGGCCGACGTGCTTCGCGTCGTGGCCGATGAACACCGTCGCGCCCTTGTCGCGCAGTCGTCTGACGTTGGCGCTATCGCTCGCGTCCGAGCCCTGCACTTCGTAGCCGAGATTGAGCAGAACCTCGGCGATGCCGGACATGCCAATGCCGCCAATGCCGACGAAGTGGATGGCGCCGGTCTCTTTCGGCAATTTCATGGCGACGTCCCGACCTCGATGCTGGCGACGCGGATCACGAGCGCGGCGAGCCTGTCCGCCGCGTCGAGCACGCCGACCGTCCTGGCCGCCTGTCCGCGTTCCGTCAAGACCTCCGGCCGGTCCAGCGCCTCGAGCAGCAGCGCGCCGAGCGCCGCGGGCGTGAAATCCTTTTGTAAAACAACGTCCGCGGCGCCGGTTTTGGCCAGAACGGCGGCGTTTCCGGCCTGGTCCTGGTCGAGCGATCCCGGCAGCGGCACGAGGACGCAGGCGCGCCCGATGGCCGCCAGTTCGCTCACCGTGCTCGCCCCGGCCCGGCCGATGACGAGATGCGACGCAGCGATCCGCATGGGCAAATCAGTGAAAAAAGCCGCGACCTCGTGGGCGACGCCTGCCTCCCGATAGACGGCGATCACCCGCTCGCAATCCTCCGGACGGGCCTGCTGCACGACGCGCAGCCGCGCGCGGGCCTCCGCCGGCAGCGCCGCCAGCGCCGGCGGCACGATGTCCGACATGACGCGCGCGCCCTGGCTGCCGCCGGTGACGAGCAGCCGCAGCAGGCCGTCGTCGGTGGAAGGCGCCGGCAGGCCCGCCGCCTCGATGACCATGGGACGCAGGGGATTGCCGACATGCGTCGTCTTCGCGGCGACGCGCGGATCGAGACCGGAGATCTCGGGAAAACCCGTGGCGATGGCCGTCGCGCCGGCGCCGAGAAACCGGTTGGCCCGGCCCATCACGGCGTTTTGTTCGTGCAGGATCGAGGGAATCTTGAGTTGCGCCGCGGCGAGCAGCGGCGGCACCGTGGGATAGCCGCCAAAGCCCACCACCGCGAGCGGCTTGATCCTTCGCAGCAGCCCGCGCGCGACGAAAGTTCCGCGCGCCAGCGTCAGCGCCGCGAGCGCCTTGCCAAGGATCGAACCGCCCGAGGGCGTCGCGGCGGGGATGGCGTGGACCGCGCGCGCGGGACAATCCGCGCCATATTTGAGCGCGCGGCTGTCGGACACGAGTTCCACGGGAACGCCGCGCTTCTTCAGCGCGTGGCTCAGCGCCTCCGCGGGGAACAGATGCCCGCCGGTGCCGCCGGCGGCGACGAGGACCGCCCGGTCGCTCATGCCGCTTCGATCCTGTTGGTCACTTCCGATTGCGGACGCCGGCGCGTCACGGCGATGAGAAAGCCCATGCCGAGCGCGAGGGAGATGAGCGAGGAGCCCCCATAGGAGATGAACGGCAGCGTCATGCCCTTGGCCGGCATGAGCCGCAGGTTCACCGCCATGTTGATGGCGCTTTGCAGGCCGAACAGCATGACGAGCCCGCAGCCGGCGAAGCGGCTGAACGAGTTCACGTTGTTCGACGAACGCAGCAGCACGCGCAGCACGACGAAGGCGAACAGCGTGACGATAGCGAGGCAGAACAGAACGCCGAACTCCTCTCCGGTGACTGCGAAAATGAAGTCCGTGTGACTGTCGGGCAGCACGCGCTTCAGCGTGCCCTCGCCGGGCCCCTTGCCGAACCAGCCGCCGGAAATGAAGCTCTCCATCGCCGTGTCGACCTGGAAGGAATCGCCGCCCGCCCCGCCGGTTCCCGGCTCGAGAAACTTGTCGATGCGCTGGCGAACGTGCGCGACGAAATGATAGGCGAGCAGCGCGCCGCTGAAGCCCACGCCGCCGATGCCGGCCACCCAGAACCAGTGCAGACCCGCCATGAAGAACAGCGCCGCCCAGACGATCGAGATCAGCATGGTCTGGCCAAAGTCGGGTTGCAGGATCAGCGGAACGATCGTCGCGGGCAACAGCAGGAAGGCGATGATGTTGGCTGGCACGTCGCGCCGCCGTCCGCCTTCCGAGAAGGCCCACGCGGCGAGCACGACGAAGGCCGGCTTGACGAATTCCGACGGCTGGATGCCGAAAATCCAGCGCCGCGCGCCCTTCACTTCCGGGCTGAACAACAGCGTCGCGACGATGAGCGCCATCGCGAAAATGTAAAGCGCGAGAGCCGCCCGCCTGACCATGCGCGGCGAGAGGAACGACGTCATCGTCATCAGCCCGGCGGCCGGCACCAGGAACAGCACCTGCCGGTTGACGAAGTGAAAGGGCGAGAGGCCCAGCCGCTCGGCGACCGGCGGCGAGCCGGCCAGCGTCAGCACGAGGCCGAGCACCATCAGGCTCGCGATGGCCGCGATCAGCCAGCGATCGACGGTCCACCACCAGTCCGCGAAAATCGTCCGTTCGGCGCGCGACACCATGTTCCGCTCCTCAAGTGTTTTCGGCGCGCGCGATCAGGGCGCGCGCGAGATCCCGGAAGGCGTTTCCGCGAACCTCGAAATTCGGAAATTGATCGTAGGAGGCGCAGGCCGGCGACAGCAGCACGACGGGTTCGCGCGCCTCGCTGGCGCCGGCGTCCCGCGCCGCGCGTTCGATCGCCACGTCCAGCGTCCCGCAAAACTCGTGCGGCGCGGCGTCGCCCAGCGTCGCCGCGAATTCATCGCTCGCCGCGCCGATCAGGTAGGCCTTGCGGATTTTCGGGAACAGCGGCCGCAAGGATTCGACGCCGCCCTCTTTCGGCTTGCCGCCGATGATCCAGAAAATGTCGTCGAAGGACAAAAGGGCCTTTTCCGCCGCGTCGGCGTTGGTCGCCTTGGAATCGTTGACGAGCAGCACGCGCCCGACGCGGCCAACCTCTTCCATGCGGTGGGGCAAGCCGGAATAGGTCCGCACGCCGCGCGCGATGTCGGCGGAGGGCAGATGGAGCAATTCGCAAACCCGCCAGGCCGCCGCGGCGTTCTGGCCGTTGTGCGCGCCGCGCAGGGCGCGGGCGTCGCGCAGATCGACGATCGGGTCCGCGGCCTCGCTCCGGGCCCCTGACCCGCCGGCGGGCTCCGCGCGCGCGCCGCCCGCCAGAATGGCGTCGCGACTGGAAATCGGGAGAACCCGGACTCCCGCGCGCCGGAGATCGTGGACAATCGCCTCGCACCAGGAATCGTCGGCTCCGACGACCGCGAACCGCGCGCGCGCGACAAGCCGCTCCTTCACCGCCGCGTAATTTTCCATCGTGCCGTGACGGTCGATGTGATCGGGCGTCAGGTTGAGCAGCACGCCGATCCACGGCGACAGGGACGGCGCCAGATCGATCTGGAACGACGAACATTCGATGACGTGATGTCGCTGCATCGAGGGAGGTTCGAGGGCGAGAACGGGCACGCCGATGTTGCCGCCCATCTGGACGTCCTTGCCCGCCCCGCGCAGGATGTGCGCGACGAGCGCCGTCGTCGTCGACTTGCCGTTGGTTCCGGTGATCGCCACGAATGGCGAATTCGGCGCGAGGCGCGCCCTCTCGCGGCAAAAAAGTTCGATATCGCCGATGATCTCGACGCCGGCCGCGCGCGCCTTCCTCACCGTCCAGTGGGGTTCTGGATGCGTCAGCGGCACGCCCGGCGACAGCACGAAATGATCGAGGCGGGTCCAGTCCGCGGCGCTCGGGTCGACGACGCGAAATCCTTCGACGGCCGCGCGCGCGCGCGCCGCCTCGTTGTCGTCCCACGCGTGAACGCGCGCGCCGCCCGCCACGAGGGCCCGCGCGGTCGCCAGCCCGGACCCGCCGAGGCCAAAGATCGCGACGTCGCGTCCCGCGAGGCAGGTGACGGGAATCATCACCGCACCTTCAGTGTGGCGAGGCCGACGAGCGCCAGCACGAACGAAATGATCCAGAAGCGCACGACGATCTGCGGCTCGGACCAGCCTTTCTTCTCGAAGTGATGATGGATCGGCGCCATCAGAAACACGCGCTTGCCCGTGCGTTTGAAGACCGCGACCTGGATGATGACGGACAGGGCCTCGACAACGAACAGGCCGCCGACGACGACGAGAACGATCTCGTGTTTCACCGCCACCGCGACGGTCCCGATCAGGCCGCCGAGCGCGAGCGATCCCGTGTCGCCCATGAAAATCTGCGCCGGCGGCGCGTTGAACCACAGAAAGCCGAGCCCCGCGCCGATCAAAGCGCTGCACACGACGGCGAGCTCACCCGTGCCGGATACGTAATTGATGCCGAGATAGGCCGCGAAAATCAAATTGCCCGCGAGATAGGCGATGATCGCGAAGGTTCCCGAGGCGATCATCGAGGGGACGATGGCGAGCCCGTCGAGGCCGTCGGTGAAATTGACCGCGTTGCCCGAAGCGACGATGACGAGCGCGCCGAAGGCGAGGAACCACCAGCCAAGACTGATCGCGAAGCCGCTGACGAAGGGCAGCGCGAGCCGCGCCGCCGGCGCGTCGACGCGGAACGGCGCGCCGAGCGCGTTGACGAAATCCGCCACGGTCGAAACCGGCGGCGTCGCGCTCGCCACCATCATGAAATAGCAGGCGAGCAGGGCGATGCAGGCCTCGCCGAACAGGCGCGCCTTGCCGGAAAACCCCTTGTGACTCTGCTTCGTCACCTTCAGATAGTCGTCGTAGAATCCGATCGCGCCAAAGCCGATCGTCACGAACATGACGATCCACACATAGGCGCTCTTGGGATTCGCCCAGAGAACGGTGGAGACGATGAGACCGGAGAGGATCATCAATCCGCCCATCGTGGGCGTGCCCTTTTTCGTCAGCAGGTGCGATTCCGGGCCGTCCACGCGGATCGGCTGGCCCTTGCCCTGTTTCAGCCGCAGCGCGGCGATGATCCCGGGCCCGAAGAAGAACACGAAAAACAGCGCCGTCGCCGTCGCGCCCGCGGCGCGAAAGGTGATGTAGCGGAACAGATTGAGCGGACCGTAAATATGTGAAAAATCCGCGAGATAAGTCAGCATCTAGATCCCCCGGCGCTCCGCCGCTTCGTCGTGGCGCGCGAATTTCTGTTTCAGCGTCGAGACAATCGGCCCCATCCGGCTGCCGTTCGAGCCCTTCACCATGACGACGTCGCCCGCGGCGAGCGTTTCAACGAGCGGCGATTCGATTTCCGCCGATTTCGCGGCCCAGGCGCCCTGCATCCGCGCCGGCAGCGCGTCGTAGAGCGTCTTCATCAGCGGGCCCGCGGCGAAGACCGTGTCGACGCGGTTCTCCCGGATCGCGTCGACGAGACCCTGGTGCAACATCGCCGCCTCCGGCCCGAGTTCGAGCATGTCGCCAAGAACGGCGATGCGCCGGCCCGCGCCATCGATCCTCGCCTCGCCGAGCAGCGCCAGCGCGGCGCGCATCGAGGTTGGATTGGCGTTGTAGCTTTCGTCGATCAACGTCGCGTCGCCATCCGCGACGCGCAACGCGACGCGCTGTCCGCGGCCCGCCGGCGCCTCGAAGTCGCCGAGCGAACGGGCCGCCGCCGCCGGATCGACGCCGACCCGGGCCGCGGCGAGCAGCACCGCGAGTGAATTCATCGCGACGTGTTTGCCCGGCGCCGCGAGATCGTAGGCGACCTCGCCGCCAGACACGCGCGCGACCACCCGCGAACCCGCGGAGGTCGGGGAAAACGAAACAAGGCGCGCGTCCGCGTCGGAATGCTCGCCGAAGGTGAGCACGCGGCCGGCGCGCGAGTCCCGCGCGCGTCGCAGCAGCAGGTGATATTGCGCGATGTCGCGATTGAGGATCGCCGCGCCGCCTGGCTCGAGGCCGGAAAAGATTTCCGCCTTGGCCTCGGCGATGGCGTCCACCGAGGAAAAATGCTCGAGATGCACCGGAGCGATGGTGGTGATGACCGCGACGTGCGGACGCACCATCTCCGTCAGCGGCGTGATTTCGCCGGCGTGATTCATGCCGATTTCGAACACGCCGTATTTCGCCTCGCGCGGCATCCGCGCCAGCGTCAGCGGCACGCCCCAGTGATTGTTGTAGGACGCGGCGGACGCGTGCGTCTCTCCCGCCGCGGACAGAACCGTGCGCAGCGCCTCCTTGACGCTGGTCTTGCCGACCGAGCCCGTCACCGCGATGACTTGCGTCTCGCCGCGCGCGCGCGCCGCGCGTCCGAGATTTTCCATCGAGGCGAGCACGTCGTCGACGACGTAGAGCGCGCCGAGGTCGCGCAGCCGGTCCGCGTGCGTCTCGTCGACGACGGCCGCGGCGGCGCCCTTCCCGAAGGCCGCCTCCGCGAAATCATGCCCGTCGTTCCGCTCGCCTCGGATGGCGAAATAGAGATCGCCCGGCAGCAACGTCCGCGTGTCGATGGAGACGCCGGAAACGCCGACGGGCGCGCGTCCGCTCACCCGCGCCGCGAGCGGCGGCACGAGGCCAAAGCCGGACCAGAGAAAATCCTCGCTCATGTGTTCAGGTCCCTCAACGCGGCGGCGACCGCCTCGTGATCCGAGAACGGCAGAACCGTTTTTCCGACAATCTGGCCCGTTTCATGTCCTTTTCCAGCCACGACCAGAACGTCTCCCGTTTCCAGCATCCGCACGGCTTCCGCGATGGCGCGGCCGCGGTCGCCGGTTTCCCGCGCGCCCGGCGCGGCGGCGAGGATGGCGGCGCGTATTTTTTCGGGCGCTTCCGAGCGTGGATTGTCGTCGGTCACGATGACCACGTCGGCGCCCCGGACGGCGATTTCGCCCATGATCGGCCGCTTGCCGGCGTCCCGGTCGCCGCCACAGCCGAAAACGACGATCAGCCGCTTCGTGGCGAGCGGCCGCAACGCCGCCAGCACTTTTTCGAGCGCGTCGGGCTTGTGCGCGTAATCGATGAAGATCGGCGCGCCATTGTGTTCGCCTGCCTTTTCCAGCCGTCCGGGCGCGCCCGAAAGCGTCTCCAGCGCCGCGAAGACCTCCGCCGGCGCGCCGCCCGTCGCGATGCAGAGCCCCGCCGCGACGAGCGCGTTGGCGGCCATGAAGTCGCCGGCGAGCGGCAGATGGATGGAATAGCTCCGCCCGCGGTGAACCACGCGCAGGCGCGCGGAATCCGGAGCCGCCACGATCGACTCGAGTCTGATCGTCCCGCCCTTCGCGCCAACGGTCGTCACGTCGAGACCGCGCGCCGCGCACGTCGCGATGGCGCGCGGCGCGGCCTCGCTGTCGGCGTCGATCACCGCGGGCTGGCCGGGCGACAAAAGCGTGTCGAACAGCCGCATTTTCGCGGCGAAATACTCGTCGAGCGTCGCGTGATAATCGAGATGGTCGCGGGAAAGATTCGTGAAGGCCCCGGCGGAGAGCCGCACGCCGTCGAGACGGCGCTGGTCGAGCCCGTGCGAGGAGGCCTCCATGGCCAGATGCGTCACGCCCTCGCCCGCGAGTTCGTCGAGGGTTGCGTGCAGAGTCACCGGATCGGGCGTCGTCAGGGAGCCATGAGTCGCGCCGGAGGGGCGGATCACGCCGGTCGTCCCGAGCGCCGCCGCCTTGTGGCCGAGCTTCGCCCAGATTTGCCGCGTGAAGGACGCTGTCGATGTCTTTCCGCTGGTGCCGGTGATCGCGACGATGGTCGCGGGCTGGCGCGGATGGAGTCGCGCGGCGGCTCGCGACAGCGCGGCGCGCGCGTCGCTCACGATCAGCGCGGGAACGCCCGCGAACGGAGCGTCCGGCGCGCGTTCGGCGACAATGGCCACGGCGCCGGCGGCGATGGCCGCGGGCGCGAAGGTCAGCCCGTCGATTTTCGTGCCGGAAATCGCGAAGAACACATAGCCCGGCTTCACCGCGCGGCTGTCGGACGCGACGCCCGCGACCTCGCGCGCGCCCGTCGCCGCGTCGAGGTCAAGTCCGGACAGGAGGCTCCGCAGGTCCATCACGCGTCAATGTCCTCCGCCGCGGGGAGACGGCGTGTTGACGAAGCCGAAGCCCAGCTTCGCGAGCAGCGGAAACGGCTGCGTCGGCAGATCGAGCCGCGGCGGCAGGTCGAGCAAATTGGCGACGCGCTCGATGATCTTGCCGGTCACGGCGCCCGAGTTCCAGGCCGCCGTGCGGTAGCCATGGGTTTCCGGCAGCGCCATCGGCTCGTCCATCAGCGTCAGGAAGAGATAGCGCGGCTTGTCGGCGGGGGCGATGGCCATGAACGTCGTGAAAACCTTGTCGTTGGCGTAGTGGCCGCGCACCAGCTTGTCCGCCGTGCCGGTCTTGCCGCCAACGAAATATCCGCGGATGTCCACCGCCCTGGCGGAGCCTTTCTCGGCGTTGAGCCGCATCAGATAGCGCAGCGCCTCGGACGTTTCCGGACGCACGACGCGCGGCGCGTCGGCCCGCGCCGTCGTCTCGTCGCGCTTGAGGAAGGTCGGCTTGATCAACTGCCCGCCGTTGGTGAGCGCGCCGACCGCCATCATCGCCTGCAAGGGGGCGACGTTGAGGCCCTGGCCGAAGGCGATGGTGATCGTGCTGAGCTCCGTCCAGTGTCTGGGAAGCAGCGGCTCGGCGCTTTCCGGCAGTTCGGTGCGCAGCCGGTCGAGCTGGCCCATCTTGCGCAGGAAGGCCTTGTGGCCCTCGACGCCGACCATCAGCGCCATCTTGGCGGTGCCGATGTTGGACGAGTAGGTGAAGACCTCGGGCACGCTGAGCATGCGGTTTTGCGCGTGGAAATCATGAATGTTGGCGGTGCCGTAGCGCAGCGAGGAGCGCGCGTCGACGCGCGAGTTGAGGTTGACCTTGTTGGCCTCGAGAGCCATCGAGATGGTCAGCGACTTGAAGGTGGAGCCCATTTCGTAGACGCCGACGGCCATGCGGTTGATGCGCGTCTTCTCCAGCGCGTCGGTGGGCGTGTTGGGATTGTAGTCGGGCAGCGAGGCGAGGGCGATCACCTCGCCCGTGTTCACGTCGAGAATGGCCGCCGCGCCGCCCGTGGCCTTGAACGTGTCGAGGCCCCTTTCGAGTTCGTCGCGCACCGCGTGGGTCACGCGCAGGTCGAGGGAAAGCTGCACCGGC
>CAISEY010000052.1 GCA_903884435.1 uncultured Hyphomicrobiales bacterium | reverse complement strand
GCCTTGGCGACGTCATGCGTCGCCCGGCGTCCTCGCTCTCCCTCGGCCAGTTGCGCATTCTCGAAATCGCCCGCGCGCTGTGCCTCGATCCGGTGTTGCTGCTGCTCGACGAACCCGCCGCCGGACTGCGCCACATGGAAAAGGAAAAGCTCGCGGCCCTGCTCTCGCAATTGCGCGCGGAGGGCATGAGCGTGCTGCTCGTCGAACACGACATGCGCTTCGTCATGGGCCTGGCCGATCACATCACGGTGCTGGATTTCGGCTCCAGGATCGCCGAAGGCTCGCCCGCCGAAATCCAGCGCGATCCCGCCGTCATCGAAGCCTATCTCGGAGGCGAGGCATGAGCGCGCCCCTGCTCGAAGTCACGGACCTGCGCGTCTCCTATGGCAAGGTCGAGGCCGTTGGCGGCGTCGATCTCGTCGTGCCCGAAGGGTCCATCGTCACCGTCATCGGCGCCAATGGCGCGGGCAAGACGACGCTGCTCAACGCCATCATGGGCGTGTTGCCCTCGCGCGGCGGCGTGCGGTTTCTCGGCGAGTCCCGGGACGCGGCGCCGCTGGAATCCCGCGTCGCCGCGGGGCTTTGCCTCGTGCCGGAGCGGCGCGAACTCTTTTCGGGCATGGCGGTCGAGGACAATCTCGCGCTGGGCGGCTTTCTGCGCACGAAGGCGCAGCGCGAGGAGAGCCTCGCGGAAGTCTTCGCCCTGTTCCCGCGGCTGAAGGAGCGGCGGCGGCAAATCGCCGGAACGCTGTCGGGCGGCGAACGGCAGATGCTCGCCATGGGCCGCGCGCTGATGGGCAAGCCGAAATTACTGATGCTGGACGAACCGAGCCTCGGCCTCGCGCCGCGGATCGTCGCGGATGTGTTCGCCATCGTCGCGTCGCTGCGCGCCGCGGGCGTGTCGATCCTGCTGGTGGAGCAAAACGCCCGCGCCGCCCTGCGTCTGGCCGATCACGCCTGTGTGATGGAGCTCGGCCGTATCACCATGCGCGGCGCGGCGGCGGAACTCGCGGCGGACAAACGGGTCGTGGAAACCTATCTGGGGCTGGGTTGAGCCGTCGCGCGCACCTCCCCGCGGGGTGTTTGGCGCGATCGGGGAATTCCGTTACTTCACCATCTCGAACTTGCCGTCCTTCACGGTGATCACCACCGCGCCGCGGTCGTCGAGACCGTCGTGGTCCGTCGGCGTGAAGTTGTAGACGCCGTGCGCGGCGACGATTTCCTTCTCGCTTTCCAGCGCCTTCAAAATAGCGGCGCGGAACTCCGGCGTGCCCGGTTTAGCGCTCTTCAGGGCGACGGGCGCGACACGTTGCAGGATCAGCATGGCGTCGTTGGCGTGCGCGGCGAACTGGTTGCGGGAATTCGGCCCGTACTTGCCTTCGTAGGCGTTGATGAAGGCCATGCCGGCCGCTTTCGTCGGATGGTCGGCCGGCAGCAGATCGGCGACGCCGGCGGGTCCGGACGCCAGAATCGCGCCCTCCGCGGCCTTGCCGGCGATGCGAATGAAGTCATAGGTCACGGCGCCGTGGGTCTGGTAGATCGAGCCGGCGAAGCCGCGTTCGCGCAGGGCGATCTGCGGCAGCGCCGCGCCGGTTCCCGACGCCGCGATCAACACCGCGTCGGGTTTCGCCGCGACGATTTTCAGCGTCTGTCCCGTGACAGACGTGTCCGCGCGGCCATAACGCTCGTCGTTGGTGAGTTTCAGCCCCATCGGCTCGGCGAGCGACCTGAACTGCTGAATCCACAGGTCGCCCCACGAGTCGGAAAAGCCGATCATCCCGACGGTCGTGACCTTGTTCGCCTTCATGTGCTTGAAGATCGCCGCCGCCATCAGCTTCACGTCCTGCGGCATGATGAAGGTGACTTTCTTGCGGTCCGGCGACAGCCCGACCGGGCCGAGGCCGAAATGCGGCACGCCGGTTTCGAGCGCCACGCCCGCGACGGCGCCCGTCGGCGGCGTCGTCGACGAACCCATGATGATATCCACCTTGTCGTCCGTGATCAGGCGGCGCGCGTTCGTCGTCGCCTGCGAGGGATCGCCCGCGTCGTCGAGAAGAATGACGTTGAGCTTCTCGCCGGCGATTTCCTTCGGCCAGAGCTCGATCATGTTCTTTTCGGGAATCCCGAGCGCGGCGGCGGGGCCCGTGGTGGAAATGGTGATTCCGATCTTGATGTCGGCCAGCGCCGGCGCGGCGACCGTCAAGGCGAGAGCGCCGGCGGCGCCGAGAAGAATGCCCTTCATGCTCATGTGCTCCTCCTTGTGCGGGCGCCCTCAGCCCGCTTGTGAATTTGGCTGGCTCAGCAACGCGACGATCTCCGCCGGAATCGGCGTCGACTTCAGCATTTTGGGGTCGTCGGGATGGCTTCCGGTCCACACGCGCGTCTCGCTCGCCTCGATGGCGAGCCTCTCGCCCTTCAGCACGCGGTGCGAAATGTCGAAGCTCGACCGGCGGAATTGCGTCACCTGAGTCTCGATGACGATGTCGTCGCCGAAGGTCGAGGGAATCAGGAACTTCGCGCGCGTGTCGACCATCGGCCAGCCGCGAAAATCGTATTTCGCCATCAGGTCGTGCTTCTTGTGGCCGACGGCCTCGAACAGGGCCATGGTCGAAGCGTCGAACATGGCGAAATAACGGGGATAGAAGACGATGCCGGCGGCGTCGCAATCGCCCCATTCGACATGCACCGTGCGGCGGTTGACGAACATGTTTCAGCTCCGCGCGTTTTCGATCAGCAGGGCGACGCCCTGCCCGCCCCCGATACAGGCCGAGGCGACGCCGTAACGCAAGCCCTTGTCCGCGAGTTCGCGCGCCAGCGTCAGCGTCAGCCGCACGCCGGTCGCGCCAAGCGGATGGCCAATGGCGATGGCGCCTCCATTGACGTTGAGCTTGCCCTCGTCGAGGCCGAGATCGCGGGCGCAGGCCAGCACCTGCGCGCCAAACGCCTCGTTGATCTCGAACCGGTCGATGGACGCGAGCGGCACGCCGGCCCGCTCGCACATCGTCGCGATCGCGGGCACCGGTCCAATGCCCATGATTTCCGGCGGCACGCCGACGCTCGCCCAGGCGCGGACGCTCGCGAGCGGCTTGACGCCGCGGGATTTCGCGTAATCCGCGCTGGCGATCAGCACGCCCGCCGCGCCATCGACGATGGCCGATGAATTGCCGCCTGTCTGCACGCCGCCAAAGGCGGGCCGCAGTTTCGCCAGCACGTCGAGCGGCGAAGGACGAACGTGGGAGTCCTCCGCGACCGTCGCTTCCTTGCCGCGCAGGCGGAGGCCGCGCGGCTTCATGCCCTCGCGCTCGAAGGTCTCGTTGACGACCGGAACGATTTCCCCGTCGAGAAATCCGCGCGCCCGCGCGGCGAGCGCGCGCTCGAACGAACGCGCGGCGAAGGCGTCGACCTCGGCGCGCGAGATACCGTTGCGTCTGGCGAGATTTTCGGCGGTGTCGCCCATGTTGCAGCCGACGCCCGTGTCCATCAGCGCTTCCCACAGGAAGTCCCTGAACTCCACCTGCCCCATGCGGAAGCCGCTCCGGTGCGTGTAGGCGGCGACGGGGTTGCGGCTCATCGATTCCGCGCCGACGCACAGGGCGAGGTCGGCGCGCTTCAGCGAAATCGTGTCGGCGGCCTGGGCGACGAGTTCGATGCCCGTGCCGCAGACGCGTTGCACGAGATGGGCCGGCGTCTCCCGCGGCGCGCCGCAATAAAGCCCGACGTGACGCGGAAGCATGAAGGCGTCGAAGCTCGCCTGCGCCATCGACCCGCAAATGACGCTGCCGATGTCACCGGCGGGCAGACCGCTTTTCGCGATCGCCGCGCGGCCCGCCTTGATGCCGAGATCGATGGGCGAAACATCCGCCAGCGCGCCATTGAAATCCACGAAGGGCGTGCGCGCCCCGTCAATCAAAACCACGTCGCTCCAGGAGCCGAAAAGTCCCTTGCCGGTCATTGCGCTGTTTCCCTTCGGGCGACGAGGACGCGCGGCGGGGGCGTCTCCGCGTAGAGTTCCTCCACGAGCGCGGCGCGGCGTTGCAGCACCGCGCGCTGGTTGATCGAGCCCTTGTCCGTGACCTCGCCGAGATCGAGCGAGGGCGGCGTGTCGAGCACGATGGCGCGCGCGATGAAATTCGACGAGCCCGTGGCCGCGCGCGCCTGCGTCGCGAGCCCGGCGCGCAAGGCGTCGCGCACGTCCGCGTGGGCCGCGAGCGCGGCGAGCGGAGCCTCGCCGCAGCGGGCGCGGCAGGCGTCCTCGTCGAGCAGCACGAGCGCCGTCAGGTCGTCGCGGTTGATGCCGGCGATGACCACGTCGCGCACGAACGGCGCGCAGGCGCGCACGAGTCCGGCGCGCAAGGGCCCGACGTGAACCCAGGTGCCCGTCGCGAGCTTGAAATCCTCGGCGATCCGTCCATCGAACAGCAGACCCTTTTGCGGATCGGCCGGATCGACGAACCGCACGGCGTCGCCGAACTTGTAAAAGCCTTCTTCGTCGAAGGCGGCGGCGGTGAGTTCAGGATCGCGCCAGTAGCCGGGCGTGACATTCGGCCCGCGCACGCGCGCCTCGTGGCGATCGCCGGACGGGACGAGCTTGATCTCGACGCCCGGCACGGGAAGCCCGATCCAGCCCGCCAGGCTCTCGCCCGGCCAGGTGAACAGCGCGGAGGGCGCCGTCTCCGTCGCGCCGAGGCCCGTGAGCATGGGAACGCGATGCCCTGTCTCGCCAACGCTCAATTCATCGAGCGCGTCCCAGACGTGCTGCGAGAGGCCCGCGCCGGCGAAAAACGTGAATTGCAGACGCGAATAGAACTTCCGCCGCAGGTCCGCGTCGTCCCGCAAGTATGGCACGAGGGACTCGAAGCCCTTGGGCACGTTGAAAAAGGCCGTTGGCGCTATGTCCCGCAGATTGCGCGCGGTGGCCGCGACGCCGTTCGGCGTGGGCCGGCCGTCGTCGATGTAGAGCGCGCCGCCATAATAAAACGCGATGCCGAAATTGTGGTTGCCGCCGAACGTGTGGTTCCACGGCAGCCAGTCGAGGAAAACCGGCGGCTCGTCGCGCAGCGCCAGCAAGGTCGCGCCGATCATTTCGAGATTGGCGCACCACATGCGCTGCGTGTTGACGACGGCTTTCGGATTTCCCGTGGAGCCCGACGTCAGCAGGAACTTCGCGATGGAATCCGGACCGACCTTCGCGCGCGCGGCCTCGACCGCGTCGGAGGGCGCGGCGCCGAGCATGTCCGACAGCGACATCGCCTCGCGGCCCGGCGGCGGATTTCGCGAACACGCAAGCGCGCAATCCGCGGGAAGACACGCCTCCAGCGCGCGCGCGAATGGCGCTCCATCCTCGACGAAAATCAGGCCCGGCGTCAGCTTCCCGATCACGTAGCGCAGCTTGCCGAAGTCCTTCGAGACCAGCGCGTAGGGCGGCGAGACAGGACACCAGGGCACGCCCGCGTAAAGGCAACCCAGCGCCATCAAGGCGTGATCGACGCTGTTGCCGGAGAGAATGGCGACGGGACGCTCGACCGAGAGATCGAGCTTCAGCAAGGCCTCGCCGATCGCGCGCGCCGCGCGCAACGCCTGCGCGAAGGTGACTTCGCGCCAGCCTCCGTCCGGATCGCGTTCGGCGACGAACACCGCGTCCGGCGTACGCCCGGCCCAGTGAACGAGCCTGTCGGTCAGGCGCGCGGGGAAGGCGCCGAGAGCGTCGACGTGGCGCAACAGGATCGAACCGTCCGCCCGGCGCTCGACATCGGCGCGCATCGTGGCGTAGCGCACCGGCTTCAGCGGCGCTGTCGATGCCCGGGTTGCGTGTCCTCCGGCCATGTCGCGACCCTCAGCTGGCGACGACTTTCGGCGCGCGCTTTTCGAGAAAGTCGCGCAGCCGTTTCTTCGCCTCGTCGCTGCCCTGCGCCGCGGCGGCCATCAACGCCTCCGCGAGGAAGCCCGTCGCGGGATCGGCGCCCGCGATGCGCGGCAGGGCGTGCACCAGCGCGAAATTCGTCATCGGCGCGTTGCCGGCGATTTTCTCCGCGAGTTCTATTCCCCTGGCGAGGCCGGCCCCGTCGTCGACGACGTAGTGCGACAGGCCGAGCGACTGGCCCTCGTCGGCGTTGTAAACGCGCCCCGTGAGCATCATCTCCATCATGCGCGAGACGCCGATGAGCGGCGGCAGGCGCACCGAAGCGCCGCCGCCGACGTAAATGCCGCGCTGGCCCTCGGGCAAGGCGTAATAGGCGCTTTTCTCGGCGACGCGCACGTGCGTCGCGCAGGCGAGTTCAAGGCCGCCGCCAATCACCGCGCCGCGCATCACCGCGACCACGGGAACCTTGCCAAACTGGATTGTCTCGAAAGCGCGGTGCCACATCATGGAATGGGCGATGCCCTGAACCACGTCGCGCTCGGTGAGTTCGGAAAGATCGAGGCCCGCCGAAAAATTCGCGCCCTCTCCGTGCAGCACGGCGCAACGCACGCTGTCCGGAATGCTGGAAAAGATCGCCTCGATTTCGAGAATGGCGGAATCGTCGAGCGCGTTGCGGCGCGCCTGGCGGTCCAGCGTCACGATCAGCAGCGCGCCGCGCTGTTCCGCGCGAAACGAGGGCGCGCCCACCCCCTGGCTCGACTGGCTCATGGCTAATTCCCGGATCGTTTCCTGAAATTGTTATGAGAAATAACAATTAGTCTGTCAAGACGACCTTTCCGTGAGTCCTGACAATCGTCGGAATGTTCCGGAATGGTCATGAAGCGGCTCGAAAAAAGCGCCCGGGGCGGAGCCGGAAACGAAAAATAAAGACTCCAGCGCTCTAACTCCATGAAAGGAAACAAAAAATTTCAGACGACCAATTTTCGGGACGAGAGCGACATCCCCGCGTTATCGAAGAGCAGATTAACGATCTGTCATGCCTAACGCCAATATACGATTTCAGCGCCAACTTGATCAGGAAATAGTGGCTTTTACGCATTAGCCTCCGGGCAGATTAGCCATTGAGAGTACCGCTCATGTCGTGTTCGTTCATTCCGAAGATCAAATTGCCCGCCGGACTCGCCGCGAGCTCCCGCGCCGCGCTCGGGCGTCTTCACGGGTCGCCCCGGACATTCCTGAATAATCGCGACGCCAATATCTCGATGATCTTCTCCCTGTCGCTGCTGCCCGTCCTCGGGATGATCGCCGTGGGCGTGGATTACGGACGCGCCGTCATGCTCCGCTCGGACCTGCAATCGTCCCTCGACGCGGCCGTGCTCGCGGCGGTTTCCGCGACCGGCTCTCCGACGGCCACCCAACGGCAGACACTGGCGACGAACTACCTGAACTCGGTCTTCCAGGTGAAGTCCGGAACGGTTTCCTCTTCGAATTTCAACTTCAACTCGACGCTGGGCACGATGACCGGCACGGTGACCGCGTCGCTGCCAACCATGCTTGGCCAGAACTGGCTGCCGACTCTCTCGGTCACGGCCAATTCGACCGCGAGCGTCGGCTCGATCAAGGTGCGCGCCCTCGACGTGGCCATGTGCATCGACACCACGGGCTCGATGTCGAACACGCTCGGCGCCGTGCAGTCAAACGCGCTCAATTTCTATTCGAACCTCTCCACCGCGCTCTCCAACGCGGGCGTTCCCTCGTTCGACCAGATCCGCGTGCGCGTGATCTATTACCGCGACTACGGCGGCAACGGATACATGAACATCACCTCGACAAACCGGTATGGCCAGACCTACTATCCCTATGGCGGACCGGTCTCCGGAACCTCGCTCGGCGACAGCGTCGTGCTCAACGCCTCCAGCTTTTACACGCTGCCCGGAAGCGCCAACAGCTTTTCGACCTTCGTCAACGGAAGCTCCGCGTCGGGCGGCGGCGACTTGCCGGAATCGGGTCTCGAATGTCTGAACGCGGCCATGGCGTCGTCATGGACCGCGGTGGGCGCCACGCTGTCGAACGGCAAGGTGGTCGAGGAGGTTTACCCGGTCATCTCCATCTACACGGACGCCGGCGCTCACCCGCCGAGCTTCACCTGGTCGCTGCAAAATCCGAGCTACCCGGCGGCCTCGGTGATGCCGCGCGATTACGCCGGACTGCTGACGAAGTGGAACGACTCCACGGTCATCGACCAGACCAACAAGATGATCCTGTTCTATGGCAACCCCGCCGTCGACGACGACTATTACTTCGGCAACACCAGCGGCTGGCAAACGATCAAGACGTGGCCCGGCTTCAGCAATCCCGGCTCGCTGACCAGCGCCAACACCTCCTTCGTGACCACGCTGGCGGCCGGCATCGCCACCAACTACAAGAGCCCGACGCTGACCCACTGAGCGCGACGCCGGGCGCGAGGATCGGAACGGAACGGCCCCGCGAGGGGCCGTTTTCGTTCGCGCGGACCTGGTTTCGCCATGGCTCCGTGACATTCGCCGAGAATGGCGCCAAAAGGCTCTCCGTCCCGTCAGCCCGGAAAACGCATGTCCATCGTCGAATCCGTCCGCAAGCAGCTCGTCCCGATCCATCCCGAGGGGGTCAAGTTCATCGCGATTTTCGCGGCCGTCTCCCTCGTGCTCTGGTGGCTGTGGACGCCGCTGGGCTGGGCCGGCCTGGTGGCGACCCTGTGGTGCGCCTATTTCTTCCGCGATCCCGTGCGCGTGACGCCGATCCGCGACGGGCTCGTGATCGCCCCCGCCGACGGCTATGTCTGCTCGCTCGGCCCCTTCGCCCCGCCGCCGGAACTCGGGCTTGGCGCGGAGCCGATGCAGCGCGTCTCCATCTTCATGTCCGTGTTCGATTGTCACGTGAACCGCTCGCCGGTGGCCGGGCGGATCGCGAAAATCGCCTACAAGCCCGGGATTTTCGTCAACGCCGACCTCGACAAGGCGAGCGAGGACAACGAACGCAACGGCTTCGTCATCGAGACGGCGCACGGGCGCTTCGGCGTCGTCCAGATCGCCGGGCTCATCGCCCGTCGCATCCTGTGTTTCTCCCGCGAAGGCGACACGGTGGCTCCCGGCGAACGCATCGGCCTGATCCGCTTCGGCTCCCGCGTCGACGTTTATATTCCCGGCTCCGTCGAACCCCTGATCGGACTTGGCGCGAAGGCGGTGGCGGGCGAGACGGTGCTCGCCGATCTCCTCGGTCAGGAACCCCGCCGCGCCCACAGGCAGGGCTGAACCATGGACAGTCCCGGCTCGCCGAGGGAAAGGTCCGTCAGCCGCCGCGACCGCCTGCGCCGGTTCCGCGGCGTGCCCCTGCGCTTCGTCGTGCCCAATCTCGTGACGCTGCTGGCCTTGTGCCTCGGCCTCACCGCGATCCGGCTCGCGTCGGAGGGCCTGTTCGAGACCGCGGTCATCGCCATTGTCGCCGCCGCCATTCTCGACGGGCTCGACGGGCGCATCGCCCGCGCCCTCGAGGGCACCTCGCGCTTCGGGGCGGAACTCGATTCCCTCGCCGACTTCGTCGATTTCGGCGTCGCTCCGGCTTTGCTGCTGTATTTCTGGAGCCTGCACGAAAACAAGAGCCTTGGCTGGTTCGCCGCGCTGATTTTCGCGGTCGCCTGCGCCCTGCGCCTCGCGCGCTTCAACGTGATGATCGACGATCCCGACAAGCCCGCCTGGATGAGCCATTTCTTCGTCGGCATGCCCTCCCCCGCCGGGGCGATCGTCGTGATGCTGCCGCTTTATCTGCATTTCGCCACGGGCCTGCCGCACGACAAATCCTGGCTGCCGTTCGAAATCGCCTATGTCGTCTTCGTCGCCTTCCTGATGGCGAGCCGGATTCCCAACTTTTCCGGCAAGAAGATCGGCCGCGTGCCGCGCGAGTGGTTCATCGCGGTGCTGTTCGGCTTCGTCGCCATGATCTTGCTGGTCGCCATCTATCCGATGCAGATGCTGGTTGGCGTCTCGCTCGCCTATCTGGGCCTCATCCCGCTGGCGGTCCGCCGCTTCCGGGCCTGTTCCGCCGCCGACCGGGCGCGGGCGGAAGCCGGGGAAGCCCCGCCGGCCGCGGATTCACCCGCCTGAAAGCCGGCCGGAGGCAAGTTTCGACCGCGCCGCGTCTTTCCGCAGTTCACAAACGGACGGGTCTCGACTAAGGTCCGCGCCAGTCGCGGGCGGGCCAGGCCCTGTTTCGCCGCAACCAGACGAGATCCTATGTCAAAAGAAGAACTGCTGGAATTTCCGGGTTTTGTCACCGAGCTTCTGCCGAACGCGACCTTCCGCGTGAAACTCGAGAACGATCACGAAATCATCGCCCACACCGCGGGAAAAATGCGCAAGAACCGGATTCGCGTGCTGACGGGCGACAAGGTGCTCGTGGAAATGACGCCCTACGATCTGACCAAGGGCCGCATCACCTACCGCTTCAAGTAAGCGGAACATCGCCGTGAGGTCGCTCGCTTGACGACGGAAGCCCGCAGCTGGCGCCCCAAACTCGTGCTCGCGTCCGCCTCGCCGCGGCGGCTCGCGCTCCTGCAGCAAATCGGCGTCGAGCCCGACGCGCTCCTGCCCGCCGACATCGACGAAACGCCGGCGCGCAACGAACTGC
>CAISEY010000051.1 GCA_903884435.1 uncultured Hyphomicrobiales bacterium | reverse complement strand
GGCTTCGGACTCTGGTTCGCCTGGCTCGGGCGAACGAACTCGCTCGCCCGTTTCCGGACGCGTCCCCCCGACAGGTTGCCGTTTGCCGCGCTCCTGCCGCGCGTCCTCTTTAACCAGGTTTTCATCCTGCTGCCGGCGATGGCGCTGGCGCAGGGTGCGGGGCTCGCCTTCACGGGAGCCGAACACATCGGGCTTTTCGCGGCGGTCCTGACGCTCGTCGCGCTGACCGTCGGCCACGACGTGGTGCAATACCTTTTTCACCGGCTGTTGCTGCACCGGCCCGACATGATGCGGCGGCTGGGCCATGACCTGCATCACTCCACCACCGCGAGTTGCTCCATCGGCGCCTGCTACATGAGCGGCGCGGATTATGTCCTCACGATCGTCTGTCCCTATCTGGTTCCCCTTGTTTGCGCGGGCGGCGGCGGCGCGGACCTCGCCTTCCACGCCTTCGCGGTGAGCGCGGGGGCGTTCGGCGGGCTCTATGAACATTCCGGATTTGATTTCAGTCTCGGGCTCGCCGCCGCGCGCGGCGAGGGGGCGCCCGCCCGGCTGGCCCGCGCCGTCGCGCCGCTGCTGTCGAGCCGCGCCCACGCGGAACATCACGCGCGCGGCAACGTGAGTTTCAGCGACGGCTTTGGTTCCTCCGGTTTGTGTGACACACTCTTTCGCACGCGCTGGGATCTGCGCCCGCGGCGGCGCCCGGGCCGCGGGGATGGAGCTTCGGCGACGATCGGGAGTTGAACATGCAAATCACCAAACTCGGCGCGGTCAAATCCATCCGCGCGCCCTCGAATTATTTCACCGGCACGGTGTGGCAGGACCCGATCATCGAGGCGCCGGAGCCGGCGCACGTTCGCGCCGTGACCGTGAGCTTCGAGCCCGGCGCGCGCACCGCCTGGCACACCCATCCGCTCGGCCAGACCCTGAAGATCGTCTCCGGCGTCGGGCATGTGCAGTCCTGGGGCGGACCCGTGCGGGAAGTGCGGGCCGGCGACGTGGTCTTCTTCGCGCCGGAGGAAAAGCACTGGCACGGCGCCTCGCCCGGCGTCGCGATGGTTCACGTCGCCATCCAGGAGGCGAAGGACGGCAAGCACGTCGACTGGATGGAGCACGTCAGCGACGAGCAATACGCCGTCGCGCCCTCCGCGGCCTGAGGCGAGCTTGACTCTCGGCCCGCGCCCGACGAAACCTCCGGCGAAATCGAAACCCGCCGGAGAGCCCGTCCATGTCGCTTGCGCAACTCGAAAAAACCATTGAGGCCGCCTTCGAGGATCGCGCCAACGTCAATTCCTCGACCCGCGGCGAAATCCGCGACGCCGTGGACCAGGCCCTCGCCCTGCTTGATTCGGGGCGGGCGCGCGTGGCTCACAAGGTCGAGGGGAAGACCGGCAGGGACGCCTGGCAGGTCAACCAGTGGCTGAAGAAGGCGGTGCTTCTGTCCTTCCGCCTCAGCGATAAATGGGCCATGTCCGGCGGGCCGGACGGCGGCTCGTGGTGGGACATGGTGCCCTCCAAGTTTTCGGGCTGGACCGCGAAGGAACACGCGGCGGCGGGCTTCCGCTCGGTGCCGAACTGCGTCGTCCGCCGCTCGGCTTTCATCGCCAGGAACGTCGTGCTGATGCCGTCCTTCGTCAATCTCGGCGCCTATGTCGACGAGAACACCATGGTCGACACCTGGGCGACGGTCGGCTCCTGCGCGCAGATCGGCAAGAACGTGCATCTGTCCGGCGGCGTCGGCATCGGCGGCGTGCTGGAGCCCTTGCAGGCCAATCCGACGATCATCGAGGACAATTGCTTCATCGGCGCCCGCTCCGAGGTCGTCGAGGGCGTCATCGTCGGCGAGGGATCGGTGCTCTCGATGGGCGTGTTCATTTCCGCTTCCACCAAGATCATTGACCGGGACACGGGCAAGACTCACGTCGGCTACGTGCCGCCCTATTCGGTGATCGTGCCGGGAACCATGCCCGGCAAGGCGCTGCCGGACGGTTCTCCCGGCCCGTCGCTCTATTGCGCGGTCATCGTCAAGACGGTCGACGCGCAAACGCGCTCGAAGACCGGCATCAACGAACTGCTGAGGGATTGATGACCGACGCCGCCCCGCCGGCCGGATTGCGTTTCCTGTTTCGCACCGATCAGGGAACGGTCGCGCGCCGGGACTGGTGGCGCGGCGCCGCGATTCTCGCGGCTCCGCTTCTCGTGCTGACCGCCGGCTGGAAGCTTCTCGAGCCCTTCGCCAACAGGAGTCTGGACGAGCGTAACCTCGTCGACGCCATGACGATCGTCACCTATGTCTATCTGATCGTTTATGCCTTCGTCGTGCTTCTGATCGCGGTCAGTTTCTTCAATCTGTCGGCGAAGCGTCTGCGCGCGCGGCGACTGCCGCCGGGCCTCGCGGGTCTGCCGCCGCTGGCGGCGCTGTGC
>CAISEY010000050.1 GCA_903884435.1 uncultured Hyphomicrobiales bacterium | reverse complement strand
CGACGCCGAGAAATGCGTCGAGCGCGGCGCCGACGGCATCGTCGTCTCGAACCATGGCGGGCGCAACATGGATTCCGCGCCCTCGACGCTCGACGTTTTGCCGGGCATCGTGAAGGCCGTCGGCGACAAGACGACGGTCATCGTCGATTCCGGCGTGCGGCGCGGCAGCGACCTCGTGAAATGCCTCGCGCTTGGCGCGAAAATCGCGCTGACGGGCCGCGCGACGCTCTATGGCGTCGGCGCCGGCGGCCAGGCGGGCGCGGGCAAGGCCCTCGCGATCCTCAAGGACGAATTGCGCCGCACCATGTCCTATGTCGGCTGCGCGAAAACGGGCGAAATCAACGGGGACGCGATCTGGAAACGCGAGGCGTGACCGACGCGTCGCAGGAGACACGACAATGATTCAGGAAATCGCGCAAATCGACGTGAAGGCTGGCATGGAAGCCGAATTCGAAAAGGGCGTCGCCGCCGCCGCGCCGCTCTTCAGGCGCGCCAGGGGCTGCCACGGAATGCGCCTGTCGCGTTCCATCGAAAAGCCCCGTCGCTACAGGCTTTTCGTCGATTGGGAGAGCGTCGACGACCACAACGTCGGATTCCGCGGATCGGAAGATTTCAAACAATGGCGCGCGCTCGTCGGCCATTGTTTCGAAACGCCGCCCGAGGTGGAGCACGTGAGCGAGACGCTGCGCGGATTCTGATCTCGCGAAGTCACGCCGGCAGGTAGCCGCGCGCCAGCGCGGCGCGGGTCGACGGCGGCGTGATCACGTCGACGACGATCCCGCGCGGACGAAGACCCGCGGACTCATACCCCGCGAACGTCCATTTCAGCAGTTCGCCGCCCCGCAGCAGAAACGCCTCGCGGCCGCGCGCGATCATCGCGCCGTCGGGCAGGCCATCGACGGGCGCGCGATCCAGGCGCTTGTCGCGCCCGCGGCGGCGCTCGGCGTCGAGCGCGCGGTCCATCGCGTCCGCGCCCGCGCCAAAAGCCGCCGCGAAACGCGTGGCGTCGGCGCGCCGGCATTCGAAACAGGGCCGGTGCCCGGCGGCGAGCGACGTGGCTTCGTCGAGAAAAAACAATTCGGTGTAACCCGCCCCCCAGACCTCGCGGCGCCGGCCGCGGAAGTCACACAGGCACGCGATCCAGCGGCGCGAGACATAACGGCGCGCGCCCAGCGTTTTCGAAGCCTCGTGAAAGCGGCCGCCGCGATTGCCCATGAGCGCGCCGCGCGCGGGAACCGCGTGCAATTCGCCGAAGGGATCGACGCGGTTTTGCAGTGGCATTCGCGGCCTCCCGCGATCCCGGTCAGGCCTGGACCGGCGGCGCGAAACCCGCGACTTTCTTGTAATTGTCGGAGAGTTCGCGCAACTCGTCCTGGGTGATGAAGTCGTCGAGGTTGTCGAAGGGCCTGTCGCCCACGAGTTCCTCGACCTTGATGTTGATGAAATCCGGTGGACTGGAGCGGTTCGTCAGCACCACGTCGTTGGCGGGGCCGAGGCGCGCCGCCTCGTAGGCTTTCAGCGCGGCCGGCGCGTCGCCCTCGCGCGCGAGACAATCGGCGAGCGCGCGCGCGTCGATCGCGCCCTGCGCCGCGCCGTTGGAGCCGCGCGGATACATGGGATGGGCCGCGTCGCCCGCGAGCGTCACCCGGTCGAAGGTCCAGCGCGGCAACGGATCCTTGTCGACCATGGGATATTCGAGAATCTGGTCGGCGGTGCGGAT
>CAISEY010000049.1 GCA_903884435.1 uncultured Hyphomicrobiales bacterium | reverse complement strand
CGCTTCGGCGTCGCGCGCATGGGCTCGGCAGTCCTCGTGCGCGCTCGCCCGCTGGCCGAACAGATGGTCCTCGCCAGCGCCTTCGACCTCGCCACGCTGGGCATGTTCACCCGCGCAGTGGGTCTCGCGACGCTGCTGGCCGGGCGCATCGGTTCGGTCGCTATGATGTCCCTGTACCCCGTGATCACCCGCGCCGAAAAACGGTCGGACCGTTTTCGGCGCCTGTCGAGCCTGGTCCTGCGCGGCGTCTGCTGGACGACGGCGCCCGCGGCTGCGTTCATGGGCGTCGTCGCCGGCGACATCGTGAGCTTGCTCTATGGAGATCGCTGGGTCGCCGTCACGCCGCTCTTGCCATACGCAGCCGCGATGGTCGGTCTCGGGGGCGTGACCACGGCCCTGTCGAGCCTGCTTCTCGCCAACGACGAGGCGCGCGCCTGCCTTCGGATCGATTTCATCGCGACCGTCAGCGGTATTGCGCTGTCGCTCGGGCTTGGTCCCTTCGGGGCGCCGGTTTATCTGGCGGCGCTGTGCGTGCAAAGCCTGCTCGTCACGGGAGTCGCCGTCTCCTTGCAGTTGCGTCATCGCGGCGTCGATCGGGAGGGGATCGTTTCGGCTCTCGCGCCAGCCGGCGTCGCCGTGGTCGTGGCCGTCGCCGCCGTCGAGGGCGTTTCCGCGGCGGCGGGGTCCATCCCGTACCTCGCGGTCAGGCTCGCCGTGGACGGGATCGTGTTCGGCGTCGTCTACGTGGCGGTTCTGCGCGCGGCGTTCGCCGCTCCGCTCGCGGAGATGCTGGAAGTGCTTCCGGGCGGACATTTGATGGCGCGCGGACTGCTTTTGCAATAGAGACCTCGCGACGTGACGGACTCGATGGACGATCTGGCGGAGTGGGTGGATGGTATTGCGACATGAACTGCTGCGGGCGCTCTACAAGGCGCCCCGTTTTCGCGGAAGGGACCGTCTGATCGGCCTTGTCTCGAAGAGCTTCGTCGAAAAGCCGACCCGCCTGCGCGATGGACTGACCATGCTTCTCGACCCGTCCGAATGGGTCCAGCAGGATATTCTCGTGCATGGCGCGACTGAGCCGGGAACATTACGGCTCATCGCGAAACTCGTCGCTCCTGGCGACGCTGTGATCGATGTTGGCGCGCACGTTGGCCATCACGCGCTGGTGGCTGCGAAAGCGGCGGGCCCGGCCGGAAAAGTCATCGCCATCGATCCGCAACCCTACAACGCGGATCGTGTCGCGCGAAACGCCCAGTTGAACGGGATGGCCAATGTTTTGACGATCATCGCGGCGGCTGGCGACAAACCCGGGTTCATCAAACTTCCGATCCAGAGCGACCGGGACAGGGCGCGGCTTTCCCTTCTGGAAGCGGGCCCCGGCGACACGGGCGCGCTTGTCGAAGTGCCCCTGAGACGCATCGACGAAATCATCGAGTCCGCCGGCCTGCCCGCCGTGAAGCTGATCAAGATCGACGTCGAAGGGTTCGAACTCGAGGTGCTCTTGGGGCTAGCGGCGACCGCGGCGAAATGCGCCAACATCATTCTCGAGGTGCTCGACACGTCGATGTCCGATCGCAATGGAAAGATCGCGCGTTTTCTGACGGACGCGGGATTCGCCCTGAGGACGATCGAGGGCGCCGCCTGGAAGCCGGGCGAACCGCTGCCGGAGCAAAACCTTTGGGCGGCGCGCTCTTGAAAAAATCGGCGTCGCGCCGCGGAATGTCGAAACTCATGAAGACTTGCGCCTCGGCGTGTTTCCCGGAAACGCGATCTTTCTTCCTCGCCACCGTAAATGTATCGACTATGTCCGTCGGGACACGGATCGATTTTGCTTTGAACGGAATGTCTCGGGCGCGAACATGAACGGGGCGATCGAACCGATGACATCCGTGGATGTCTGCATCATCACCCAGCTCCATCCGTCGTTGAACCCGCGGATGGTGAAGGACGCCGACGCGTTGACGCGGGCCGGCTACAGCGTCTCGGTAATCGCGCCAGATTTTTCCGAATGGGGACGCGAGGCCGATAAGGAATTCGCGGCACGCCCCTGGAAGATCGTGGAAAGGCCGACCTTCGGTCCGCTCGCCCCGCGCGGAGCCCGGATCGCGGAACTCGCGCGCCGGGCCTTCGCTGGCATCGCGGTCAGAAAATGCGGTTTGGAACATCCGGCCCTAGTGCGCGCCGCGTGCCATCCAGTCGCGCCCAAACTGCTCGCGGCCGCCAGACGCCAGAGCGCGTCGGTCTATCTGGCGCATCTCGTGGCCGCGCTCCCGGCCGCGGCGTTCGCCGCTCCGCTCGCGGAGATGCTGGAAGTGCTTCCTGGCGGACGTTTTCTCGCGCGGGGCGTGCTTTTGCCCTTGGCGAGGGCGTGACGCGCCCTTCGCCGCGGCCCGGAAAGGGGCGGGGCGGTCTGGCGCCGGACTGGAGTGGGTTTTACACACCTTCATGAAACCGGCATGAAGCGCCTTCATGCCGGAATGAGTCGGGCGGAATCGTCCCGGGCATCCCCTGACCCGGGAAGCAACCGTCGAAATCCTGTCAATCGGAGGGGCGCGGTCTTGCCGTTCCCGACGACTGAAAATCATGGTTTGAATTGATGCAAAAAGTTCTCGTTGTGTTTGGCACGCGACCGGAAACCATCAAGATGGCTCCGGTCATTCTGGAATTGCGTCGCAGGCCGGACGTCCGGACGATCGTTTGCGTGACCGGCCAGCACAGGGACATGCTTGACGACGCGCTGAAGGTCTTTGGAATCGTGCCCGACCATGATCTCAACATCATGCGCCCGGGGCAGACGCTCGCGGGGATGACTTCGGCGATACTTTCGCAACTGACGCCGGTTATCGAGGAGGTGCGGCCTTCGCGCGTGCTGGTTCACGGCGACACGACGACGACTTACGCCGCCTCCGTCGCGAGCTTCTACCTTGGAACGCCGGTGGGCCACGTCGAGGCGGGCCTGCGCACCGGCAACATGATGGCTCCCTGGCCCGAGGAGTTCAATCGCCGCTCCGTCGACATGTTCGCGGATCTGCTCTGGGCGCCGACCGAACGTTCGGCCCGGACGCTTCTCGACGAGGGCTCGCCATCCGCGAACGTTCTGGTGACGGGGAACACCGTGGTCGACGCGATTTTGCTCGTGACCGACAAAATCCGTCGCGACGACGCCTTGCGCGCGCGGCTGTGGGAAGGGTTGCCGCGCCTCGATCCCGCGAAGAAGCTCGTGCTCGTGACGGGACACCGGCGCGAGAGCTTCGGCGGCGGCCTCGCCGAAATGTGCGAGGCGCTCAACCAGCTCGCGGCGCGCGAGGAAATTGAAATCGTGTGGCCGGTTCATCCAAACCCGAACGTCGTGGCCACGGTTCGGGAGCGACTTTCCCGGAGATCGAATATACATCTGACGGCGCCGATGGAATATCTCGCCTTCGCCGCGCTGATGCTGAAAGCCAATTTCATTATTTCGGATTCCGGCGGCATCCAGGAGGAGGCGCCGACGCTCAATATTCCGGTCCTCGTGACCCGGAACGAGACCGAGCGGCCCGAGGCGGTCTCGGCGGGAACCGCGAAGCTCGTCGGCACCTCGGCGGGGCGCATCCTGGGGGCGGCGTATGAATTGCTCGACGATCCCGCCGTTTATAAAAAGATGGCCGAGAGCCCGAATCCCTTCGGAGATGGTCGCGCCGCCGTCAGAATCGTGGACAGTTTGATTGCAAGGGATCGGGCGGCCTGACATGGCGGGCAACGGGACAACTGGCGCTGGCGGCGAGCCCGCGCGGATTTGCGTGGTCACGTCCTACACGGCGGCCGCCGAACCGCGCGCGCCGCGGCACGCGCTGGCGGCGCGCATGGCGTTTCCGGACGCGGACATTGTCTTTGTCGACATTGCCCCCGCCGGCGCCGCGCGCGCGCCCGACCCGATGCTGTTGAAGGCGAGCAAGCCGAAGCGGTTGACGCTGGAGTTTCCAACGCGCGCCGCGTCGCCCGTCCGCCTCGCCGGACGCAAGCTCGCGACCCGTCTCGGCCGGGCCGCGTTTTCCGCCACGGGCGTCGTGAACGAGAGCATTTTTGGCGACAAGGCGCAGGGGCTCGCCCGCGCCCTCCGGGGCGTGGCGGCGGATGTCTACATCGCCCACAATATTGAAACATTATGGCCGGCGATCAACGCGGCGAAATCGTCGGGCGGTTCGGTCGTGTTCGACTGCATGGAATATTATTCCGACATGGGAGACAGCCAGCATCCCGTCGAGGCGCGCGCCGCGCGCGTCATCGAGGGCAGGTGTCTTTCCTCCTGCGCGCTCGTGATCGCCAGCAGCGACGAACTCGCCGACGTTCTCGCCGCCGAATACTCGATCGCGCGGCCCTTGCCCGCCTACAACGTGCCTCCGCGCGCGTCCGGCCTGCCGCCGCGCAAGGGCGGCGGCCTCAACCTGTACTGGCGCAACAGCGTGGTCGGCTTCGGTCAGCGCGGTCTGGAAGACGCGCTCGCCGCGCTCGTTCAATTGCCGGAAGACGTCCGGCTGTATCTTCAGGGACGCTTGCCCGCCGATGGCGGGCGCGAACTCAACGAAAGGGTCGCGGCCATGGGGCTGCGGGACCGGGTTTTCGTTCTGCCGCCCTACGCGCCCGAGGAGGCCGTGCAACAGGCCGCGCCTTTCGATGTCGGGCTGTGTCTGGAGCGCCGCGGACCGCGTAATCACGACCTCACGGTGTCCAACAAGATGTTCGATTATCACATGGGCGGGCTCGCGGTGATCGCGACGGATCTTCCCGGACTCGCCAGCGTGATTCGCCGTTCGCGCGCCGGTCTCGTGTGCGAGCCCGGCGATCCCGCGTCGCTCGTGTCGGCGATCGGGCAATTGAGATCGTCGCCGGAACGTCTGACCGAAATGCAATCGAACGCGCGTCGCTTCGCGATGGAGGAGGCAAACTTGGAGCTTGAGCTTGAAAAGATCGCCGCGGCGCTGAAAGGCGCGTTGCGTTCCAACCAGAACGTCGTGGCGCCATGACCGCCGCTCGCTTGCTGACGCGCGCCCTCGGGCTGATCCTCTGGTCTTTTCGCGATCGAATCAAAAAGATTCCCGGCGTCGCGCTGTTGCAGAGGGTCGTCGTTTCCGGCGCGCTCGATGGCAGCGAATTCGATCATCTCGTCGACGCCGGCCCCGCGAAAGGCATCACGTTTCACATCCGCATGCCCGAGGACAAGGGCATCTGGACCGGCGCCTACGAAATTGACTTTGCGTCGCGGCTCGCCGCCGCCGTCAGGCCGGGCTGCGTGGCCTACGACATTGGCAGCTGGCATGGCTTTTTCGCGGGTATCATGGCCGCCCAGGGGGCGAGCCAGGTGCATGTGTTCGAGCCCTTGCCCCAGAACGCGGAGCGCGTCGCCCGCCTCGTCGCGCTCAATCCGTCGAAGTCCATCAAGCTGCACGCCTGCGCGGTCAGCGATTCCGACACCGAGATGGACCTGATGATCATGCCGGAAACGAGCATGGCCAAGCTCGAGACAAGCGAGTTTCAGGCGGGGAACACGTCCGCGAACCGCGTGCGCGTTCGTGTCCGCGGCATCGACAGCGTGATCGCGAGCGGCGAGGCGCCGCCGCCCGCCCTGATGAAAATCGACGTCGAGGGCGCGGAACTGATGGTTCTCAAGGGCGCCATGGCGACCTTGCGCGCGCACAAGCCGGTCATTTTCGCAGAAATCCATTCGACCCAACTGCTCGCCCAGTGCGGCGCGCTGCTCGGAGCGGAAGGATACACGATCGAACATCTCGACTCCGACGTCGAAATGGCTCGCTCGAAGGACGTGTTCCAGATCATGGCCAGTCCGGCCCGGGCGCCGTGACGCGAACCTGCCTCATTGTCTCGCCTTACTTCCCGCCCAGCACGCTGGCGGGCGTGCATCGCGCGCGTCTGCTGGCGCGGCGATTGCCCGAGGCGGGATGGACGCCGGTCGTCGTTTGCGTCGACGAATCCTTTCACGAAGAGCGTCTCGATCCAGGTCTCGCGGCGCTCGTGCCCCCGTCGGTGGAAATCGTGAAGGTCGGGGCGATTTCCGCGCGCCTCGCGCGGCCGCTCGGTTTTGGCGATCTTGGCTTGCGCGCTTGCCTGCAATTGCGCCAGGCGATTTTCGGATTGCTCGAAACACGCGCGATCGACGCGGTTCTCGTGACGGGTTCGCCCTATTATCCGATGCTTCTCGCGGGCGAGATCAAACGAAGGTTCGGCGTGCCCGTCGTGCTTGATTTTCAGGATCCCTGGGTGTCGGCGTGGGGCGCGGAACAGCCGCGGTTTTCAAAGTCCGGCCTCGCGCACGCCCTGTCCGTCTGGCTGGAGCCGCGGGCGGTCCGGGCGGCGGATTTCATCACCTCGGTGTCCGCAATTCAGAACGATGAAATGGCGGCGCGTTATCCCTGGCTCGACAAGACGCGGATGGCCGCGATCCCCATCGGCGGGGACGACGATGATTACGAAGCCCTGCGAAACGCCACGTTTCCCTCCGACGGCGGCGGTCTGGAAAAGGGCTGCGTCAATTTTTGCTACGCCGGCACGATCTGGCCGCCGGTGATCGGAACCCTGAAAACGTTCCTGCGGGCGATGGCCCTGTTGCGCGACCGCCATCCCGCCGTTTTCGCGCGCGTCCGCCTGCGGTTCATCGGCACCACGGCGAATCCGAACGACACGACGGGGTATCGCGTGCTGCCGCTCGCGGAAGCGGCCGGAGTGGCCGATATCGTTCGCGAGACGCCGCAAAGGCTTCCCTATTTGCAAGCCCTGTCGATCCAGGCGAACTCCGAAGGCGCGCTGATCTTCGGTTCGGCGGAGCCGCACTACACGGCGTCGAAAATCTTCTCCATCCTGATGTCGCGCCGCCCGTTTCTTTCAATTCTGCACAAGGCCAGCAGCGCCCACGAAATTCTGACGCGGTCGGGCGGCGGGATCGCCCTGTCGTTCGGCTCGCCCGATGAATTGTCCGCCCTCGAGGGTCCGCTGGCCGACGCGATCGCCACGATCGCGACGGATCCCGCTTCTCTCGGGCGCGCCGATCCCGCCGTTTACGCGGCCTATCACGCGCGCGCCATCTCGGCCCGATACGCGGCGATTTTCGAGCGGCTCGCGGCGCGGCGGGCGGGAGTCTCCTGATGCGCCTCGCCATCGTCGCGTCCCATCCCATCCAGTACCAGGCGCCGCTGTTCCGCGAGATCGCGCGGCGCCTCGACCTGACGGTGTTCTACGCGCATCGCGCGAGCCGCGGCGATCAGGCGGGCGCGGGATTCGGCGTCGGGTTCGAATGGGACGTGGATTTGTTGTCCGGCTACGAACATCGTTTTCTGGACAACGTCTCGAAGGCGCCCGGGCTCGAGAAGTTCGGAGGGTGCGACACGCCTTCCATCGATGGGGAAATCGCCCGGGGCGGCTTCGACGCCGTGCTCGTGATGGGGTGGCATTTCAGGAGCTTCATCCAGGCGATCGTGGCCGCGAAGCGGCGCGGGATCCCGGTCATGGCGCGCGGCGACAGCCAGCTCGCGACGCCGCGGAGCGCGCTCAAGAAGTTCGCCAAGAGCCTCGCCTATCCCGCTCTGCTCCGCGTGTTCGACGCCGCGCTCTATGTCGGCGAACGCTCGCGGGCCTACTGGCGGCGCTACCACTACCCCGAGCGGCGAATGTTTTTTTCTCCGCATTGCGTGGACAACGAATGGTTCGCGCGAAGAGCCACGGCGGAAGCGGGCCGGGAGCTGCGCGAGCGCCACGGAATCGGCGCCACGACGAAGGTGGCCCTGTTCGCGGGCAAGCTGATGGAGCTCAAGCGACCGGCCGACCTCGTGGCCGCCGCGGGCCTGTACAACCGCGCCGGCGGCGACATGGCCGTGCTGGTCGCCGGCTCCGGCCTTCTCGAGGGCGCCCTGACCGCGGCGGCGCGACAGGCCGGGGTCCGGCTCGTTCACCTCGGGTTTTGCAACCAGAGCCAGATGCCCGCGGTCTACGCGGCCTCGGATGTCCTCGTGCTTTGCTCGGATTCGGAAACGTGGGGGCTCGTCGCCAACGAGGCTCTGGCCTGCGGGCGGCCGATCGTCGTGACGCGGGCGTGCGGATGCGGCGACGACCTCGCCGCGGACCCCCGCGTGGGACGGGTGTTTCCCGTCGGCGACGTGGAAGCCCTGCGCGCGTCGCTGTCCGCCCTTCTGGACGCGCCGCGCGATCCGGTCGCGATCGGGGCGACCGCCCGTCGCTACAGCCTCGGGGCCGCCGCCGATGGCGTCGAACGCGCGCTGGCGGAGATCGCGCGGCGATGAGCATTAAAAATTCGATGGAACGTCCGCGCATTCTCGTCCTCTTCGGCGGCGTCGTGCTCTTCGGCCAGGAGCGCGGCAACATGGAAGCCCTGTCCGCGCTGCAAAAGGCGGGTTGCGAGGTGCTTTTCCTCGTGCGCGACGAAGACTGGGCGATCCATCTTCCCCCAGCGCTCGAGGCGCGGGGGCTCCGGTTCGTCAAGGTTCCCTACTTCGACGTTCCCAGACCCGGAGCCCGGCTGCGCATGATGGCGCGCAACCCCTTCGCGCTGCTGAAGGCGCACTGGCGGTTTTTCCGGATCCTGCGGGAGTTTCGTCCCACCCATGTCCACGCCTGCAACCAGACCCATGTGATGAATTTCGTCCTCGCTCTCGCGATGACGCGCGTGCCCATGGTGTTCCGCGCGGGCGACGAGCCGACGATGCACAATTTCTTCTGGCGGTTCAGCTGGAACTTCATCGTGCGGCGGACGCGACGATTCGTCGCCAATTCAGAATTCGTGGCGCGTTCGATGGTCCCGACCGGCGTGCCGCGGGACAGGATCACGCTGATCTACAACGCGCCGCCGGCCCGGCCAGCGCTGGCCGGCAAGGCGTTCGCGACGGATTTGCCCGCGGACGCCCGCGTCTTCGGCTTCATCGGGCAAATCGCCGATCACAAGGGGCCGCATTTTCTGGTCGACGCGTTCCGGCTGGTGGCCGCCGATTATCCCCGGGCCTGCCTCGTGATCGCCGGGCTAATCTCCGACTGGGAGGGCGACGCCTTTGGCCAGCAATTGCGCGACCGCGTGGCGCGCGATCCGCTGATCGCCGGCCGCGTGCGATTCGTGGGCGAGATCGCCGACTTGCCGGGAATGCTCGCCCTGGCCGCCCCGACCCCGCTGTGGCTCGCGGGCGAGACCGCCGCGGCACCGAACGTCGTGGCCGCAGCCTATCAAGCCGCTGGGGCTCAGCAGAAACTGACCCTGGTGGACGGGGACGCAGCGAAACGG
>CAISEY010000048.1 GCA_903884435.1 uncultured Hyphomicrobiales bacterium | reverse complement strand
GTCGTGATCTGGATGTCCTGCACCGGCTCCACGAACACCGTCGCGCCAGGCACTTCGGCGGCGGCGGCGCGCAACCGCTCGGAAATCGTCGCCGCGCTCTCGCGGCGCTGATCGCGGTCTTTCAACACGACCGTCAGACGGGCGGCGTTGGAGGTCGCGTTGAGCGGACCGATCCCCAGCACCGAAACGACGCCGGCGACCTCCGGGTCGCGCTCCATGACGGCGGCGACCTCGCCCTGCAACCGGCTCATCTCGCGGAAGGAGGCGTCGGGCGAGGATTCGAGCGTCACCGCGACGAGCCCCGTGTCCTGGATCGGCAGGAAACCCTTGGGAATGACGATGTAGAGCCACACCGTCAGAACCAGCGTGCCCAGGGTGAGAAACAGCATGAACCCCTGCCGGCGCAATGCCCAGCCGAGCGTCGCCTCGTAGCCGCGCGCCATCAGGTTCATCGGCCATTCCGCCGCGCGCATCAGGAAACTCTCCCGCCCGGGCGGAATTTCGCGCAGGATCTTCGAACACATCATCGGCGTCAGCGTCAGCGACACCACCGCCGAGACCAGCACGGAGATCGCCAGCGTCAGCGCGAATTCCCGGAACATGCGCCCCACGACGCCCGTCATGAACAGCAGCGGAATGAACACCGCGATCAGCGAGAAGGTCAGCGAAATCACCGTGAAGCCGATTTCGCGCGCGCCGTCGAGCGCCGCGTCGAGCGGCGACTTGCCGGCCTCCACGTTGCGCACGATGTTCTCGATCATCACGATGGCGTCGTCGACGATGAAGCCCGTGCCGATGGTCAGCGCCATCAGCGAGAGATTGTCGAGGCTGAAGCCGACGACCCACATCACCGCGAAGGTCGCGACGATCGACAGCGGCAGGGTGACGCCCGCGATGATCGTCGCCCGCGCGGTACGCAGGAACAGAAGCACCACCAGAACGACGAGGGCCACCGAGAGCGCCAGCGTGAACTCGACCTCGTGAATGGACGCGCGGATGATCTGCGTGCGGTCGTGCACGATGTCGAGCTTCGCGCCGGCCGGGATCGAGCGCGCGATGCGCGGCAGTTCTTGCTTCAGCCGGTCGACCGTCGTGATGACGTTAGCGCCGGGCTGCCGCTGCACGTCGAGGATGATCGCTGTCTGGCCCTTGTACCAGCCGCCGACGCGCGTGTCCTCCAGCCCGTCGATCACCTCGGCCACGTCGCGCAGCAGCACGGGCGCGTTGTTGCGAAAGGCGACGATGACGTTGCCGTAGGCGGCGGCCGCCGCGATCTGGTCATTGGAGGAAATCGTGTAGGCCTGATGGGCGCCGTCGAGCGCGCCCTTGGCGCCCGCGACGTTGGCCGCGACGATGGCCTGGCGCAGATCCTCGAGGCCGATCTTGTAATTCGAGAGCCGCGCCAGATCGGCCCTGATCCGCACCGCCGGCTTGATGCCGCCCTGGATCGACACGCGTCCGACGCCGCTCATCTCCGAGAGGCGCGGTCCGATCAGACTGTCGGCGAAATCGCTGAGCGTGCGCAACGGCAGGTTGTCGGAGGTGAGCGCCAGCGTGATGATCGGCGTGTCCGCCGGATTCACCTTCGCGTAGGTCGGCGGATAGGGCAACGTGCGCGGCAGGCTGGAGCTCGCCGCGTTGATCGCGGACTGCACGTCCTGCGCCGCGCCGTCGATATCGCGGTCGAGATCGAATTGCAGCGTGATCTGGCTGAGCCCGAACGAGGACAGCGACGACATCGTCGTCAGCGCGGGGATCTGGCCGAATTGCCGCTCCAGCGGCGCGGTGATGATCGCGGCGATGATGTCGGGATTGGCCCCGGGCATCCGCGTGACGATCTGGATCGTCGGAAAATCGACCTGCGGCAGCGGCGCCACCGCGAGCCGCCAGAACCCGAGAAGCCCGCCCAGCAACACCGCCACGCCCAGCAGCGACGTCGCCACGGGACGAAGGATGAAGGGCGTCGAAACGCTCATTGCGTCGTGACCGGAGCAGGCGCCGGCGGCGGATCGGCGGCGGCCTGGCCCGGCCCGCGCTCGCCCGCTCCCGCGGCTCTTTGTCCGCTGCCCTCGCCGCGCTGGCGGGTCTGGCCGGGCGCTCCGGCGGCCTGGCCGCGCCGTT
>CAISEY010000047.1 GCA_903884435.1 uncultured Hyphomicrobiales bacterium | reverse complement strand
CCGCTCCGTGCCCCGGCTGACGCCGCTCCACAGCATCGCGAGCCGCGCCTCGCCGGGGCGCGGGGCGGGGAGCGGCGCGGGCCGCAATTCCGCCTCCCCCGGCGCCACGTACCAGAGCGCCCGTCCGCCGCTTTTCGTCTCGACCGCCATTGCCGCACCCGCTATGGAAACGCGCTCAATATCCCAATCGGCGCCGAAACTCCATCGCGCCTCGTGAACGGGCGCCATGACAGCGACAGGAAACGCCACCGAACCGAGAACGCCCCCCGGGGAAGCCATGACGCCCGCCGGCGTCCAGCCCGCGAGGCTGCTGGCGCGCCGGCGCGCGATCGCCGGCGTCGTCAACGCCGCGATCTATCTGGGTCTGCTCCGGTGGCTCGCCTCGATCCTGTCGGTTGGCGGCTGGAGCGTCGTCGACGTTCTGATTTTCATCTGTTTCGCCATCGCCGCGCCGTGGAGCGTGCTCGGCCTCTGGAACGCGGTCCTCGGGCTGGCCCTGCTGCGGTTTTCGCGCGATCCGCTCGCCGCCGTGGCGCCCTTCGCGAAGGCGGCGGACAACGCCGCGCCCATCGCCGTCTCGACGGCCGTTCTGATGACGTTGCGCAACGAGGATCCGGCGCGCGCCTTCGCGCGGATGCGCACCGTCAAGGCCAGCATCGACGCCACCGGCGAGGGCGCGAATTTTTCCTGGTATATTCTCTCCGACACGGACGACGACGCGGTGGCGGCGCTCGAGGAGCGACATTTCGCCCGCTGGAAGGACAGCGCCGGCGCGGACGCCGCCCGTCTCGTATATCGCCGCCGCGCGGACAACGAGGGCTACAAGGCCGGCAACCTCCGCGATTTCTGCGCCCGCTGGGGCAAGGATCATGAATTCATGCTGCCGCTCGACGCGGATTCGCTGATGGACGGCGCCACCATCCTGCGCATGGTTCGCATCGGCCAGGCCTTTCCGAAACTCGGCATCCTCCAGAGCCTCGTCGTCGGCGCGCCCTCGACCTCCGCCTTCGCCCGGATTTTCCAGTTCGGCATGCGCCATGGCATGAGGCCCTACACGATGGGCAGCGCCTGGTGGGCCGGCGATTGCGGTCCCTTCTGGGGCCACAACGCGCTGGTGCGGATCGCGCCCTTCGCCGGCGAATGTCATTTGCCGATGTTGCCGGGCAATCCGCCGCTGGGCGGCCCCATCCTCAGCCACGATCAGGTGGAGGCCGTGCTGATGCGCCGAGCCGGCTACGAGGTGCGCGTGCTGCCGGAGGAATGCGGCAGCTACGAGGACAATCCGCCGACGCTGCTCGAGTTCACCCGCCGCGACCTGCGCTGGTGCCAGGGCAATCTTCAATACGTGAAGCTGATCGGCCTGTTGCCGGGCATACGCCCGATGAGCGCGTTCCAGCTCGTCTGGGCCGTGATGATGTTCGTCGGCGTGCCCGCCTGGACCTCGATCATCTTTCTCTGCGCGATCAAGCCGCTCGACGGTGAAAACACAGCGCTGTTTCCGGCTGCGTCCGCGGCGGGGCTCTACGGCGTGTTTCTGCTCATGTATCTCGCGCCGAAGCTCGCCGGTTTCATCGACATCGCCATGAGCGAGGGCGGCGCGAAGCGATACGGCGGCGCGGCGCGCTTCACCATCGGCTGCGTCGCCGAACTGTTCTTTTCTCTTTTGCAGGGCGCCTCGACGACGCTGCGCACCGGCATGTTCATGATCGGCCTCGCGTTCGGGCGATCGGTGACGTGGAACGGTCAGGCGCGCGACACGCACGCGCTGCCGCTCGGGGTCGCCGTGCGCGGAATGTGGCCGCAAATGCTGTTCGGCGTCGTGGTGCTCGGTCTCGCCGCGGCGCTCGCGCCCGCGCTGGTCTGGTGGTCGCTGCCGCTGACGGCGGGCTATGTTCTCGCCGTGCCCTACGCCATGTGGACCGCCTCGCCGGCGGCGGGCGCCGCGCTCACGCGCTGGAAGCTTTGCGCGCTGCCGGAGGAATTCGAACATTCCCCTATTCTCGACGCGCTTGGCGCGGCGCTCGCGGAAACCGCGGCGGCGCCGGTCGCGACGGAGGCGCCCGCGCACCCATGAAAACCTTCTTCGCCCTTTTCGCCCTCGCCCTTGTTTCCGCCGCGCCGGCGCGCGCGCAATATCCGGCGCCGTCCCCGACGCCCTTCACGCCCTCGAACGGCATCGACGCCGGCGAACTCGCGGTCGATGTCGCCAACAGGAGCGGTCCGGTGCTTTGCGCCGAGAAGGACAACGTCCATCTCGACTTCACCTCGCCCGCGGTGCGCAAGATGCGCGTTCAGGCCTTGCATCCGGCCTACATCGGCACGATCTCCACCGACCGCTGGGCGCCCGACTGGACCGCCTGCGACATGACGCGCGATCCGAATTTCCACGCCGACAGATCGCGTCGCGTCACTTTCTGGGAGACGCCGGAATTCTGGCTGACGGGTTACACGTTTCCGGGCTTCTGGCGGCCCGCCGCCGTGCCTGTGCGAGTCGGCGACCGCGTGGAGACCGGGCTCCACATGGTGCAGCTCTGGATGCGTTATCGCGAGCGCGCCGAGGAAGTGCTGGTTTTCTATCCGCCGGACGGCTACTGGCGCGCGCGCCCGTTGCCTTTCGCGGACATGCGCTGGACCGCCTATGGTTCGTCGTTCCTCGTCGGCCCCGTCGAAATCCAGCAACGTCCGGTCGTCGCGCTCGAACAGGTCTCGTTCGACCCGGAGACGATGACCTTCACGCTCGATTTCGCGCGCGGCGGCTCGGCGAAACTGAAGATCGAAAAGATCGATCAGGACAGGCTCGCGCTCGCGGCGACCTTTTCGGGCGCGATGCCCGCCGGGCTGCCCTTCGCCGCGATGCGTTCCATGTACGCGACCGAATTCAACGCCGACGTGGCGAAGGTCGCCTGGCGGAAAAAGGGGGGCGAGGGCTGGTCGGAATCGCCCGTGATGAATTTCAGGGGCGCCGCGGCCACCGAAATCTGGGCGGGCCGCACGGCTCCGTCGAACCACAACCTCTCCGCGCCGGACATGGTGTTCAGCCAGTTTTCGGACAAGCCATGACCTCGTCTTCGCGATTTCAATCCCGTCTGGCCGCGCTGAAGGCGGATCCGGCGCTGGCGTCGCTGCGCCGCTCGCTCGACGTCTATTATGGCGACGCGTCGCGCGACGCCGCGATGGACCGGCTCTACGCGCGCTTCGTCGGGCGGGGCGGGCTCGCCTTTGACATCGGCTCGCACGTTGGCGACCGTGTTGGCGGATTCCGGCGGCTCGGCGCGCGCGTCGTGGCGCTCGAGCCGCAGCCTTTGTGCGCGCGCGTGATCCGCGATCTCTACGCGGAGGACGGCGAGGTCGCCGTGATCGAGGCCGCGTGCGGCGCGCGATCGGGCGAACTGACCCTGCACGTCAATTCCGCCAATCCGACGGTGACGACCGCCTCGCCCGCCTTCGTGAAGGCCGCGGACGGCGCCGGCGGCTGGGAAGGCCAGCGCTGGGATCGCGACATCGTCGTCCCCGTGACGACGCTCGACGCCCTGATCGCCGCGCACGGGCGGCCGGATTTCGTCAAGATCGACGTGGAGGGATTCGAGGCCGACGTGCTCGCGGGCCTCGGACAGCCGCTCCCGGCGCTGTCCTTCGAATTCACGACGATCCAGCGCGACGTGGCCTTCGCCTGTCTCGACCGACTGATGGAGATCGGCCCCTACCGCTTCGACATCGCGCTCGGCGAGAGCCAGACGCTGACCTTCAATCGCTGGACGACGAAGGCGGAAATGCGGGAGCACGTCGGCGCCCTGCCGCACGAGGCCAATTCAGGCGACGTTTACGCCGCACTGGCCTGAGACCGGCGGGCGTCAATGCCCGTCGCCGCCGCTTTCCCCGCGCAGCTTTCCGACGATCCGCGAGATTTCCAGACGGCTCACCTGGCCGGCGGCTTTCGGCTCGTCGAATTTCGCAGTGACCGCCGGGCGCGGCAGCGCCTCGAATTTCATGCGCATCGGCGTCGGCAGGGCCTCGCCGAAGGCGATGGCCTCGCGGTCGGCGATGGCCGACAGAAACGAGACGATGCTCGCCGAGGATTCGGCCAGCGCCGAGCGGATGATCGTCTTGTCGGATTCGTTCGGCAACCGCATGGCGAACATGGTCGAGCATTGCGACAGCACGGTTGAATCGAGCTCCGACGGGCGCTGCGAGACGACGCCGAGCGAGACGCCGTATTTGCGGCCTTCCTTGGCGATGCGCCCGATGGCCGCCCGCGTCGGGCCGAAGCCGAGCGTCCGGTCGTTCGGAATGTAGCGATGCGCCTCCTCGCACACGACCGCGATTTCGTAGCCGCCGCCGCTCCACAGCGCGATGTCGAAGGCGAGGCGGGCCAGCACGGAGACGACGGAATTCACCACTTCGTTCGGCAGGCCCGCGAGTTGCAGGACCGTCACCGGCCGGTCTTCCGCGGGAATGCGGAAAATTTTCGAGACGATCCGCGCCATGTTGTCCTCGACCAGCGTGCGGCCGAACATGAACTTGAAGCGGGGATCGCGCGCGAGCGATTCGAAACGGTTCTTCAGCGCGCGCAGGTCGGTGATGGCGTAGCGCTTGTCGAGCAGGCCGAGCCATTCGTCGATGACCTTCATCGCGTCGGCGACGCGATAGGGAACCGGCGTGTCGGCGCTGATGCTGGAATTGCCCGAGGCGTCTCCGCCCGCCGGGCGACGGATCGCGCTCAGCGCGCTGATGGCGCTCGTCGGGGCGGGCGCGGCGGACCCTCCGCCGGCGAATCGCTGCTTGGCGGTGCGGATCACGTCGTAGAGCGCGTCGGTTTCCTCGGCGGAGGGCTTGCGGCCGGCGTAGATGATGTCGACCATTTCCTCGAAGCGGAACATCCAGAAGGGAATTTCCAGATTGTCGGAATCGAGCACGATGGAATTGTCGTTGAAGTGATTTTTGTATTCGTTGTGCGGATCGATGATGAGGACGCGCAGGTTTTCGCGCTGTCCGAGACACTTGCGCAGCAGCATGGAGACGGCGGTGGTCTTGCCGACGCCGGTGGAGCCGATCACGGCGAAATGCCGCGTCACGAGTTCGTGGACGCTGACCACCGCGGGAATGCTCTCTTCCTGGGACAGTCTGCCGATCTCGATGCCCTGGCGTCCGTTGAACGCGTAGATCGCCGCGAGATCCGAGGCCCGGATTCGGTGGGCGACGGCGCCGAGTTCGGGATAGGAGCGGATGCCGCGGAAAAACCGCGGCTTGCCGTTCTCGTCGTCGCTGATTTCGCCGCTGAGCTCGACCTTGACGTGGGCGATGTTGGTCTCGGTTTCGTGCCAGAGATGATTGACCGCGGTCATCTCGCACACGACGCCGACGACGCGCGTCGCGCCATGGACGATGGTGATGAGATGTCCGATGGACCAGGCGGAGCCGCCATCGCTCGTGTCGAGGCGGCTGGCGATGATTCCGTGCATGCCGTTGAGCGCGACGAGGCGGCCGAGAATGCGCTGGGCGGGCGCGTCCCGGCGCTCCCGGAGCCTCAGGATCGCGCCGTCCTCGTGGTTCTGGCTCAGCAACATGAAACTCTCCCGCCCGCCGCCGGGGGCGATGAAATCGCGTCGCGGGGCCATGCCCCCGCCGCCGGCGTGACCCTGGTCTAGGCGTATCGGGTAAAGGTTTCGCTTATTCACTGAAAAAATCGTGGACGCGGAGCGGCTTGCGCCAGGGCCTCGCCGGTTGCGATAAAGCCGCGTTCGAGGGATTCTTTTCACATGCAGGACCTTCCCGCCGCCGCTCCGCCTTCGCGCGTCGAGGCCGTCGACGCGCTGCGCGGCGTGGCCCTGATCGGCATGTTCGTGTTCCATCTGACCTGGGATCTTGGCTATTTCGGCTTCATTCCGGCTGATTTCCCCTATTCGCCGGGGTTCATGTCCTTCGGTCATTGCGTCGCCGCGACCTTCCTTGGCCTAGCGGGCGCGAGTCTGGCCCTCGCCGCGCGCGGCGGCTTGCGCTGGAAGCCGTTCTGGAAACGGTTCGCGATGATTGTCGCGGCGGCGGCGGCCATCACGGCCGCGACGCTCTGGCTGTTCCCGGACAGTTTTATTTTTTTCGGGATTCTCCATTGTATCGCCGCGGCGAGTCTTCTGGCCCTCGCCTTCCTGCGCGCCCCGCCCTGGCTCGTGGCCGCGGCCGCGGCGGCGATTCTGGCCGCGCCGCTGGCCATCTCCTCGCCCTGGTTCGACGCGCCGTGGCTGCTGTGGACCGGCCTTGGCCAGATCGAGCCGCGCACCAACGACTTGCGGACGTTTTTCCCCTGGGCGGGCTTCACGCTCGCGGGGCTGGCGCTCATGCGCGCCGCGCTCGCCCGGGGGCTGCCGGACCGGCTGGCGTCATGGCGCGCGGGCGGCGGCTTCGCCCGGACGCTGGTCCTGGGCGGTCGTCATTCGCTCGCGGTCTACCTCGTGCATCAGCCGGTGTTTCTCGCGCTTGTTTACGGCGCGACGCTCGTCGCCCCGCCCGAGGAAGCGAACTATGTCCGCGCCTGCGAGGCGCCCTGCGTCGCCTCCGGCGCGGGGGGCGAGTTCTGCGCGCGCGCCTGCGGGTGCGTCGTGACGCGGACGAAACAGGAAAACCTCTGGCGAAAAGTGCTTGGCAACACGCTTTCGCCGGAGGAGACGGCGCGCTTCGAGGGCTTGAGCCGCCAGTGCGCGCGCGAAACCGCCCGTTAATCCCGGGGGTCGGGAGCCAGCATCGCCTCCGGACGAACCAGCGCGTCGAATTCGTCTCCGCTGACGAACCCGAGCCTGACCGCTTCCTCGCGGAGCGTCGTCCCGCGCGCGTGGGCGCTTTTCGCGACCAGCGCGGCCTTGTCGTAGCCGATTTTCGGCGCCAGCGCCGTGACGAGCATGAGCGAGCGGCCCACGAGTTCGGCGATGCGCGCCTCGTCCGCCCCGAGGCCCTCGACGCAGTGGACCCGGAAACTTTCCGCGGCGTCGGCGAGCAGGCGGATCGACTGGAGCAGCGCCGCGGCGATGACCGGCTTGAACACGTTCAGTTCGAGGTGCCCCTGCGAACCCGCGAACGCGATCGTCGTCTGGTTGCCGAAAACGCGCGCGCAGACCATCGTCAGCGCTTCCGCCTGAGTGGGGTTGACCTTGCCCGGCATGATCGACGAGCCAGGCTCGTTCTCCGGCAGGAGCAATTCGCCGAGGCCGCAGCGCGGGCCGCTGCCGAGCAGGCGAATGTCGCTGGCGATCTTGAACAGCCCGGCGGCGGCGGCGTCGAGCGCGCCATGCACGAAAACGCAGGCGTCGTGCGCGGCGAGCGCCTCGAATTTGTTCGGCGCCGTCACGAAGGGAAGGCCGGTCGCGATCGCCATCCCCGCGGCGAAAGCTTCCGCGAATCCGGCTTTTGTATTGAGCCCGGTGCCGACCGCCGTGCCGCCCTGCGCCAGAGGGTAGAGATCGGGCAGGGCGCGGCGAATCCGCGCCGCCGCGAGCGCCGTCTGCGCCGCGTAACCGGAAAATTCCTGCCCGAGCGTGACCGGCGTCGCGTCCTGAAGATGCGTCCGTCCCGTCTTGACGATCGCGGCGAAGCGCTCCGCTTTCGCCGTCAGCGCCCCTGACAGTCCGTCGAGCGCGGGCAGCAGGTCCGAGGCGATCGCCCGCGCCGCCGCGACGTGCATGGCGGTGGGAAAACTGTCGTTCGAGGACTGGCCAAGGTTGACGTGATCGTTGGGATGAACCGGCGCCTTGCCGCCGCGTCCCGCGCCCATCAATTCGTTGGCGCGCCCGGCGATGACCTCGTTGACGTTCATGTTCGTCTGCGTGCCGGACCCCGTCTGCCAGACCGCCAACGGAAATTGCGCGTCCAGCTTGCCCGCGATGATTTCGTCCGCGGCGGCGGCGATGGCCCCGGCGCGCGACGCGTCGAGCAGCCCGAAGTCGCGATTGACGCCGGCGGCCACTCGTTTGACCAGCGCGAGCGCGTGAATCAGCGCTGCCGGCATCCGCTCGCCGCCGATGCGGAAATTCCGCCGCGACCGTTCCGTTTGCGCGCCCCAGAAGGCGTCGGCCGGCACTTCGACCGGACCGAATGAGTCTGTTTCAATCCGGAACCCGGGGGCGGCCTCTGTCATGAAACATCCAGGTTGAAGTCGGGATCAGTCGCTGCCCGTGCGCGCCAGCCGCCGGCCGCCGGGGATGGCCCATTGTTCCTGACTGAAATCCGAGGGCGAGGTCATCGACAGCAGGTCCGCCAGCCGCGCGCGGGCCCGGTTGACCCGGCTCTTCATCGTGCCGGTGGCGCAGCCGGCGACGCTTGCCGCCTCCTCGTAGGATAATCCCGAGGCGCCCACGAGAATCAGCGCCTCGCGCTGGTCGGGCGGCAGGCGCGCGAGAGCGGACCGGAAATCCAGAAAATCCATGTGCGCGGATTGCGACGGCGCCGCGGCGAGCGCGCCGGCGATCGCTCCGTCGGAATCCGGAACCTCGCGCCGGCGTTTGCGGTACTCGGAAAAATAGACGTTCCGCAAGATCGTGAACAGCCAGGCCCGAAGACTGGTTCCTTCGGAAAAGTCCGCCATGTGCGCCCACGCGCGCACGATCGTCTCCTGGACGAGATCGTCGGCGCGGTCGGCGTCGCCCGCGAGGGACACGGCGAAGGCGCGCAGATTCGGGATGGCCGCGAGAAGGCCGGACTTGAGGCTCGCGCTCGCGATCATTTTTTGTCGTCCGCGTCGCCCGCCTGGCGGTCGAGTTCCTCGAGCAGCGCCAGGAACCGGTCGGGAACCGGCTCCCGCAGGACGCCGGCGTAGAGTGAACGGAGTTGCCGGCCGATGTGAAGCTGCACGGGCACGTCCGGAAGCGTCCTGGGCGGCTCCTGCTTCACCCGGCTGCGGCGCGCCGGCCCGAGGCTGACGACCTCGCCGGCGGGCCGGGCCGGCTCGTGGACAATCGCGGCGGAGAGCGCCGGAGCGCCCGGCGCCACGCCCGCCGCCAGCGGAGTTCCGGCTGCCTTCCGTGCGGTGATGTCTTCCATCGTGCAAGCGCTCCATGCGGCGGAGAACCGCGCGGGCTGCTTTCGCGTCCACGCCCGCGCGTCTATACTTGTCCCAAACGCGCGACGGGGCAACTGGTTCCCCGCCAGCCGCGCGATTCCCGCGCCGCCGGGTCCGGCGCGCGGCGGCAATGGGTGTCATGATGGCCAGCGGCCAGGAAATTTCGTCCCATCTGCCATTGCTGCGGCGCTTCGCCCGCGCCCTGACCGGCGATCAGGAAACTGGCGACGGCCTCGTGATGGCCGCGCTCGAGAGCGTGCGAGCCGATCCGCTTCGCCTGCGGGCCGGGCCGACGCCGCGCGTGGCGCTGTACCGCGCCTTTTACGACGTCTGGCGGCCGGACGCGCCGGAACTGGCGGAGACGCCCGGCGTCCCGTCCTGTGAACGCGAGGCTCGCGAGCGGCTCGCGAACTTGCATCCGCGCGCGCGTCGCCTTTTTGTTGTCCGCCCTCGAGGGCCTGACGCCCATCGACATCGCCGCGGTCATGAGCCTGCCGCGAGTCGAAATCGAAAGCCTCCTGACGGAAGCCGGGCGCGCCATCGCCGGCCAGTTGCGCACCGACGTGCTCGTCATCGAGGACGAGCCCTTCATCGCGCTCGATCTCAAACACCTGCTGGAGCAACTGGGGCACCGGGTCCGCGCCGTCGCGCGGACGCATCGCGAGGCGCTGGTCGCCGCCGGAGAAACGCGCCCCGGCCTGATTCTCGCGGACATCCAGCTCGCCGACGGCAGTTCCGGCCTCGAGGCCGTCGACCAGATCTTGCGCGATCTCGCGGCGCCCGTGATCTTCGTGACGGCCTTTCCGGAGCGTTTTCTCACGGGCAAGCCGCCGGAGCCCGCCTTCCTCGTCACCAAGCCATTCGACGTGGAAAGCCTGAAGGCCATGGTCAGCCAGGCCTTGTTTTTCGGTCTCCGGTCGAGGCCGGCCACGGTCGCCTGACCGGGCGCGGCCCGGCCTCCGGAGTGATCGCGAAAAAAAAATGTCTCCAACCCTGGAACTTTTCCGGGGCCCGTCCGTTTTCCATCAGCGTGCTGAAGTACGGACGCGATGGAGCGAGAAATGGCGAAGTCAACCCGTGGATTTGCCTCGATGGACCCGGAGAAGCGGCGGGCCATCGCGAAAAAGGGCGGAGAAAGCGTGCCGCAGGAAAAGCGCAGCTTTGCCAGGAACCCGGCGCTCGCGGCCGAAGCCGGACGCAAGGGCGGCCTGAACGTCAATCCCGCGAAACGCAGCTTCGCGAAGGATCACGACCTCGCCTCCATCGCCGGCCGCAAGGGCGGGCACGCCTCGCACGGGCCCTCCCGCCGCGTCGTCGCCGCGGAATAGGCCGGCGTCAAACGTCGAGGTTCGCCACGCTCAGCGCGTTCTCCTGAATGAACGCGCGGCGCGGTTCGACCGTGTCGCCCATCAGCTTCACGAAAATATCGTCGGCCTCGTCGACTTCCCGGATCTTCACCTGAAGCAGCGTGCGGGCGTTGCGGTCGAGCGTCGTCTCCCACAATTGCTCGGCGTTCATCTCGCCGAGGCCTTTGTAGCGCTGCATCTGGCTGATGCCCTTTTGCCCGGCGGCCATCACCGTCTCGACGAGCGCGCCCGGGCCGGGAACCGGCTTTTCGTCGTTGCGGCGCGCGAAAATCGCGGGCTTCGCGTAAACTTCATGCAGGGACGCGGAATATTCGGAGAGGCGGCGCGCTTCCGCCGACGCCAGCAGTCCCGCGTCGAGCGTCGAGGCCTGGCGGACGCCGCGCACGGTGCGGGCGAAGACAAACCCGCCGTTGTCGATTTCGACCGTCCAGCCGCGTTCGGTTTCCTCGGAGATCGCGTCGAGGCGCGCGGCGATGTCGCGGGCGAGTTGCTCCGCCGCGTCGCCAAGTTGCGCGAGCGGCTTCAGCGCCCCGGCGATCGCGGCCTGCTCCACCGCCGCGCGATCGTAGCGCGAATGCAGCATGGCGAGCACCGCGCGCACCGCGCGCGCTTCCTCGACGAGGGCGCGCAAGTCCCGCGCGCCGCGTTCCTGGCCGTCGGCGAGGCGCAACAAGGCGTTTTCGAGCCCGCAATCGATCAGATATTCCTCGCGCGCGCGCTCGTCCTTGAGATATTGCTCGGACTGGCCGCGCTTGACTTTGTAGAGCGGCGGCTGGGCGATGTAGATGTAGCCGCGCTCGATGAGTTGCGGCATCTGCCGGAAGAAGAACGTCAGCAACAGGGTGCGGATATGCGCGCCGTCGACGT
>CAISEY010000046.1 GCA_903884435.1 uncultured Hyphomicrobiales bacterium | reverse complement strand
TGCCGGTGATCTGGATCGAGGCGGGCCTGTCGTGGATTCCCTTCGTCATGCAGCGCATCGATCACGAATACATGCTGCGGCCATCGGAGTGTCCGCTGCTGAAGAAGAAGCCCTCCGACTACATGCGCGACATGTACTATTCCGTACAGCCCATGGAAGTGCAGGACATGGCGGCGCTGGAATGCACCTTCCGCATGATGGACGCCGAGAACACCTTGCTCTACGCCTCCGATTATCCGCACTGGGACTTCGACATGCCCTCGACGATCTGGGACCTGCCGTTCCTGACCGACAAGGCGCGCCACAACATCCTCGGCGGCACGGCGCACAAACTGTTCAAATTGCCGCCGCGCAACGAGGCGCAGAAGGCGAATTTGGTCAAGTACGGGAATTATCTCGGCGATTGATTTCGGCGTCCGGGCGTTGCATGGAACGGGCGGCTCCTCCCGGGGGGCCGCCTCTCGCATCCGGAGAATCCCATGCGCGCCTCGCCGCGAACGCTCGCCGCCCTGTGCGTCTCGATCTGCGCCGCCGCGCCCGCCTTCGGGCAGGAATCCGTCGCCGCCTTCTACAGGGGCAAGACCGTCAATCTGGTCATCGCCTCGGCGTCCGGCGGCGGCTTCGACACTTATGGTCGCATCGTCGCGCGCCATATTGGCGATCACATTCCCGGCAATCCCGCGATTGTCGCGCAGAACATGCCGGGCGCCGCCGGCGCGACGACGAGCTTCTACGTGATGAACGTCGGCGCGAAGGATGGCACGGTGCTCGGCGCCATCCATCCCGGCAACATTCTCGAGCCGGTGCTCGGCGACAAGCGCAAGGTGCGTTACGATCCAGGCGCCTTCCAGTACATCGGCAACGCCAACAACGACGTTTACGTTTGCGTGATTCGCACTGACGCGCCGGTGAAGACCTTCGAGGAAGCCCTGACGAAGGAGGTCATCGTCGGCACGTCCGGCGAGGCCGCCTCGACCCGCGATTTTCCGCTGATGCTCAACCGCGTGCTGGGCGCGAAATTCAAGGTCGTGCTCGGCTATTCCGGCAATCGCGAAGTGCAACTCGCCATCGAGCGGGGGGAAATTCATGGTCAGTGCGGCGCCGGCTGGTCGTCGGTCGTCGCCAGCCATCCCGACTGGTTCGAGAAAAAGCTCGTGAAAGTCCTCGTCCAGGAAGCCAGTGTCAGCCATCCCCTGCTGGATTCCTGGGGCGTGCCGAAGTCCGTCGATTTCGCGAAGACGAAAGAGCAGCGCGACGTGCTCGATCTCATCTACAGCCAGGAACAGTTCGGCCGTCCCTACGTGATGGCGCCCGAGGTTCCCGCCGACCGGGTCGCGGCCATGCGCAAGGCCTTCATGGATACGTTCCGCGATCCCGCGTTCCTCGCCGACGCCAGACGCCTCAATCTCGACGTCGACGCGATCTCCGGCGAGGAGGTCCAGGCGCTCGTGAAGAAAGTCTACGCGACGCCGCAGGAGATCGTCGACCAGGCGAAAAAGGCGACGGCGGCGGAATAAATCCGCGCCCTCACTCCGGCGCGAAATTCGTCTTCAGAATTTCGTGGATCAGGTGCTCGCCGGGAAAGTCCATGATGACGATCCCGAGCGAGCGTTTCTCCCGCGCGCCGGCGAGTTCGTCATGCACATGGCGGTTGGCCTGCCGGGCGAATTCGGCGGGCGAGACGCCGGTCGCGCCGCTGACGTGGTTGAGGTAGAGATTCGCGCCCGCCGGGTTGTCGTCGCTCGCAGCCGCCAGGTGGGCGGAAACCAGACGCAACTTTTGCGGCGTTGAAACGCTGTCGGGTCCGTAGGGAAACTCCTCCGTCGCGGGATAGACGTTCCACGCGTCCTGAAGTTTCACTTTCGCGTCGGTGAAGGCCATGCCGTAGGCGCCAACGTCGGCGTCGCGCAGCACGAAGACCTTGCCGCGCAGCGCGCCGAGCGCGGGAACATGGTCGGACGCGCCGGCGAAACGGCTCCCGCCCTTCGCCATGTAAGCGTCCCAGATATGGCGGAAATCGAGGCTTCCCGGCGCCGGCGTGTGTTCCTCCTTGACCCGCATCACCAGCGCCTCCGATGGATGCGCCGCGAGGAAGCCGTTCACGGCGTCGAGCACCTCGCCGAAGGTGATCTTCTGGAAGCACGGGCCGTGATGAATGGCGAAAACCTCGCCGGAACGGCGATTGCGGATGTCCAGATAGCGCACGCCCGCGCCGAGCATGTTCGCGAGGGTCCAGCTCTGCGTCTGGCACAGGAAACCGCCGAAACGCGCCCCCGAGTCATGCGTGCCGGGTATTGAAAGGCCGCCCAGCGGCGTCGAGTCGGGCAGGCGCCCCATCCAGTTTTCCGCGACGCCCGTCAGCCAGGGCGCCGGCGCGTCCGCCATCGAGACGACGCGCGGCCCTTCGCGGCCCGCGGCCGGCGCGGGGGGAAACCGTCCGGACGGCGCCTGTGCGAACGTGGAACACGCGCAGGAGACCCACAGGCCCGTCGCCAGCAAGACATTGCGCCGCTTCGGCATGTCTCCGCGCATGTCACCCCCGGAAGGAATCCGTCGCCTCGACGAGCCTGCGGATCGTGCCGGGCTCGCTCGTCGCGTGGCCGGCGTCGGGCACGATGTCCAGCCGCGATCCAGGCCAGGCCCTGTGCAGGGCGAATGCCGTGGTCGGCGGCGTCACCACGTCGTAGCGGCCCTGCACGATCGCGCCGGGAAGCCCCGCGAGCGAGCCGGCGTTGTCGAGAATCTCGCCCTCGCGCAGGAAGGTGTCGTGGACGAAGTAATGCGTCTCGATACGCGCGAGAGACAGCGTCGCGTCGCCATGTCCGGGCTGGTAATCGCCGCGCGGCGTCAGCGTCATCAGCGATCCTTCCCAGGCGCACCAGGCGCGCGCCGCCTCCATCCGCGTCGAGCGCTCGCCGGCGGTGAGGCGGCGATGATAGGCCGCGACGAAATCGCCGCGCTCCTCCGGGGGGATGAATGTCGCGAACCTGTCCCAGGCCTCGGGAAAAAGCGCCGAGGCTCCGTGCTGGTAAAGCCAGTCGATCTCGCGCCGCCGCGCCGTGAACACGCCGCGCAGCACCACCGCGCGAACATGCTCGCGGTGCTGGAGGGCGTAGAGCAGCGCCAGCGTCGCGCCCCACGAGCCGCCGAGCACGAGCCAGGACTCGATTTGAAGGCGCTTGCGCAGTGTCTCCATGTCGACGAGCAGGTGCTGCGTCGTGTTGGCCTCGAGCGAGCCCGCCGGACGCGAACGCCCGCAGCCGCGCTGGTCGAACAGAACGATGCGGTAATGCCGGGGATCGAACAGCCGGCGATGATCCGCGTAACAGCCGCCGCCAGGGCCTCCGTGCAGGAACAGGGCCGGCTGCCCCAGCGGATTGCCGCAGGTCTCCCAGTAGATCTCGTGCCCGTCGCCGACGTCGAGCATGCCCGCCTCGCAGGGCGACAGCGGCTCGTAGAGCGTCGCCGGGCGGTCGGGATCGCGCGTCTGGCTGTCCATGGCCTCAGCCTGCTTTCGCGGGCTCCACGCGCCCGAGCGCGGTCGAGGTCGGAAACACCAGCGACTTGATGACGACGGGGACGGCGCCCGAGGTCTCCAGCATCGCGCCGATGTCGATGAAGTCGAACTCCTTGAGCACGATTCCGTCGATGGAGACGATGGGGTTCTTCAGTTTCGCTTCCTCGAGCGCGTGAATGCCGACGAGACCGCCGATGTCGCCGTCGCCGACGAGGATCAGCGGATGGCCGTTGGCGAGGTGCGTTTCGAGACCCTTGCACACGCCCTTCACGAAATCGTCGAGGCGGCGGAACGTCGCCGAACCGCCCCAGCGGTAGCACACCGCCACGGCCTGCTCGCCCTCGGCGAGGTCGAGCCGGCGCAGCGCGACGCCGACGCCCCGCGCGATGGCCTCCACGTCGAGGTCGTCCGCGTCGAGCGGCAGTTCCGGCGTGATGACGGGGATGTTGCGCTTCGGCAGCACCTCGAGCGGCGACACGAAGATCGTGCTGCCGCTGACCTGGATCGTGTATTGCGAGGCGCCGACGACCGTGGCGCGGATACCCTCGTCGGGCCGCGCGACGCGGGGGCCCCAGGCGTCCACGCGCGCCTTGATGGCGCGGGCGAGCATTGGTCCGAGATCGCCGAAGCCCGCGTCCTGTCGATTGTAGATGTATTCGGAGACGCCGCCGGAGAATGTCACGACATCCGGCTTGCGTTCGTTGCGCAGCGGATCGAGCCGCAGCAGGGAGGCGGTTTCCGGCGAAAGCTTCGGCGCGCTGATCGCCTCGAACAGACGGTCGGCCATGCGCTCGACCATGCGTTCGAGTCCGGCCTTGTCGGGCGCGGCGCCAATGGAAAGGTCAAGTCCGACCTCTCCGGCGAAGCGCTTTCCGGATTCCTCGAGCCGCGCGACGCGGCCCTCGCGGTCGAAGGCGACGACGCGCGCGCCCACGTCCACGGCGGTCATGTCGACGACCTCGCCCTGTTCGCACACGGCGATTTTCGACGTGCCGCCGCCGATGTCGATGTTCATCACGCGGTTGCTCTCGCGGATCGAGCGCGCCGCGGCGCCGGAGCCGAAGGCCGCGAGCGTGGTCTCGAGGCCGTCGCCGGCGGAGACGGAGACGAACTTGCCCGTCTGCGCCGCGAATAATTCGCCGATGGCGCGCGCGTTGGAGCGCCGCACGGCGACGCCCGTGAGGATCAGCGCGCCCGTGTCGATGGCGGCGGGATCGAGCAGGGCGATCTCGTATTGCCGCTCGATGAACTTGCCGAGCGCGGCTGCGTCGATCGCCGTCATGTCGTCGGCGTAGGGCGTCAGCAGAACGTCTGACTCATGCACGATCTCGCGCGAGGACACGACATAGCGATTGTCGAGCCGCTCCAGCACGAGGCGGGAGAAAACGAGATGCGAGGTCGATGAGCCAATGTCGACGCCGACGCTGACGAGGCGGATTTCGTCTTCTTCCTCGAGGCTGCGGCGCACGTTCGAGAAAAAGACGCGTCCGCCGACGGGTTCTTCGGTCATCAGATGGGGCTCCCTGCTTCGGCGCTTTATTGGCCGTCCGGCCCGCCGATGGCAAGAGCCCCGTCAGATTCCCGTGAACAGCATGTCGAGGGCGGCGATGATTTTGTCGCGGTCGGCGGAGAGACTGGCGATCGCGGGGCCTGCGCCCCTCCCGCGGAAGTGAAGACCAAAACGACACCGGCCCCGCGCGAGGCGTCGCGGCGGGGCCGGGGATGCTGGCCTCAGACCACGTCTTTCTTGCGATCGTCGGCGTCGTTGGGCTTCGCGTACCACCTGGGGTCCATGCGGCAGGGCACGTCGTTTTCGCGCAGGGTCTGCTCGTATTCCTCGCGGATATACGGGTCTTCCATCCAGTAGGGGATGGCCGTGCCGCCCTGGTTCACGTCGATGGCGGTGTAGTCCGTGTGCTTCTGGCCGGGGGCGCCGGGGTCGCGGCCCGGATTGTGCGGACCGAACCAGGCGGTCAGGCGGAAATCGTCCTTCGAGACGGAGAAGTGCTGGTGATACCAGCGCGCGCCGCCGGGGGC
>CAISEY010000045.1 GCA_903884435.1 uncultured Hyphomicrobiales bacterium | reverse complement strand
TGTCCGTGTTTCCGTAGTCGAAGATTTGCGACAGGAACGTGTAGAGGCGGACGAACGCGCCCATGTCCCCCTTGAACAACGTCAACGCGTCCCGTTCCTCGCGCGCTTCCGAAGCGGCCTTCTCGTTATTCGCCGCCGTGGCGTCCTCGAAACGCTTTTGCGCCTCCTTGAACCGTGTCAGCAAACGGCTTGCGACCGGCGACAGCGCGGCCACGAGGTCGCCTTGCTTCGATTTCGGATTGAGTTCAACCCCCGCGACGCGATCCACCTCGAAAGTGTCGTAATATCCCGTGGCGTCGAGCTTGGCCCGCAGGTCGAAAACGAGATTGGGGTCGGTGACGCCCTCCAGTTCCGCCGTGTCGTAATAGGTTCGGAACGCTTCGAGGATTTCCTCCGAACTGTTCACGAAGTCGAGCACGAAAGTCGTGTCCTTGCCGGGATGCGCGCGATTGAGCCGCGACAGAGTTTGTACCGCCTGAATGCCGGCGAGCCGCCGGTCCACGTACATTCCGCACAGCAAGGGTTGATCGAATCCCGTCTGGAATTTGTTGGCGACCAGAAGGAGGTGATAATCCTCCCCGGAGAACGCGTCGCGAATGTCGCGGCCCTTCAAACCGGGATTGAGCGAAACGCTGGTTTCCCTGAACGGGTCCGGCCCGGATTCCTTGTCGTCCACCTCGCCGGAGAAGGCGACCAGCGTGCCGAACCTGTAGCCCTTCTCCTTGATGTAGGCGTTGACCGCGAGTTGCCAGCGCACGGCTTCCTTGCGACTGCCAAGCACCACCATCGCCTTGGCGCGGCCACTCAGCAGCGGCGCGACATTCTCGCGGTAGTGCTCGACGACGATGCGGACCTTTTGGCTGATATTGTAGGGATGCAGCCGCACCCAATTCATGATCCCTTTCAGGGCCGCGTCGCGTTCGACTTCCTTTTCGTCCCATTCCTTGCCGTTGTTCGCCAGCCGGAAGGCGAGGCGGTAGGGCGTGTAGTTTTTCAGCACGTCGAGGATGAAGCCCTCTTCGATGGCCTGGCGCATCGAATAGACGTGAAAGGGTCCGGGGATGTTGTCTTTCCCGGCGGGCGCGGACGGGTTTGGCAGGCGTCCGAAAAGCTGGAGCGTCTTTGGCTTCGGCGTCGCGGTGAAGGCGACGAAGGTAATGCCCTTCTGGTTGGCCCGCGCCGACATTTGCGCCGCGAGCAAATCCTCCGTGCTGAATTCCCCGCCGTCGTCGAATTGCGCCTGCTCCTCGGGCGAAAGAATTTGCTTCAATTTTCCGGCCGCGTCGCCGCTTTGCGAGGAATGCGCTTCGTCGGCGATAACAGCGAAGCGCTTGCCTTGCGTCGCGGCGAGGTCTTGCACCGCCTTTAAGGCGAAGGGAAACGTCTGGATCGTGCAAACGACGATTTTCTTGTCGCCCGCCAGGGCGCCGGCGAGTTGCCCGCTCTTGTTTGATCCGGCGCTCTTGATCGTCGCGACGACGCCGGACGTGCGCTCGAATCCCGCCAGCGCCTCCTGAAGCTGCTTGTCGATGACGTTGCGATCCGAAACGACGACGACAGTGGAAAAAATCTTCTCGTTTTTGGCGTCGTGCAGATCGGCCAGAAAATGCGCGGACCACGCTATGGAATTGGTTTTACCCGATCCCGCCGAATGCTGAATCAGGTACTTGCCGCCCGCGCCTTCCTCCAGCACGGCGGCCAGAAGCTTTCGGGTTGCGTCGAGTTGATGATAGCGCGGAAACAGATATTTCGCGATCCTGCGCTTGCCGTCGCGTTCCGCGACGACGTAGCGGCCGAGGATTTCGAGCCAGCCGTCCCGTTGCCAGACTTGCTCCCATAGATAGCTTGTGGGATGGCCAAAAGCGTTCGGCGGATTTCCCGCCCCGCCGTCGTGGCCGAGATTGAACGGCAAGAACGTCGTCGCGGGGCCGTCGAGCCGCGTCGTCATGTGGACTTCATTGTTGCTGACCGCGAAGTGAACCAGCGCGCCGCCAGGAAATGCGAGCAATGGCTCCGCCGCCTGCCCCCTGGGCCGGGGATGGCGGTCGAAGCGGTATTGATCCACAGCGTCGCCGACGCTTTGCTGAAAGTCGGTTTTCAGTTCGGCGGTCGCGACCGGCAGGCCGTTGAGGAAGAGCACGAGGTCGATGCTGTTTTCGTTTGCGCCGGAGTAATGAACCTGCCGCACGACGCGCAGCCGGTTCGCCCCATAGCGCGCGATGATTTCGGGGTTCATCGCCATCGCCGGCCTGAATTGAGCCAGCGCGAGCGGTTGCCGCAGACCTATCATTTCGACGCCTTGCCGCAACACGTTGAGCGTGCCGAGGTCGTCGAGTTGCTTGCGCACGCGGTCGAGGAGCGTCGCCTCCGCCGCCGCGCCATGGTTTTTCGTCAGCGCTTCCCAGCCGTTCGGTTGGGCTTCCTGAAGCCACGCAATCAGGTCAGGTGGAAATAGGGCGCGCGGGCGGTCGTAAAGCGCGTTGTCGCCTGCGGCGTAAAGCCAGCCATGCGCCGCGAGGTGTTCGCAGATTTCGACTTCGAAGCTGATTTCCTTGTGAAGGTTCATGCCGGCCACGCGGCGTCGCGGCGACATAGGGCCGGGGCGTTTGTCTGGACGTTCCGCATTCGATCCCCCTCGATCCTTTCCTTAGCCCGCCGCCAGGTTAAGGGAATCGCGTTTGCCTTAACCTGGCGCTTCCGCGCATGAAGTCGCCGTCCGTTTGGTTTCGCTGTTCTTATCGAGCACAAACAACGGCTTTTGTGTATCGAAATCCGTGAAAATCCATACACAGGCGCGTTTGAGTGTGGCCGGCTTGACGCAACCCGGTCGGACCACCGCGCGGCACGCTGTGCGACCGGGATGTCGCGGACGCGACAATCCGGGATTTTGTTCCCTATCCGTTCTCTCATTGCCTTAACTTAGAAATCTCCTTAGTTAAGGAAAACTCGATTCCCTTAACCTACGAACAGATTAAGGTAACGTTCAAACGAGTACGTCCGCCAACGTTTTTGTCCCGTGACCTCCACAAGAATGCCCAAGTCCGCCAAATCCCGGATCAGGGCGTTGGCCGTCGGCGTGCTTATTTTCAAAGCCGTTTCCAGATCGCCCGCCGAGACAACCGGGCTCTTGTAAAGCGAATTCAACGCGGCCCTCGCGTTCGGCGTGCGTTTGCCGAGCTTCAGGATTTCATGCTCCACCTCCGTGCGAAGCGACAAAATCTTCCGGAAAACATCGCGTCCCTTGGCGGCGGTCTCGGCGACGCCCTTGAGGAAAAACCGAACCCAGTGAACGAGATCGCTGGATGCCCTCACCCGCATCAGCGCGTCGTAATAGCTTTCCCGGTTTCGCTCGAAAAAATCGGATAGATACAACGACGGCTTCGCAAGAAGGCCGTGGTTCACCAAATAGAGCGGAATCATGAGGCGTCCGATGCGCCCGTTGCCGTCGAGAAAGGGATGGATCGTCTCGAACTGGTAATGGCTGATGGCGATCCGCACCAGATGCGGAACGAAAATCGCGTCGTCGTGCCAGAATTTTTCCAGGTCGCTCATCAAATCGTTCACTCCGTCCGGGTGCGGGGGAATGAAGACCGCGTCGATCAGGCTCGATCCGCCAATCCAGTTTTGGCTGGCGCGAAAATCTCCGGGTTGCTTGTGCTCGCCGCGCACGCCCCGCATGAGGATCGCGTGGGTTTGCTTGAGCAATCGATTCGACAGCGGCAATGTCGCGAGTTCCGCCACGGCCATGTTGACCGCGTCGATGTAGTTTCGCACTTCGCGCCAGTCGTCGCGTTTCTCGGACGAGATATGTTCTTCCGGCATCAGCGCTTCGTCGATACCCGTTTGCGTGCCCTCGATCCGGCTCGACGTCTGGGCTTCCTTGACGACATGCATCTGAATGAACAAATCGATGTCCGGAACGATCAGTGAAAACGCGTTCAGTTCGCCGAGGGCCCGTGTGGCGTCTTCCAGCAGCGTATTGATTTGCGGATCGTCCCATCTCCAGGCGTGCCCGATCAGAGCGGGTTCGAAGCTTTTGTACCGATAACGCTGGCGCCATTTCCCGGCGGAGAACTCTTCCAGTTTCACGCCGCCTCCGATTCCGCCGGCGCGAGGCCGCGCACGTCGATTTTGCC
>CAISEY010000044.1 GCA_903884435.1 uncultured Hyphomicrobiales bacterium | reverse complement strand
TCTCGAGCTCCAGTACGCCCAGACCCGCTTCAACGTCCAGAACCCGACCGCCGCTTTCCTCGCGGCTGGCTCGCCTGGCCTGAGCAACAACAACTGGACCACGCATCTGCGCATCGAGCGTCAGTTCTGATCCAGGACTATCTGCCTCCAGTATCGCCTTTACCCGGTGCGCGAGCACCGGGTTTTTTCCTGGGCGCGGGGCGCCGGAATTTTTCCTCTCATTCAAATCGTGAAATTGACACGGGGGAACTCCGCCTGTAGTCACTACCCATTCGCGCGTCCTTCCGGGCGCGCGCTGTCTTTGCACACCCGTGGCCGTTCCTTCATGGAAGTGAGCGGCCTGTCGGCTCCGGAAGGGGCAGAGGAGGGCGTGTTTCTCCGCCGCGGCGGGAGGAACGCGAACCGGAGCGCGCTCGTGGCGCGGTTCTGGCGCATGTCCTCGCGCATTCAATTTCGAGGACCACATGACCAAACGCGCAGAAGCCAAGTATAAAATCGACCGCCGCATGGGCCAGAACATCTGGGGCCGCCCGAAGAGCCCGGTCAATCGCCGTGAATATGGCCCCGGCCAGCACGGCCAGCGCCGCAAGGGCAAAATGTCGGACTTCGGCACCCAGCTGAAGGCCAAGCAGAAGCTCAAGGGTTATTACGGCAACATCTCCGAGCGTCAGTTCCGCAAATACTACGCGGAAGCCATCCGGATGAAGGGCGACTCGGGCGACAATCTGATCGGCCTGCTCGAGCGCCGTCTCGACGCGGTCGTTTATCGCGCCAAGTTCGTGGCGACCGTTTTCGCGGCCCGCCAGTTCGTCAACCATGGCCACGTCAAGGTCAACGGCCGCCGGGTCAACATCGCGTCCTATCAGGTGAAGCCGGGCGACGTGGTCGAGGTCAAGGAAGCCTCGCGCCAGCTCGCTGTCGTGCTCGAGGCGAGCCAGCTCGCCGAGCGCGACACGCCGGAATATTACGAGGTCGATCATTCCAAAATGACCGCGAAGCTCGTCCGCGTTCCCGGCCCCTCGGAAGTGCCCTATCCCGTGCACATGGAGCCGAACCTGGTCATCGAGTTCTATTCGCGCTGATCCGCGCCGATCGATCGCTCCGGAAAGCCCCGCCTCGCGCGGGGCTTTTTTTTGGACCGCGGACGCCGTGTCAGACCCTCCAATGTCTTTTCCGTTGAGTGCGTGACTGACACGGTCTAGCCTGACCGGGCTGCCGGCGATGGAACGGGCGGGCGCGGTGAAACTCTCGCAAAAGCAAGGCAATCGCGAACTCTACAATGAACCGGAAGTCGCCGGCGCCTACGCGGCGTCGCAGGCGCTCCAGCCAGCCGAAGAGGCCATTCTGGTCCGGCTTGGCGAGGCGCGTCTGGCCGGGCTGGAGGTTCTCGACATTGGCGTTGGCGCGGGCCGCACGACGGCGCGCCTCGCGCCCCGCGTCCGTAAATATGTTGGCCTCGACATCGCCCAATCCATGGTCGACCTGTGCCGGGAACGCTTTCCGGGCGCTGAATTCCTCGTGGCGGACGCTGAAAACCTCTGGAATTTCGCCGACGCGAGCTTCGATTTCGTGTTGTTCAGCTTCAACGGGATCGACTGCCTCGCGGCGATGGGACGCGACAACGCGCTGCTCGAAATGCAGCGGGTGCTGCGCCCCGGCGGTTTCATGGCCTTTTCCAGCCACAACGTGAATTTCATCCCTGGCGGTCGCGACCGCTCGCTGGCGCCTCCGCCCCCCGGGGCGCGGGTTCGAAACGCGCTGCGGTTTTTGCGGCGGGCGCGCTCCGTGCGCTACCTGAGCGGGCGCGACACGGCCCTCGTGGTCGAGCGCCATTTCGGACATTCGATCGAACTCTTCTTCGCGACGCCGGACTGGCAGGTTCGCGCGTTGCGGGCGATGGGCTGGCGAAACATCCGCGCGTTCGGCGGGGACAGCGGACGCGAATTCGACGCGGAACAGCGCGACGGGGACTTTCGCGCCATTTGCGACCCCTGGGTCTATTATTTCTGCGAAAAATAGCGGCGCGCGAACTCAGCCGCCCTGGCCCTCCATGTAGATCGCCGTGATTCTGTCCACGGCGCTTTTCGGCGAGGCGTAAATTTTCTTCACGAAATCCAGCATGGCGAGGCCGCCCGAGGGCTGGCTGCAATTCAGGCGCGCCCGCGCGCATTCCGCGAGATAGTCCTTGTCCACGAGCACCGCGTCGAAGGCCTTGCGCAGGATGGCGATCCGCGAGGGATCGACGCCCGGCGGCGCCGTCACCGGCCTGCCCATGGCGAGTCCCGCCTGGGCGACTTCCATGATCGCGCGCTTTTCCGGATCGGTCACGATGTCGAGAACGTGGCGGGCCGGAATCTCCGGGTCGCGGTTGCCGTAATAGACCAGAATTTTGATTTGCTTTTCCGTGACCAGTTGCGGGGATTCCGACATGAGCGCGGTCCAGAAGGGCGAGGCGTTGCCGTCGTTCTCGCCGCGCTCCATGGCGAGAAAGGCGTCGCGCTGCGACTTGTAGCCGGGGATGATCCTGACCCGCAGGTCGAACAGCGAGGCGAGGACGCGCGCGAAAAACGCCGGCGTCGAGCCATTGCCCGTCGCCGACAAGACCAGTTCGCGGGATTTCGCCTGTTCGATCGTGTCGACCGGCACCGTGCGCCAGACGATCAGCATGGCGCTTTCCTGGCTTGGCGTGCCCAGCCAGTTGAATTTCATCGCGTCGTACTGCGCCTGTTTGTTGCCGTAGAGCGGATCGAAGGCCAGGGTGTTGTTGAGCATCCCGATGGTGAGGCCATCTTTTGGCGCGGCGTTGTAGAGCCAGTTCGCCGCGCGCAGGCCGCCGGCGCCAGGCATGTTCTGCACGATGAAGCCCGGTTCGCCCGGAATGTATTTTGGCAGGTATCGCGCCAGCAACCGGGCGAAGGCGTCGTAGCTGTTGCCCGCGTCGGCGGAGACGACGAAATTGACTTGCTTGCCGCGGTAGAAGTCATCGGCCGCCGCCGGAAAGGCGAGGCCGCAAAGGGAGGCGACGACAAGCGCGAGACGCGCGAGGGAAGAGACCATGGCAATCTCCCGGCCAGGCCAAATGGGCTGGCGGCGTATGTCAACAGACAATCCGCGGCGAAGCAAGGAGCGGACCAGCCCCGCCGGACGCGAGACCGCCCATGACTCCGGGCGCTGTTCGTGCTACCCGCCGGGCGAACGATCCCCCGAGGCTGTCATGCGTCCGCTGAAAATCTGTCCCTCCATTCTCGCCGCCGATTTTTCGAAGCTCGGCGAGGAGGTGCGCGCGGCGATGAACGCGGGCGCGGACGTGGTGCATGTCGATATCATGGACGGTCATTTCGTGCCGAACATCTCCTTCGGTCCGGCCGTGATGGGCTCGATCCGCCACGTCACCGACAAGCCCTTCGACGTTCACCTGATGATTTCGCCCGTCGACGCCTATCTTGGCGAATTCGCGAAGGCGGGCGCCGATCTGATCAGCGTTCACGTCGAGGCCGGGCCGCATCTGCATCGCACGCTGCAGGCGATCCGCGGGCTGGGGAAGAAAGCGGGCGTCGTGCTCAATCCCGGCACGCACGAGAGCGCGATCGCGCCGGTGCTCGACATGATCGACCTCGTGCTCGTCATGTCGGTCAATCCGGGCTTCGGCGGACAGAGCTTCATTCCCTCCGCGCTCGACAAGCTGCGGGCGGTGCGCGAAATGACCCGCGGGCGCGACATCGACATCGAGATCGATGGCGGCGTCACCGCGCAAAACGCCGCGGAAATCGCGGCCGCCGGCGCCAACTGGCTCGTCGCGGGTTCGTCGGTGTTCAGGGATGGCCCGGCGTGTTACGCGCGCAATATCGCGGCCATCCGCGACGCGGCCGCCGGCGCGCGCGGCGAGATGGCTTGAGACCACGAGGCAGGGGAGCACAATGGACGCCGTCACACGGACGAAACGCGATCTCGTCATCGCCAACCGCATTCTCGCGCAACAGGACGTGCTCGACGCCTATGGCCACGTGGCCCTGCGGCATCCGCTCGATCCGAAGCGGTTCTTCTGCGCTCGCTCGCTCAGTCCCGCCATCGTCGAGGAAGGCGACATCGTCGAGTTTCATCTCGACGGTTCGCCCGTCGGCGACGAGAAGCGTCCGCTTTATCTCGAACGCTTCATTCATGGCGGCGTTTTCGAAAAGCGACCGGAGGTGATGGCCTCGCTGCATTCGCACGCGGAGGATCTGCTGCCCTTCTCGATCTCGAAGACGACGCGCCTGCGCGCCGTCATCCACACCATTGGCGAAATCGGCGACAACGTTCCGACGTGGGACATTCGCGACAAGTTCGGCGATGGAACGACGCTGCTCGTCACCGACATGGCGCAGGGCCGCGACCTCGCGACCTGCCTCGACTGCAACCGCATGGCGCTGATGCGCGGCCACGGATTCGTCGCGGTCGGACGCACCATCAACGATCTCGTGCGCATGTCCGTCTACATCCCGCGCAACGCCCGCGTGCTGATGAACGCCATGCGGCTTGGAGACTACATCGCCCTTTCGCCCGGCGAGATCGCTGCGCGAGCGAGCCTCGACCCCGAGGCGCCCGCCCTGAAGCGGGGCTGGGAATTCTGGGCGAAGGAAGCCGGCGTCGGGCATCTGCTCGGCGACGACTGACGCTCGCGATCCACGACAAGGCAGAAGAGACGAACATGATCCCCCGCTATTCCCGCCCCGAAATGGTTTCCGTCTGGGACGCGCAAACGCGTTTCAAAATCTGGTTCGAGATCGAGGCGCACGCCTGCGACGCGCTGGCGGAGATCGGCGTGATTCCGAAGGAGAGCGCGAGGGCGATCTGGGAAAAGGCGGGCAACGTCACCTTCGACGTGGCGCGCATCGACGAGATCGAGCGCGTCACGAAGCATGACGTGATCGCGTTCCTCACCCATCTCGCCGAGTTCATCGGGCCGGATTCACGCTTCGTGCACCAGGGCATGACGAGCTCCGACGTGCTCGACACCTGCCTCGCCGTGCAACTCGCGCGCGCCAGCGACATCCTGATCGCCGATGTCGACGCGCTGCTCGCCGCCATCAAGCGCCGGGCGCTCGAACACAAGACGACGCCGGTGATTGGCCGCTCGCACGGCATTCACGCGGAGCCCGTGACCTTCGGCCTCAAGCTGGCGCAGGCCCACGCGGAATTCGCGCGCTGCCGCGAGCGCCTCGTCGCCGCGCGGAAGGAGATCGCCACATGCGCCATCTCCGGCGCCGTCGGCACCTTCGCGAACATCGATCCGCGCGTCGAGGAGCATGTCGCGGCGAAGCTCGGCCTCGCGGTCGAGCCGGTGTCGACGCAGGTCATCCCGCGCGACCGGCACGCGGCGTTTTTCGCGACGCTGGGCGTCGTCGCCTCCTGCATCGAGCGGTTCGCCATCGAAATCCGTCACATGCAACGGACGGAAGTGCTCGAGGCGGAGGAGTTTTTCTCGGAGGGGCAAAAAGGCTCCTCCGCCATGCCGCACAAGCGCAATCCCGTGCTGACGGAAAACCTCACGGGTCTCGCGCGCCTCGTGCGCGGGATGGCGATCCCGGCGATGGAGAACGTGGCCCTGTGGCACGAGCGGGACATTTCGCATTCCTCGGTCGAGCGCATGATCGGCCCCGACGCGACGGTGACGCTGGATTTCGCGCTGGCGCGGTTGACGGGCGTGATCGACAAGCTGATCGTCTATCCCGCCAACATGCAAAAGAACCTCGATCGCCTCGGCGGGCTCATTCACTCCCAGCGCGTGCTGCTGGCGCTGACGCAAAAGGGCGTCTCGCGCGAGGATTCCTATGCGTGGGTGCAGCGCAACGCCATGCCCGTGTGGCGCGGCGAGGGCGATTTCCTCACCTTGCTGAAGGCCGACAAGGACGTGAAGGCGCGGCTCTCCGACGCCGAACTCGAGGAATTGTTCGACCTCGGCTATCACCTCAAGCACGTCGACACGATTTTCAGACGGGTGTTCGGGGAGGCGTGAAGGGACGCGGACCCACGCGAAAGTCGTCGCGGCCATGTTCGGCGCCCTGATCAGGAGCCTCGATCCCTCGCGCTGGTCCGTGACCGCGACGGACCTCGCCGTCGAGATTGGCGAGGATATTCGCTATCCCGACGTCATGGTGGAAGCGCAGGACCAGCCCGGCGGCGAGCGTTCATCCCGGACTCCGGTTCTGCTGGTCGAAGTCCTTTCGCCGTCGTCGCTCGCGCTCGATCTGCATGTGAAGGCCGCCGAGTACCTCAGCCTTCCCTCGCTGGAATATTACATCGTGGCCGCGCAGGACGAGACGCGCGTCTGGATCTGGCGGCGTTCTTCCGGCGAGGCGAGAGCTTTTCCCGCGGAACCCGCCGAGCTCGATACAATCGACGCGGAGAGAGATCTCGGGAGACTTGGCGCCTCCCTGGCGCTCGCCGGGATTTATCGCTTCCTGCCGCGTCAATCTCACTGACCTCGCCCGACGCGGGATTTCAGATTCGGCGGCGCCGGGCGCCCGGTTCGCCATTCGCGAAAGTCCCCGCCTTGCCCCCGCCGTCAGGCTGGGGCACGATCCTCTCCCATGCTCAATCGGGAACTCGCCATGAAATTTCGCGCGCTTTCAATCCTGTCACTTTGCGCCGCGATTGCATCGCCGGCCGCCCACGCGCAATCCTTTTACGCGGGCAAGCAGATCGTTCTCGTCGCGGGAAGCGCGCCGGGCGGCGGTTACGATCTGCTGGCGCGGCTGATGACGCGGCATCTTGGCAAGCACATCGAGGGCGCGCCGACCTTCGTCGTGCAAAACATGCCGGCCGCGGGATCGCTGACCGCGACCAATCTCCTGTTCAACACGGCGCCGCGCGATGGAACGACCATCGGCATTATCCAGCGGGGCATGTTGCTCGCCAGACTCACGTCGCCGGCGCAAGCGCAGTTCGATCTCGGCAAGTTCAACTGGCTTGGTTCGATGAACAGCGAAACCGCCGTGACGCTGGCGAACGCCGCGACGCCGCACGTGACCGCGAAGGATCTGTTCGAGAAAGAGCTCATCGTCGGCAGCGAAATCAACGTCGATCCCGAGACGACGGCGCGACTCTACAACGACTTGCTCGGCACGAAATTCAAAATCGTCAATGGCTACAACGGCACGACGGAAATTGGCCTCGCCATGGAGCGTGGCGAGGTGCAGGGCGTCGCCGACTGGTCGTGGTCGAGCCTGCTGGTGCAGCATCCCGAATGGCTGCGCGACAAGAAGGTGCGCGTGCTGTTGCAGGGCTCGCTGATCCCCAACAAGGATTTGCCGGACGTTCCGACGGCGCTGTCCTTCGTGAAGGGCGACATCGAGAAGCGCACGCTCGAGCTCTATTTCACGCAGAAGACGGTGGCCCGGCCCGTTCTCGCGCCTCCGGGCGTTCCCGCGGACAGGATCGAAATATTGCGAAAGGGCTTCGCCGCTCTCGCCGGGGACAAGGAGTTCCTCGCGGACGCGGAAAAGTCGAAGCTCGAGATCAATCTGCTCGACGGCGCCGGCGTCGACCGGGTGATTTCACTGATCACCTCGGCGACGCCGGACGTTCGCGACCGTTACGTGAAGGCGGCCACGGGGCAGGGCAAGTAATGCGCGCCGATCAGGGCGCGCTCACGGTCCGGACATACCAGGGAAAGAGATCCCAGCTCACGACCTTCTCCGTCCCGTCGAACAGCGTCGCGATCTTGCCGCCGCCGGCCTTGTAGGAAAACTTCTTCACGTGGTCCGGCGGCGTCGTCGTCGGATTGCGCATGATGTCGATTGCCTGCTCGGTCTTGAATATCTGGTATTTCGAGGGATCGTTCGGGTTGTAGAACTTCGTTTCCCCGCCGCCTTTCGTCGCCGGGCCGCGCTCGTATTCGGCGTGGACTTCCATGCGCTCGCCAGCCGCGCCGACGAATTCCCAGTCTTCGGCGCCCGTCGCCGCGCCCGCGGACGCGGCGGCCGCGCGGGACATCCTGGCGATGCTGGCGTGCTGGTAGACGCCAAAGGCGCCCGGTGCGTCGGCGGCGCTTTCGGTGAGGCCAAAAATGATCATCTGTCCGGTCGCGCCCCCCGCGGTCTGCTTGACCGGAATCGCCAGATAGGCAAGCCGCGACGTGCCGGAGCCGGCGGGCTTGCCGTCCGCGCCCATCACCGCGACGCGGTCGATGAAGATCATGCGAAGATTCGCGTCCTTCGCCGCGCCCTGGGTCGCGACGACCGGCTCCCAGCCTCGCGGCAGCATCTTTTGCAGGGCGGCGTCGTTGACGTGGAAATCCAGCTGGAAGCGATGTTCCGCCGACTGGTCCACCATTGTTTGCGCCATCGCGCCGTTCGCCGCCGCCAGTCCGCCGATCATCGCGGCGGCCATGGCCGCGCGTGAAAACAAATTCATGAGTTCCTCCCTCGCCACACCGGGCTTTCGGGATGCTACAGCGCAATGGCGCGCGCGCAAAATCACACGGGCGTCGGGCGGCGTGCCTTCCCGCACGCCGGTCGCGTTCGCCTCATGCGATCATGTGGTTCGTTGGCGGCGAAGGAGGAAAAACCATGAGGCGCAATCTCTCCCGACGCGTTTTTTGCCTTTGCCCCGTGGCGTTCGCCGCCGGGCCCGCCGTCGCGCAATCCGCGCGCGGGCTCGATGGAACCTGGGGCGGCGCGCAAAATGGCGTGACGGCGCAGGTCATTGTCACGGGAAAAACCGTCATCGGCTTTTTCTGGCGCAACGATTACCTCGACGCGCGCAAGACCGTGTTCGCGGGCGACGGACGCGGCCTGTCCTTCGACTTTCGCGGCGGGACGGCGAGGCTGTCGCTCACCGGCGAGCGGACCGCGACCATCGACGTGACCGAAGGCGGACGGGCGACGCGGCTCCGGCTGAAGAAGGACTGACTCCCGCGGGTCTTGCAACGCCGCGGGAGATCGCCCACATGCAGCGTGCACACTTGCCCGAAAGGTCGCGGTTCTGCGCACGTCCGACGCCGATATTCTCATTATACCGGGCCTTGACGCTCCGGGCCCCGACCATTGGCAATCGCGCTGGGGGGCGAAGCTCTCGACGGCGCGGTTCGTCGATGTCGGCGACCGGCTCCGTCCCTATTTGTCGCTCTGGACGGGCGCCATAGTCTCCGCTGTCGCGGGCGCTGGCAAACCCGTCGTCTGCGTCGCCCATTCGCTGGGCGTCGTCGCGCTGGCCCACGCGGCCGCGCGCTTGCCGGCAGGCAAGGTCAGGGGCGCCCTGCTGGTCGCGCCCCTGAGCGAACAGGCGATCGATCGGCTGCCGGACATTGGCGCGGGATTCGCGCCGGTTCCGCGGGGACCGCTGCCGTTCCCTTCGCTGCTGGTCGCCAGCCGTTCCGATCCCTATTCCGATTACGAGGCTCTGGACGAGATCGCGCTCGCCTGGGGCGCGCGCCTCGTCGACGCGGGACATTCCGGCCATATCAACGCGGAAAGCGGCCACGGTCCCTGGCCCGAGGGGCTGATGAGTTTCGCCGGGTTCCTGCGCGGCCTTTGATCGTGACGCGGGGCGACTGTTCAAACAGCGGATTTTTCGTCTAGAAGGCGACGCCGCCGCGCGCGGAGAATTTCCGGCGCTCCGTTCGCGGACGCCCTTGGACCAGACCGATGACAGAAGCGACGACGACGGTTCCGGGCCGCGCCTGCGGAACCTGCATGATGTGCTGCAAGCTCACGTCCATCGTGGAGTTGAACAAGCCGGCGGGCAAATGGTGCCAGCACGCCGTCCCCGGCAAGGGCTGCGCCATCTACGACCAGCGCCCCGCTCCCTGTCGCGCCTTTGTCTGCGGCTGGATGGAGGACGCCTCGCTCGGGCCGGAATGGAAGCCGGAAATCAGCAAGTTCATGGTCTTCGTGGCGGGCGACGGGGCGATGACCGTCATGGTCGATCCGGGATCGCCGGCCGCCTGGAAGGACCCGCGCTACTATCCGGCCATCAAGACCACCGCGACGCGTTTGCTCGAACGCAACATGCCGACCATGGTCGTCGTCGGCTCGAAAAGGTTCGTTGTTCTGCCCGACCGCAATGTCGAGGTGACGATCCCGCCCGGCCATGGCGCCCGGGTGGTGACGACGCACGGCCCCGGAGGCGACACTTACGACGTCGAGGTGGCGCCGCTGTCGCGGCCCTGACCGGCCCTTGCCGTCGCCGTTCCGGCGGGCCAGACTGTCCCGCGCGCCACGGGACCGCTTCATGACACAGACAGACACAAAGAGCCGCAGGCACGCGAAGGTTTCGCGCCTGCCGCCGCTGCCCGATCCGCTCGACGCGGAGACCGCGGCTTATTTCGACGAGGCCAAAGCGCGCGGCCATTCGATCCTCAATCTCAATCTCGCCACGGCGCACGCGCCGAAACTCACCGCGGCGAAAACGCCGCTCGCGCTGGCGCTGCGGAACGAGTGCGAGAGTCCGCGCCTCTATCGCGAACTCGCCATCGTCCGCGTCGGGCAATTGATGGATTGCCCCTACGAACTCGATCATCACCTGCCGTTGCTGCTGGACTGCGGCTTCACGGAGGCGCAGGCGACGGCGCTGGACGCCTGGCGCGCGCACGCGTCGCTGTTCGACGAGCGGAGCCTCGCGGTGCTCGCCCTCGTCGACGCCATGGCCGCGGACAAGGGCAATGTCGACGACGCCGCCTTCGCTGGCATGGCGCGTCTGTTCACGCCGAGAGAGATCGTCGAGATCGCCTATAACGCGGCGATCTATTTCGCCAACGCGCTGATTATCAAAACGTTGCGCATCGAGACCGACGCGCCGCACGTGCGCACGACGCCGGGCAAGTTCTGAGTCGGGGCGCGGGCTTGCGGCGGGCGCGCCCGCTGCTAGATTGGCTCCATTCACGACACGAGACAAAACACGGGGAGAAACATGGCTGAATTCAAACTTTTGTCCTGGGGCCCAACGGCCAGGAGCGGACGCGCCGGCGTTCTGATCGGCGACGACGTGCACGACGCCGCGATGCTGACCGGCAACGCCGCGTGGGGTTCGACTCTCGCCATTCTCGAGGACTGGCCGGAAGCCGAAGGCGCGATCGGGGCCGCCGTCGCGAAGGCGGGCGCGGGCTCGAAGGTCGGCACCAGCAAATCGGTTCACATTCTCGCGCCGATCCTGTTTCCCGGCACCTATTTCTGCGCCGCCGCGAACTACAAGGACCATTCCGAGGCGATGGCGAAGAAATCCGGCCGCCCGCCGGAGCCCGATCCGCGCACGCTCGGCATCAAGCCGTTTCACTTCGTGAAATCCGGCAAGCAGGCGACGGTCGGCCCGACCGAGGATTTGCCGATGCCGCATTATTGCGAGAAATTCGACTGGGAAATCGAGCTTGGCGCGGTCATCGGCCGTCCCTGCCGGCGCGTGTCCGTCGCCGACGCGCTGAACTATGTGGCGGGCTACACCGTCACCAACGACGCCTCGGTGCGCGACGGCAGCTACATGATGCGCCCCAACGTGCCGCCGACGTCCCCCTTCAATTCCGATTTCATCGGCATCAAGGGGTTCGAGAAGAGCGCGGTCATGGGGCCGTTCATCACGCCGGCCGCGCAAATCGGCGACCCGACGAATCTCGGCATGAAAACCTGGATCGGCGACGAGCTCATGCAGGATTCCAATTCCGGCAAGATGATCTTTTCCGCCGCCGAGCAGATCGCCTATCTCTCCGAGCGCATCACGCTGCTGCCGGGCGACGTGGTGATGACCGGCACGCCCGCCGGCACGGGCGCCGAGCGCGGCCGCTTCCTCAAGAAGGGCGAAGTGGTGCGCATGTGGATCGAGAAGATCGGCGAGGTGCGCAACACGGTCGTTTGATCGAATGGAAGGGGCCGCGGGGCCGGCTGGACCGTCCCGCTGGCGCCCACCGCGACCGGGTCAGGCGAGGCGGGGGAACAGGCGCGCGGCGTTGCCGCGCAGCACGGCCTCCCGCTGGCCGGCGTCGAACGGCGCTTCCGTGTCGAGCCGGCGGCGCGCGTCGGCGACGAAGGAATGCTCGTAGGCGTAGGGCCAGTCGCTGCCATAAAGCACGCGTTCGGGGTCGGCGACTTCCATCAGCGATTTCAGCGCCTGGCGTCCCGGCGCGAGCGCGGTGTCATAGTAAAAACGGCGAAAATTCGCGAGCACGATTTCCGCGTCGAAGGGCGCGTCGTGTTCGTCGAGCAGGCGCGTCCGGTAACGGTCGGCGATCCATTTCTCGTTGTCGGCGGGCGCGCCCATCTGCCATGCGGCGATGCCCGCGATTCGCCAGGCGAGAAAGGGCAGCGTTCCGCCGGCGTGGGCGAGAATGAACCTGATCCCGGGATAGCGCTCCAGTGTGTTGGAAAACACCAGATTGACGGCGGCGCGCGTCGTGTCGAACGGATATTCCAGCAGCGAGTTGGGCACGCCGAGCTTGATGCCCGAGGCCGTTGGATGAATCATCGGATGGATGAAGACCCTGGCGCTGCGTTCGTCCAGCACCCGCATCAACGGCTCGAAGGCGGGATCGCCGGGCGAGACGCCATTGTGGTTGCTGAGCAGGCCGATTCCGTCGAGCCCGAGAACATCCAGCGCGCGGATGGCTTCCTCGCAGGCGCCGTCCACGTCCGGCAACGGCAGGACGCCGAAGGCTCCGAATCGCGCGGGGCGGCGCGCGACGATTTCCGCGAATTCGTCGTTGCACGCCCGCGCCGCGTCGCGCGCCCGCGCGGCGTCGCCGAAATGCACGCCGGGCACGGAGAGCGAAAGAAGGGCCGCGGCGATTCCGTTGCGGTCCATCATCTCAATGGCGAGGTCCGGGCTCCAGTCGGGCATCCGGCGTTCCGGCGGCCCGAGCCCGGCCGCCGAGAGAGCTGCGCGATAGGCGGGCGGCACCGCGTGGGCGTGAACATCGATCGAGCCGCTCATGGTCGTTTCCCGTCCCGGTTTTTTGACCCGCGGTCGTGAAACTAGCCGAGTTTCGCGAGGCCGGGAAAGGTCTCCAGCAGCCAGAACGAAAAATCCTGCATGGAGCCCGTGAGAAAGCCGACGCCGGTCAGCACGAGGAGCGCGCCGACGACTTTTTCAACGGCGCCGAAATGCCGTGAGAACCGTTTGATGAACTTGAAAAACGGTTCGATGGCGAGCGCCGCCACGAGAAACGGAACGCCAAGCCCCGCCGAATAGACCGCGAGCAGCGCCGCGCCCTTGAGCACCGTGTCCTCCGAGCCGGCCACGGTCAGAATCGCCGCGAGAATCGGCCCGATGCACGGCGTCCAGCCAAAGGCGAAGGCGAGGCCCATCACATAGGCGCCCCAGAGGCCGACAGGCTTTTCCACCTGCACGCGCTTCTCGCGATACAGCATCGCGAGGCGGAACACGCCGAGAAAGTGCAGGCCCATCAGCACGATGGCGAAGCCCGCGACCAGCGAGAGAACGTCGATGTATTGCCGGATGACCTGACCGAAGGCGGAGGCCGTCGCGCCCAGCGTGACGAAGACCGTCGAGAAGCCCAGCACGAACAGCAGGCCCGCCAGCGCCACGTCGCGCCTCGCGGCGCTTTCGCCCTCGGCGGAGAGTTCCTCGATGGTCGTGCCGGCGATGAACGTGAGATAGGGCGGCACCAGCGGCAGAACGCAGGGGCTGAGGAACGAAAGCAGGCCGGCGCCCGCGGCGGCGGCGTAGGTGACTTCACTTGCCATGCGGTTTCATAGCGCCAATAGTCGGCCACGACAAAGCACGAGCCGGTGAGCCGGCCGCGAGGGCGGACCACACCATGCGGAATCTCGTCACCGACGTCCCCGGGCTTTCCGTCGGCAACGCGGACGACGCGCGTCTGGCCTCCGGCGTCACGGCGATGATTTTCGACCGTCCCGCCGCCGCTTCCATCGCCATCCATGGCGGCGCGCCGGGCGTGCGCGACACGGCCTTGCTGGCGCCGGGCATGACCGTCGCGGAGGTCGACGCGCTCGTCCTGTCGGGCGGCTCGGCTTTCGGTCTCGACGCCATGGGCGGCGCGCAGGCCTGGCTGCGCGAGAAGGGGCGCGGCTTCGACGTGCGCGGCGTGAAAGTGCCGATCGTGCCGGGCGCCATCCTGTTCGATCTTCTCAACGGCGGCGACAAGTCCTGGACGCGGATGCCGCCTTACTGGGATCTCGGCCACGCCGCCGCGAAAGCGGCCGGGAAGGATTTCGCGCTGGGCACGGCGGGCGCCGGGTTTGGCGCGACGACGGCGAATTTGAAAGGCGGGCTCGGCTCCGCCAGCGCGAAGACCTCGCGGCATTACACTGTCGGCGCGCTCGTCGCGGTCAACGCCATCGGCTCGGCGACCATCGGCGACACGCGGCATTTCTGGGCCGCGCCCTTCGAGACGGACGCGGAGTTCGGCGGGATCGGAATGCCCGGGCGCGTTCCGGACGGCGCGCTCGCCATGCGCGTGAAGGGCGACGCGCGCGAGAACACGACCATCGCCATCGTCGCGACAGACGCGCGGCTCGGCAAGGAGGAATGCGCGCGCGTGGCGCTGATGGCGCAGGGCGGCATGGCGCGCGCCCTGCGGCCCGCGCACGCGCCGATGGACGGCGACATTGTCTTCGCCGTCTCGACCGCGCGGCATCCCAGCGCGATCTCGGCGCGCGATCTGACGGAAATCGGCCTCGCCGCCGGGGATTGTCTCGCGCGCGCCATCGCCCGCGCTGTTTACGAGGCCGCCGCGCTGCCGTTTCCCGGCGCGCTTCCCGCCTGGCGGGACAAGTGGCAGGAGGCGCGATGAGCGCCCCGGGTTCGACGGAGCGGCCGATGACGAAAGGAAACGAGCCATGAACGGAGGAGCGGTCCGGCTGGCGCGTCTCGCGCTTTTTCTCGCGTTCGCGCCCTGCGCCGCGCGCGCGCAGGAGTCGGTCGAAGCCTTCTACGCCGGCAAGACGCTGCGTCTGGTCGTCGGCTATCCCGCCGGCACGGTGTTCGACGCTTACTCGCGTCTCACGCTGCGCCACATGACGAAGCATGTTCCCGGCAAGCCGCAGGGCATCGTGCAGAACATGCCGGGCGCCGGCGGTCTCAACGCCATCGTCAGCGTCGTTCATGTCTCGCCGGCGGACGGGCTGTCGATGGCCATGGCGAGTCCCGGCTATTCCGTGGACACGCTGCTTGATCCCGCCAACGCCAAATTCGACGGGCGCAGGGTCAACTGGATCGGCAGCGTCTCCAGCGAAACCGGCGCCTGCGCCTTCTGGCGCGGCAAGGGCAGGACCATCGAGGCGATGCGGGCGGGCGAACTCGTGCTCGGCGGCACGGGGCCCGCGAGCAGCACTTATTTCGAGCCGCGCACGCTCGAAACCCTGGTCGGTTTCAGGTTCAGATACGTGCATGGCTATCCCAGCACCGTCGACATTCGCCTGGCGGCGGAGAAGGGCGAGGTCGATGGCCTCTGCGGCCTCGCCGCCTCGACCATCGTGCGCGACATGGCGGAGCCCCGGAAGTCGGGCGCGATCTCGGTTCCCCTGCAGGCGGGTCTCGCGCCCAATCCCGATCTCGACGCGCCCAACGCCATGGACCTCGCGAAGTCTGAGGACGAGCGGCAAATCATGACGCTCGTGTTCGGCCCCTCGGCCTGGTTCCGCCCGCTCGTGACGGCGGAAGGCGTTCCGTCCGGACGCGTCGCGGCGCTGCGCGCGGCCTTCGACGCGACGATGAAGGATCCGGAGTTCCTGGCCGAGATGGCGCGCGGAAAGCTCGACGCGCGGCCGATGGGCGGGGCGGAGATGGCCGCGCGGATCGCGGAGATTTACCGCACGCCAGCGCCCGTGGTGGAGCGGACGCGGAGGATTTTGGGGCTGGCGCCGTGACATCCTGGAGTTTGACCCGAACAAACCCGGCGGTTAGCATGATTCATTCAATCAATTTCCCGGGGAAATGCCCATGTTTGACGCCACCGACGTTGAAGTCATTCCGCTCGGCGAGGCCTGCGGCGCCGAGATTCGCGGCGTCGATCTCAAGAAAGACCTGTCCGACGAGGTCGTCGCGAAAATCCAGCAGGCGTGGAACGATCATCTCGTCCTCTGCTTTCGCGGCCAGGACCTGACGCAGGAAGACCAGTTGCGGTTCGCGGCGCGGTTCGGTCCGCTCGGCGCGCGCAAACAGGCGCCCGAACCCTTGCGCGACAAGGCCGAGGGCGTCTGGCAGCTCGATCCGAAAATCCTGCTCGTTTCCAACATCAAGGTGGACGGCATTCCCGTCGGCGCCTTCGGCGACGGCGACATGTGGTTCCACATCGATTCCGGTTATTCCGAGAAGCCCTACAAATACACGTTCCTCTACGGCGTCGAACTTCCCGCCGAGGGCGGCGACACGCTGTTCGCCAACATGTACAAGGCTTACGACGCGCTCTCCGACGACATGAAAAAGCGTATCGCCGGCAAGAAGGCGCTGCACATTCACGAATACAAGCGCGCGGAAAAGGTCGATCTCTCCACCGACATCAGCAAGGTTCCGCACTGGTTCCACCCGGTTGCGATTACCCATCCCCTCACGAAACGGAAGGCGCTGTTCGTCGACCGGTTGATGACGGCGCGAATCGAGGGCGTCTCCAACGAGGAGAGCGACGAGATTCTGCGCGAGCTTTACGATCACGGGGAAAAGCCGGAATTCACCTACGCGCACAAGTGGCGCCTCGGCGATTTCGTCATGTGGGACAATCTCGCGCTCATTCACGCGCGCAGCTGGTTCCCGCCCGAACAGCGCCGGCTCATGCGCCGCTGCACGGTCGATGGCGCGCCTGTTTTCGAATAATCGGGGGGAAACCATGACAACGAAAACGCTGCCGGCGTTCGACGCCTTCATCGCCGACCTGCGCGCCATCTGGGCGCGCGAGACGGACACGAAGCGCCGCATGGAGCTTTCGCGCGACCGGCTCGAGGTTCTCGTGCGCGATCCGGCGCTGCAAAAACACTCGGAGAGCTGGCCCTCCACGGAAGGCCGCAAGAATCTCATGCTGCACGAGGACGATGACTTCGGCTTCGTCGTCAACGCCGTGGTGCGCGTGCCCGGCCGCTTCGGCAGCGTGCATGATCACGCCCACGCCTACACCGCCTATGGCGTGTGCCACGGGTCCGAATATCTCGAACGCTACGAGCGTCTCGACGACGGAAGCAAGCCCGGCCACGCCGAGATCAAGCACACGACGACGACGATCGGCGCGCCGGGCGTCGTCGATCTCGTGCCGCCGTGGGCGATTCACGCCGAGCAGGGCAGCGACCGGCGGTCCTGCGCGGTGATCATCCGCAGCGAGCGGCTCGTCGGAAAGGTGCTGCAGCACAATTACGATCCCGACGCGATGACCGTGGTCCAGCGTTCGGGGCCGGAACAGATTCCCTATCGGCTCGCGGTCTGAACGCCGGGCTTCCCGCCGCCTTGCGGCGCGCCGCGCGTGAACGTCGGCGCGCCCTTTTCTTTGTCAAAGCCGCCCGGAGCCCGCCATGCCTCGCCTCGACGAACGCAACACGCGCATTTTGACCACGCACACGGGCAGCCTGCCGCGGCCCGACGCGCTTTCCGCGCTTCTGTTCGCGCGGATGACCAGGCAGCCCCACGACGCGGGCGAACTGACGCGGCAAACCTCGGCGGCGGTCGTGGACATCGTGCGCAAGCAAACCCTCCTCGGCCTCGACATCGTCAGCGACGGCGAACAGTCCAAGACGAGTTTCCAGAACTACGCGACGGACCGGCTCGCCGGCATGACCGCCATCAAGCCCGCGCCGGGCGAGCGCGTGACGCGCGAGAACGCGGCCTTCCCGGCCTTCTACAAGGGCGGCGTGCATTCCGGTTCGGCCCGCGCCAGATGGGCCTGTACGTCGGAGGTGTCCTACATCGGCCATGACCTGCTGAAACAGGATCTCGACAATCTGAGGGCGGCGTTGACGGGGCTCGATCCCGTCGATGTCTTCGTGCCGTCCGTCTCGCCATCGAGCTGCGCGGGGCTGATGGAGAACCGCTTCTACAAAAACGACGAAGAGCACGTTCACGCCGTGGCCGAGGCCATGCGCACGGAATACGAGGCCATCGTCGCCGCCGGTTTCTGCGTGCAGATCGACGATCCGCGCCTCGCCATGCACTACATGCTGACGCCGGGCGAGGACGTGACGCAGGCGCGCGCCTGGGCGCGTCGCCGCATCGAGGCGCTCAACCACGCGCTGCGCAACATTCCCGAGGAGCGCGTGCGGCACCACACCTGCTACGGCATCAACATGGGCCCGCGCACCAGCGACATGGAAATGAAGGATCTCGCCGATCTCGTCGTCACCATCAAGGCCGGTTATGATTCCTTCGAGTTGGCCAATCCGCGCCATGAACACGAATGGCGCGTGTGGGAGAGCGTGAAATTGCCCGAGGGCAGGATGCTCGCGCCTGGCTGCGTCACTCACGCGTCGGTGATCGTCGAGCATCCCGACCTCGTCGCCGAGCGCATCGTCAAGGTGGCGCGGATCGTCGGGCGCGAGCGCGTGATCGCGAGCAGCGATTGCGGCTTCGCCTCGACGCTGTTCCCCGGCCAGCCGCCGGAAATCGAGCCGGAGATCGTCTGGGCGAAACTCGAGGCGCTCGTCGAGGGCGCGCGGCGCGCGACGAAGCAACTCTGGTGACGGAGCGCGCGAGGGATCGCGCGCGGGTCTATTTCGGGATGATCGCGGGATCGTAAAAGCGATCGAAATCCGCCGCGCCGCTCAGGTCGCCCTGCGACTTGACGATCGCCAGCAGCTTCTCGATTCCGGCGCGGGGAACCGTGGCGTCCCTGTCGTAGGGCCTGATCTCCTGGAAGAAATCGTAGCTGTCGGCGATGTCGGCGGGCGAGGCCTTCGTCGCCTTCACCGCGATGGCGATGGCTTCGGCGCGATTGGCGGGATCGTAAAACCAGTCGATTCCCTTCGCCATTCCCGCGAGGAAGGCCTTGACGGGAGGCGCGTTCTTTCGCCCCCAGGCTTCGTTCACCGAATAGCTGGTGAAGGGAAAATCCTTGCTGAAATCAGCAGAGCGTCCAAGCGGGACGAAGCCCTCCGATTTCGCCTTGAAACTGAAGGGCGGGAACAGAATGGTCGCGGCGATCGAGCCGGAGGCCAGCGCCGCGTAGCGCGAGGACGTCGACCCGGCGAAGATATAATCGACTTTCGCGGGATCGAGACCCTTCGCCTTCGCCACGTCCTCGAAATAGGTGCGGGTGATGTCCTTCGCGCCGCCGATCATCACGGTCTTGCCGGCGAGCGCGGCGACCGATCCGATATTTTTCGCGCCGTAAAACTCGTAGGGCGAGGGGCCGACCTCGACGCGCAGGACGCGCACCCGGGCGCCCTGGTCGATGGCGCGCAGGATGTCGGGAAGTCCGCTCGAGGCCATGTTCACCGAGCCCGCCGCCAGTTGCTGGATGGCCTGCGCGCTCGACGGCGTCGGGATGTATTCGACCTCGATTCCGCCGTCGCGAAAGAAGCCCTTTTCCGCCGCGATGTAGACCGGCCAGTGCGTCGCGTTGCCGGAGCCGACGTCGCCAATGCTGATTTTCTCCAGCGCCGCCGCGGAGGAGGCGGCGAGGCAGGCGGCCAGCAGGCCTGAAATGACCGGTTTCAACATCGTGCGCTCCGTGGACAGAGGGGAACGCGCGAGCTTCGCAAAGACCGGGCCAGATGTCGACGCGGAAGTCGCCGGGCAAACGCAAGCCCGAACGAAAACGGGCCACCCCGAGGGATGGCCCGCGATCAGTCGGTGGAGCGTCGCCTCACATCTGTTCGTAGACGAGTTTCCCGTCGGAGGCCTTCTTCCAGAGATAGACGACGTAGTCGGCGTCGTTGCGGTCGCCCTTGGCGTCGTAGGAGAACTTGCCGATCACGGTGTCGAAGCTCATGCCGGAATGCATGGCTTCGGCGACCTTCTTCGGGTCGAGCGATTTCGCCTTTTCAGCCGCCTGTTTGATCACCTGAATCGCGGCGTAGCTGTAGAGCGTGTAGCTCTCGGGGTCGATTTTCTTCGCGCGGAGTTTCGCCACGACGGCAGCGGCTTCCGGCTTCTTCGTGGGATCCGGGCCGAAGGTCATCAGCGATCCCTCGACGCCGGGGCCGCCGACCGAGGCGAATTCGGAGGCGGCGAGGCCGTCGCCGCCCATCAGAACCGCCTTGACGCCCGCGTCGCGCATCTGGCGCACGAGCAGCCCGCCCTCGGTGTAGAGGCCGCCGAAGAAGACGATGTCCGCCGAGGCCTGCTTGATCTTCGAAACGACCGCCGAATAGTCCTTCTCGCCGGTGTTGACGCCTTCGTAGAGAACTTCGGTCACGCCCTTCGCGTTCATGCCTTTCTTCGTCTCGTCGGCGAGGCCCTTCCCGTAGGTGGTCTTGTCGTGGACGATGGCGACTTTCTTGCCGGCGAGTTTCGCGACGATGTAGGCCGACGCGACGGCGCCCTGCTGGTCGTCGCGTCCGCAGGTGCGGAACACGTTCCACATTTTGCGCTCGGTGAAGGTCGGGTTCGTCGACGCCGGCGTGATCTGGACGATGCCGTTCTCCTGATAGACCTCGGAAGCGGGAATGGAGACGCCGGAATTGTAGTCGCCCATCACGAATTTCACGCCGTCGCCGACGAATTTGTTGGCGATCGAGACGCCCTGCTTGGGGTCGGAGGCGTCGTCGCCGACGCTGACGACGATCTTCTGCCCGAGAATGCCGCCGGCGGCGTTGATGTCCTCGACGGCCTGTTCGACGCCGTTCTTCATCTGGGCGCCCGTGGCGGCGCTGGGCCCGGTGATCGGGCCGGCCATGCCGATTTTCACCTGCGCCTGCGCCACGCTCGCGAGGCCAAGGCCGGCGGCGAAAGCGAGGCTGGAAATCCAGACCCTGTTCATGAAATTCTCCCCTGGAATGACACTGGGCCTCGAGACCCGGAGCGCCGGCAACCACCGTTCGCGGCGGGAATCATGCGCTTTTTCCGGCGCCAAGTCACGCCCGTAAATCGGGCGCGGGCGCCGCCGCGGCGGCGTCGGGGGCCGCGTCCGGAAAGCCGTATTGCTCGCGCATCATGCGCGCGCGGGCGAGGCGCCATGCGAGCGTGGCGATCAGCGAAAGAATGACGAAGGTCGCGGCCCAGACCGCGAGCGCCGCGGCGAATTGCCCGATATCGCGCGCGGCCGCGGCCGCGGCGAGTTCCCGCAGCGAAATCGCGGGAACCTGAAACAACGCGTAACAAAGAAAGCAGCTAACCGCCGCGAGAACGCCGGCGCAGGACACCGCGCGCCCGCGGCCGCGCCACCCGCGCGCCAGC
>CAISEY010000043.1 GCA_903884435.1 uncultured Hyphomicrobiales bacterium | reverse complement strand
TCTCGCGGAAACCCTCGCCGATCCGGCCTTCGTGGCCGACGCCACCAGGGCCGGACTGTTCATCAATCCCGTCGCCGGAGCCGACATCGAGGCGTTGCTCGCGCGGATCGCCAGGATCGACAAATCCGTGATCGCGCGGATGGCGGAGTTGCGAAAATAGCGCCGCGTCAGCGCGGCCGTTTCTTGCGCCAGAGCTCGATTTCGAGACGGTATCCCGTGCGCATCCCGTCGGAGAGATACCGGCCCTCGGGTTCGTAAGCGTCCAGCGCCGCGGCGAGATCGCTATTTTTCATCGCCCAGGGCAACCAGTCATCCTGGCCGCGCTGCACGAAGATCACGTCGGGATCGCCGCGCCGGATGTCGTTCGCGAGGGTTTGCAATTCCCAGGCCTCGATGTCCTCGAGCGCGCGACGGCCTTGTTCGTCCAGCTTCCGCTTCGCCAGCAGCCAGTGGACATTGTCCGCGGCCCACTGGCTGGCCATCGTTCCCACCCATTCGCCGCCGGTGGCGCGCACGATCGGCGGCCCCACTGAAAAGTCGTATCCGATCGCGGCGACACGCGGATGCGCGGCGACGCGGCGCGCCGGCTCGATCAGCAGGCGCATGTCGAACGCCGCGTTGAGATAGGTCCAGTTCTGCGCGAACAGACCGGCGGCGAGAAGCAGCGCGGGCGTGAATTTCACGGGCGGGCGAAGGCCCGCGTGGAAGGCCGGCAGGAGCGCGAGCGCGAGGGTCGGATAGAAATGATAGGGAATGCCCTTCGCCTGCGCCACCACGGCGAGAAAGAAGCCGGCGGAGGCGAGCAGCGTCATGACCGCGAGCGTCGATGGCGCCGGCTGCCGCCAGACCGTGATCGCCGCCAGCGCCACGAGGCTCAATTCGACGGAAACGAAGAAGGTGAAGAACGACCAGAGATCGTAATTCACGGTGACATAGGCCGTCAGCGTGAGCGGCAGGGCAAAGGACAAAAATTCCGGCTCGAACCAGACGAGGCGCGCGGCGTAGGCGAGCAGCATGGCCGCCGCGATCAGGTTCTCGGGAACGAACGCCGGCCGGAGCGAGCGGGCGCGGTACATGGCGAACAGCACGACCGGCGCGGCGCCGAGCACGAAATGCGGTTTTGTCAGAAAGGCGAGGCCGCACATCAGTCCGGCCGCCACCGCCCGGGCAAGGGCGGGTTGACCGCCTTCGGCGCGAAAAGCGTGGATGCAGATGAATGGCAGGATGGAAATCAGCGCGACGTGTTCGCGTTCGCCGAAGGTCGAGGCGGGAAGAACGAACAGGACCGCCAGCGTCGCGGCGACAAAGTTAGGCGAAAATTCCGGGACTTTTCCGCCACGCGCCAGCGCGGCGCAAAGCGCGAGGCTCGCCGCGCCCAGGGCGAACACCATGGCGTCGAATATCCACTCTGCCCGGACGCCCGTCGCGCGTTCGATGAGGCAGGCGGGCATGTACAGCCAGACCGCGAAGGGCGGATTGGTCTCCATGACGTCGACATGGAGCCTTTTGCCCGAAAGCACTTTTTCGGCGACGATCGTGTACCAGGCGATATCCGCGTTGGGCGGCAGGACGAAGCGTTGCAAAAGCGCGATCGCCAGCACCAGCAGAACGGGCGCGAAACGCAGCGTCGCGGCTCCGTCCACGACGGGCGAGGGGATCTCGCGTGTGATCGTTGATGGCATGTTCGCGCCCGGGCGGGAGGGGTCACGCGGCGCGACGCGGGGAAGGCCGTGCGCCAGCCTCCCAGCCGGCGGTTACGATTTCGATAATTTATCGACTGGTCGAAAACGCTATTTCGCGCCGCTCAGCGCGTGGCCCTTCGCGATATAGTCGCGCATGAAGGCGATGAATTCCGGATCGGCGGCGAGATTTTCGCGAAAGCTTTTCTCGGTCGCCTCGCCGACGCCCAGCACGGGCACGACCTTCATCACGCGCATCGCGTCCTCGCGGAACTCCGGATCCTTCACCATCTTGACGAGGCCGGCGCGGATCGCGTCCGTCGCCTCTTTCGGAGTGCCCGGCGCCATGGCGTAAAAGCGCAGGAACGAGGTGCCGGTGCTGTTCAGCCGGCGAAACGCGTCGTAGAGAACGCCCTTAGGCAATTCGCCCTTCGCTTTCTTGAGGAACTCCTCGAAGGTGGGCGCGTCGATTCCCTCGGCGTCGGGCGACCGGGCGAGGCCGCCGGGCGTGTCGATGGAGTTTGTCCAGAGTGGTATCGCGCGGCCGGTCGCCACGAAGCCGGGTTCGACGGTGGCCCGATAGCTCGGGCTCGATTCCGCGTAATATTGAATTTCGTTGCGCTCGAAGGCGAGCCGCGCGTCGGCGGTGTTGCCGTAGCCGCTGATGTATTTGTGGGGAATCCCCAGCATTTCCAGTTCCATGCGCTCGCGCAGGTCCTTGTCGCTGTCGGCGGTCAGGCCGCCGACCCAGAAGTCCCTCGCTTTCAAAATGTCTTCCGGACGTTTCAGGCCTGGCGGAATATCCGTGCGCGCGAAGGTGATGGTGATGCCGCTGACGCCCGCGACAAAGGCGAATTTCGACATGTCCGCCTTGAAGTTGGAGTCGGCCATGGCGCCTTTCGTGGTGACGCCGGTGAGAAATCCCAGCGTGGAGCCGTCGGGCGGCGCCACCGTGCCGAGCCAGTTGGCGCCGACGATGCCGCCGGCGCCCGGCATGTTGCGGATGACAATGGCGGGATTGCCGGCGATGTGTTTGCCAAGGTGGCGGGCGACGACGCGCCCTTCCGTGTCGGCGGGGCCGCCTGGCGCGTAGTTGATCATCAAGCCGAGCGTCTTGCCGGCGTAGAAATCCGCGGCGACCGCGGGGGACGCCAGTCCAAGCGACGCGGCCGCCGCCAGAATGGCTCGACGCGGAATTCGGCTCTGCATGTTTTCCTCCTCGTCCGCGGGCGCGGATGGCGCCATGCTACCGCGGATCGCGTGGCGATCAATGCCGACCCGCCCGGGACGCCCGTCCCGGCGGGAATTGACAAGCGTTAGCCCGGCGCTAAACATCCCACGCGCCGTGAGCGGGAGGGCTCGTTCGTGGCGCTTTCTGTCTCGATCTCCCGACGGCCCGCCGAAAGTCGTATCACACATGAGCAGCGCCATGACCGCAGCCGCGGCGACGCCCGCGCCCGCCCGCGATCCACAGCTCGTGATCGACGGCGTGTCGAAAAAGTTTGGCGAGGGACCTGGCGCGGTCGTCGCCGTCGATCACGTGTCATTCAACGTGATGCCCGGGGAATTCGTCGCCTGCATCGGACCTTCCGGCTGCGGCAAGTCCACGCTGTTCAACATCATTGGCGGGTTGCTCGGCGAATACGAAGGCAACGTGATGATCGACCGGGACCGGATCGCCGGCCCGCATCCCGCGGTTGGCATGGTGTTTCAGGAAGAATCGACGTTCCCCTGGCGCAACGTTCTCGACAACGTTTCGTTCCCGCTGGAATTGCAGAACGTCGGCAAGTCCGAGCGCCACGACCGGGCGCAGAAATTCGTCGACCTCGTGGGGTTGCAGGGGTTCGAGAAACGGATGCCGTCGGAGCTGTCGGGTGGCATGAGGCAACGCGTGTCGATCGCGCGCACGCTGGTGTCGCGGCCGCGAATTCTCCTGATGGACGAACCCTTCGCCGCGCTCGACGAGCAGACGCGTCTGCTGCTGGGCGACAAGATCACGCAAATCCAGCAGGAACTGCACCAGACGACCCTGCTGATCACCCATAATCTCACGGAGGCCGTGCAGCTTTCCGACCGCATCGTGGTGATGACCTACCGGCCCGGCCGCGTGAAGCGCGTCGTTAATATCGATCTGCCGCGTCCGCGCACCTCCGATGTCGTGTCGAGCGCCGCGTTCGGGCGTTACGTCGCGGAAATCTGGGGCGATCTGCGCGAGGAGGCGAGCCGCGGCATGGCGGACGCGGAAGCGACAACGGCGTCGCGAGGGCGCTCCGCCCGTGGCTAGCGCCATGCTCAAGAGCCGGTGGCTCCCGATCGCTCTTGGCGCCGGCACGGTGATCGCGGTGTTCGCGATCCTCGAACTGTTGCTGCGCATCGGCGTCGTCAACAAATACATCGTTCCCTATCCGAGCGACGTGATCATGTCGCTCGAGCGCATCCTCGTCGAGGAGAACGTCGTCGGGCGCACGCGGGAGACGGCGTTCGAGATGTTCGTCTCGTGCCTGATGGTCATCGTCGTCGGAGTGCCCATAGGCACGGCCCTGTTCCGCTACCGGGCGTTGCGCCGCGCGGTTCTCGACTGGGTCGCGGCGATGGCGGCGGCGCCGCTCGTCCTGGCGTTCCCGCTGTTCCTCGTCCTGTTCGGGCGTTCCTCGACGACGATCATCGTGATGTCCGTCATCACCGGTCTCGCGCCGATCGTCATCAAGACGACGGAAGGGCTGATCGGCGTGCGCCCCGTGCTGATGAACGTCGGCAAGAGCCTCAAGCTGACGGATTCCCAGATGTTCTGGAAAATTCTCATGCCGGCGGCCCTTCCGGTGATCTTCTCGGGCATTCGCCTGTCGTGGACCTTCGTGCTGATCAGCGTGGTCGGGATCGAGTTCCTGATCAACCTTGGCGGCCTCGGACAGCTCATCAACGATCTCGCCGAACGCTACGACATGCCGGGCACCTACGCGGCGATCACTTTCGTCATCATCGTCAGCGTGATCTTCTTCATGCTTCTGGAGCGCGTGGAAACATGGCTGCGACCGAGCAACTGAAATCCCGGCCGACCGCCTCGCGGGGCTGGACGCCTGGCACTCGCGTCTCGGCGCGGGACACCAATCTCATCCGCGTTGGCGTCGTGCTGGGCGCGGCGCTTCTGTGGGAAGCCGTGTCGCGGTCCGGGTTGCTCTTCCGCGACGTGGTGCCGTCGCTGCTGGCGATTGGCGCCTCGATCTGGAAGCTGTTGCTGAACCCGGCGTTCTACGCCAATCTCCAGGTGACGGCCTGGGAGGTTTTCGCCTCGCTCGCCATTGGCGGCGCGGCGGGCGTCTTCGTCGGGATCCTGCTTGGCGCCAACCGTTTTCTCGCGGCTGCTTACGAGCCCTATGTCTATTATCTCGCGCCGACGCCGCGCATCATCTTCTTTCCGGTGATGATCATGTGGTTTGGCGTCGGCGTCGCCTCGAAGATCGCGCTCGGCGCGCTGTCGTGTTTCTTCACGGTCGCGCTGTCGACCGCGGGCGGCATGCGCCAGATGGACAAGGTGCTGATCCGCGTCGGCAAGTCCTTCCGCGCGACCGCCTGGCAGATGGGGATGAAAATCTACTTGCCCGCCATGCGCGTGCCAGTGCTGAACGGAATTCGCCTCGGTTTTGGCACGGCCACCGTGACCGCTTTGCTCGCCGAGACAAAACTGTCGAACCAGGGCCTGGGCTTCATGATCATGCAGATCTACGCCCGCTTCGACATGCCCTCGCTCTACGGCCTGCTCATCATCGTCTTCGTGATCGCGGGCCTTGGAAACCTGTTGCTCGGCAAGCTCACCAACACAAGCGCGTGAGCGCCCGGTTTTCGACGGTTCCCAAAACGGAAACGACCGGTCGCGATTGTTCCCGCGTCAGGCGACGCGACTTCGGGTCACGATTTCGCCATTCACATTGCACATCGTTAATTTGAACGCGCGAGTCGCGAGGCCTATCTCCTTTTCACGCTGCGGGGCGCGAGAAACAGGAGACTACAATGTTCGACAAGTCCGGAAAATTCGCGTCGCTTTCGGCGGCTCTCGCGATCGCGATGGTTCTGTCCGCCGGTTCGGCTTTCGCCGAGACGTCGCATCATCATCACGCGCGGAACGCCATTCAGTCAAATCTCGATGAATCGACCGCCACGCCGGTCGAACTGGCGCGCAACGCGCAGCCGTTCTGCGAGGTCAGCCGCGAACAAATTCCCGTCGTCGGCGGCGGCGTCGCGTGGAAGACCATCGTCTCGGATTGCCCGATGGATTGACGGCGTTCCGGCGGGGTCGCGATCTCCGCCACGTTTTGAACAAAAGTGAACGCCACAAGTCGGGTGGCCGGCCTTCGGGCCGGCCACTGGATGAAAGTAGCGTTCACCGGAGTTCATGTATTGAAAGTTTGTTTGCTGGCCGTCGCCATGGTTTCCATCACGGCCTGCGCGCCGCGCGCCGCCGAAAGTTCCGCGCCAGGCGCGAAGCCCGCCGCGCGGATCGGCTCCGGGATGAACACGACGGTGGCGTCCTGGTATGGCGGCGGCGAGGGCCTGTCGCGCCGCACGGCGTCTGGCGAAGCTTTTCAGCCCGATGGAATGACCGCCGCGCACAGAACGCTGCCCTTCGGCACGAAGCTCGAGGTCACGTCGGGGGCGCGCACCGTCGTCGTGCGCGTCAACGACCGCGGACCCTTCACAAAACGGCGCTCGCTCGATGTTTCGCGCGGCGCGGCGCGGGCGCTTGGTTTCCTTGGCCGCGGCACCGCCCGGGTTACGTGGCGCGTCGCCGGGCAGTGACACCGGGCCCCGGTTCGTGCGAGGATTTGCCGGATCGGGGGAGACCTTCATGCAGGCACGCACTTTCATTTTCGCGCTGACCGCGGCCCTGTCGCTCGCGTATCAGGCTTCCGCGGCCGACAGGCTTCGGGTCGCCATCGGCAATCCCGGAATCGGCGAGACCGAGGTCTGCGATCTCGGCAAGAAGGCGGGCTTCTTCGAGAAGCGCGGCATCGATCTCGAGATTTCCTACACGCAGGGCAGCGCGGAAACCATTCAGGTGTTGCTCGCCGGCAGCGCCGACGTGTCGGTG
>CAISEY010000042.1 GCA_903884435.1 uncultured Hyphomicrobiales bacterium | reverse complement strand
GGCAGACGGAGACCGGCGGCGTTCTCATCACGCCGCTGCCGGGCGCGACCAAACTCAAGCCCGGTTCGGCGACACGGCCCTTCTTCGGCTGCCAGCCGCAGATCGTCGACGCCGAGGGCAAGGTGCTCGAGGGCGCGACCGAGGGCAATCTGTGCCTGACCGATTCCTGGCCCGGCCAGATGCGCACCGTCTATGGCGATCACGAGCGCTTCCAGCAGACCTATTTCTCGACCTATCCGGGCAAATATTTCACCGGCGACGGCTGCCGGCGCGACGCGGACGGCTATTACTGGATCACCGGCCGCGTCGATGACGTGATCAACGTGTCGGGCCACCGGCTCGGCACCGCCGAGGTCGAGAGCGCGCTCGTCTCGCACGAGAAGGTCTCGGAATCCGCCGTCGTCGGCTATCCCCACGACATCAAGGGACAGGGCATCTGGGCCTATGTCACGCTGATGGCGGGCGAACAGCCCTCCGAGGCCTTGCGCAAGGAGCTCGTCGCCCATGTCCGCAAGGAAATCGGCCCCATCGCCTCGCCCGACGTGATCCAGTTCGCGCCCGGCCTGCCGAAGACGCGGTCCGGCAAGATCATGCGCCGGATCTTGCGCAAGATCGCCGAAAACGAACTGGGCTCGCTGGGAGATACATCGACGCTGGCCGATCCGGCGGTGGTCGACGATCTCGTGGCGAACCGGGGGAAGTGAGGAACGACTGGCGAGGCGCCGCCTGCCGGCGAGAACGGGGGCGGCGGCGCGTCGGGCGGGTGTCCGGGATGGAAGGCAGGAATTCCGTTACGGAGTTTTTGCTCTGAAAATCAGGGGCGCCTCCCCGCCTTGCCCCCGGGTCGTCGCTCTGCGATTCTGCCCGCGCGCACGGAGCCCCGCCGTTCATGACCAAAGGCCGCGTCGAAGCCTTCAGCGATGGCGTCATAGCCATCATCATCACCATCATGGTTCTGGAGCTGAAGGTTCCGCGCGACGCCTCGCCGGAGGCGTTGCTGGCGCTGGCGCCGGTGTTTCTGTCCTACGTGCTGAGCTTCGTCTACGTCGGCATCTACTGGAACAACCATCACCACATGTTCCACGCCGTCAAACACGTCGGCGGCGGCGCGCTGTGGGCGAACCTGCACCTGCTGTTCTGGCTCTCCCTCGTGCCCTTCGTGACGGGCTGGATGGGCGAGAACCATTTCGCGCGCTGGCCGGTCTTCGCCTACGGACTCGTGCTGCTCTGCGCGGCGCTCGCCTACATGATTCTCGCGCGAACGCTGATCGCCGGGAATGGTCCCGAATCGGCGCTGGCGAAAGCCATCGGCCGCGACGCCAAGGGAAATGTGTCGCTGGCGATCTACGTCGCCAGCATCGGCGCGACCTTCGTCCAGCCGCTCGTCGCCTGCGCCGGTTTCGTGATCGTCGCCATCATCTGGCTCGCCCCGGACAGGCGCATCGAACGGGTTCTGCCGACCCCGGAATAAAGCCGCTCACAGAAAGTTGTTGGGCCAGATCACCGTGCGCCACATGTGCGCGACGGGCGAATTGTCGAAGCCGAGCCCTTCCTCCGGCTGCCTGAAGTGCCGGCCGATGATGTCGGTGAACTCCTCGATCTCGACGACCGCGTCCGGATCGAAGGAATAGAGATCGTTGCAGGTGACGAGCCGCGCCGACATGTACCATTTGTGATTGCGCGCGTGTTCGTAAGCCCGCCGCACGTAGTCGGGCGGCGTGTAGTCCTCGCCGAACGTGCGCGTGTAAAGCTCGGGATATTCATAGCCGACCTCCGGCGCCGGATAGAAGCGCAAGGCCTGATGATAGCGCACCGCCCAGGCCGTCTCCTCGTCGACATAGGGCTCGATCATCTGCGCGCCGTAATAGCCATGATCGGTGCGCACGAAACAGACGACGGCGATGTCGTGCAGCAGACAGGCGAGCGCCAGCTTTTCCGGCAGGCCGTTGCGCATCGCCAGCGCCGCGCTTTGCACGAGATGCGCGCCGCCGCGCTTGTTGAGCAGGAAGCGGTTCCTGAAGAAATCGACGAGCGTCGGCGCCGCCGGCATTTTTGGCAGGCGCGGCTCCTCGTGCATCAGCGCGAGACCGCCGCCGCCCTTCGGCCCGCCGCTCGCGAGTTGCGCGACGCGCCCGAAAAACGGCTGCGTGACCCTGCGGTCGAGCAGGCTCATCATCGCCTGTTCGAGCAATTCATCCTTCTGGTCGGAGGTCATTCCGGGCGTCGCGCGCGCGGCGGCGACGCGCGCGGCCTCGGCGACGAGTTCCTGCTGGGTCATCATTTTCGCACTCCCGCGGCGGCGATTATTTCCGCGTCTGCCCGATTCCGTGCACGCGGTAGTTGAACGAGCAGAGCTGTTCGAGCCCCACGGGTCCGCGCGCGTGCATCCGCCCGGTGGCGATGCCGATCTCGCCGCCGAATCCAAACTCGCCGCCGTCGGCGAATTGCGTCGAGGCGTTGTGCAGCACGATGGCCGACTCGACCTCGGCGAGAAACCGCTCCGCCGCGCCCGCGTTCTCGGTGACGATGCAATCGGTGTGATGCGAGCCCCAGGTCTCGATGTGGTCGATGGCCTCGTCGAGGCCGGACACCACTTTCACGGACATGATCGCGTCGAGATATTCCGTGCGCCAGTCTTCCTCGGTCGCGCGCTTGACGCGCGTGTCGACGCCGCAGGCGCCGGCGTCG
>CAISEY010000041.1 GCA_903884435.1 uncultured Hyphomicrobiales bacterium | reverse complement strand
CCTCGGTCGCGCCGTCCTCGACCTTCGGCACGACGCCACCGATGGTCGCGACGTCCTGCGGGCTGGTGCCCCAGGTGACGATCGGCGGCAGGTTGGCGGCGTCGAGGCGGATTTCGCGGTCCCAGTGCGCGCCGGGGTCGGAGACGAGCGTGCGCCAGTATTTCACGGCCTCGTCGAAAGCCGCGCCCTTCGGCGCCTTCGGCCGGCCGCGCAGGTATTCGAAGGTCTTTTCGTCCGGCGCGATGAGGCCGGCGCGGGCGCCCGCCTCGATCGACATGTTGCAAACGGTCATGCGGCCTTCCATCGACAGCGCGCGGATCGCCTCGCCATCGTATTCGATGACGCTGCCGGTGCCGCCGCCCGTGCCGATTTCGCCGATGATGGCGAGGATGATGTCCTTCGCGGTGACGCCCGGCGGGATTTTGCCATCGACCGTGACGCGCACGTTCAGCGACTTGCGCTGGATGAGGGTTTGCGTTGCGAGCACGTGCTCGACCTCGGACGTGCCGATGCCATGCGCCAGCGCGCCGAAGGCGCCGTGGGTCGCGGTGTGGCTGTCGCCGCACACGATCGTCGTGCCCGGCAGGGTGAAGCCCTGTTCCGGCCCGATGATGTGGACGACGCCCTGGCGCTTGTCGTGCTCGTTGTAGTATTCGAGGTCGAAAATCTTCGCGTTCTCGGCGAGATATTCAATCTGCGCCTTGCTCTCGGGGTCCTCGATGGGTTTCGAGCGGTCGGTCGTCGGCACGTTGTGATCGACGACGAGCAGCGTCCGCTCGGGCGCGCGCACCTTGCGGCCGGTGAGACGGAGGCCCTCGAAGGCCTGCGGCGAGGTCACTTCGTGGACGAGATGACGGTCGATGTAGAGCAGCGTCGTGCCATCGGGCTGCGCGTCGACCACGTGGTCGTCCCAGATCTTGTCATAGAGCGTGCGCGGTTTTGCCTGTGCCATTGTCGTCCTGCGGCCGCCGGGCGGCGTTTCGAGAAAGCTGCCGCTTTCTAGCGGCAGTCGGCGGCGGAAGGAAGTCCCTTGCGAAATCCCCGGATTGGCGGAGAATAGCCGAGATTTTACAGACGCCTGGAGAATGGCATGGCCGAGCGCCCGAAAGTCGCCCCCTATCTCACTGTGTCGCCCGCCGCCGCGGCCATCGCGTTTTACACGAGCGCCTTCGGCGCGAAGCAGAAGGCGTTGATGCCCGCCGTCGACGGAATGCGGATCATGCATTGCGAACTGGAGATCAATGGCGGGGCGGTGATGCTCGCCGACGCCTTCCCGGAATTCGGCAAGGCGCGGACCCCGTTGCCGGGCGAGCCGGCGACCATGTCGGTGAGCCTGGAATTCGACTCGGCCGCGCTCGTGGACGAAACGGTGCAGAACGCCGCGAAGCTGGGCGCGCAGACTGAAATGGGCCCCATGAACACGTTCTGGGGAACCCGTTTCGCGGTGATCCGGGATCCGTTCGGCCATCGCTGGATGCTGAACGGGCCGCTCGCCGGGTAGTCCCGGCGGCGCGCTCAGTCGTCGTCGTCCCGGCTCCTGTCGCCAGCTTCGGGGATCGCCAGAACCGGGCAGGGCGCGCGGCGCAGCACGCGTTGCGTCGTCGAGCCGCGCAACAGGTCGAGGAAGCCCTGCCGGCCCTGCGTCGGCATGACGATCAGGTCGGCGTCGGCGGCGGCGTCGACAATCCCCTCGACCGCGGGCCCGGCGATTTGCTCGACTTTCAGCTGCTCCCGCGCCAGTCCGTGGCGCAGCCTCGGCGGCGTCTCGCCGGCGTGGACCGCGCGCACGGCGCGCGTTGAAACATCGAGTTCGCGCAGCCAGTCCTCGAGTTCGCCGTAGGCGGGCTCCGGATCGGGCGTCGAATCGACCGGGAAGAGGATGCGAGACAGACGCATCGCGCCGGTCTCGGAATCCACGAATCCGCGCGCGTGGCCGGAGACGAAGAGGGTGCGCACCCGCAGGCGGTCGGCGATGCGCTCGGCCATCGAGCCTTCCAGCCAGCGATCGAAGCCGGTGAGGCCGCGGGTGCCGAGAACCATCAGGTCGGCGCCGTGATCGTGGGCGAAGGCCTCGACCGCGTGGGGGGCGCTGCTCTGGCGGAAGTCGAACTTGGCGACGTCGATACCCAGCCTGTCGCGCACCGCGGATTGGGGAGCCCCGGCCTCGAGCAGGCCCCAGCGCGCGAGGCGAGCCCGCACGCCGGGAAAATCGTCCCAGTGCGGCTCGTCCCCGTCGTCGCCCTCGGACTCGACGTGGAGCAGGAAAAGTCGCCCCTTCAGGGCGAGGGCCAGCCGCAGCGCGTGCGAGAAAGCTCCGTCGCCCACGGGCGAAAAATCAGTCGGGTGGATGATGGTCGGCTTGCGTGACGACTGCATCGGATGCTCCCCTGCCTCCCTCTTATTGCCGCGCCAGCCCGAGGATATAGGCGGCGATGGAGTCGATTTCTTCCGCGCCCAGCATGAAATTCGGCATGGCGGCGTGGCTCGAGCGCAGGAACACGCGAATGGACAGTTCCGTCGTGGAATTCATGCGCGCCACGTCGGCGAAGCGCGGAGCGTCCGGATTGGGGCTTGGACCGTCCGGGCTGGCCTCGACGCGATGACAGGCCGCGCAGGCGCTCATCGCGATGCCGCGACCGATGGCGGGATCGGCCTGTTGCGCCGCCGCCGGGAGCGCGCTCAGGAGAAGCGCTCCGGAAATGATTGAAAGTCTGGACATGGCGACTCCCGCCCGGTTCACCACGAAAATCATAGCACCAATCCGGGCCGTCGCGAATTAACCGCCGGCGCGCGCCGTCCGCCTTGATCCAGATCGTGTCAGGCGAAAGCCGCACACGAAAACGCGGCCCGGAGGCCGCGTTGGGTAACATTCTGGAAGAGCGAGGGAAACGCCGTTCAGTCGGCCGCCTTCGCGGCGGCGGCCCCGGCCTTCTTTTCCTTCTTCGCCTTCGTCTCGATGGCCTTGGCGGCGACGCGGGCGGTCTTCTCGGCGACGCTCTCCTGCTTCTCGACGATGCGGGCCGACTTGCCGCGACGATCGCGCAGGTAATAGAGCTTGGCGCGACGCACCTTGCCGCGGCGAACCACCTTGATCGAGTCGATCATTGGCGAATAGATCGGGAACACGCGCTCGACGCCCTCGCCATAGGAGATTTTGCGAACGGTGAAGCTTTCGTT
>CAISEY010000040.1 GCA_903884435.1 uncultured Hyphomicrobiales bacterium | reverse complement strand
GACATAGCTCGTGGAAATGCCGACGCCATCGGCCTTTAGCGTGTCGAAGGCGTATTCGATTTCCTTCAGCGAGCCCTCGACGTCGACCATGGAGAGAAAAGCGAAGAGGCCGAAGCGACCGGGCTTGTCGGCCATCATCTTCGCGCCGAATACGTTGATGTCGCGCACGAACTTGCGCGAGGCCTGGGTCTCCATCTGGAACCAGGCGAGCGGCGCCGAGGCCATCGAGAGGACGCCGGTGCGCACGCCGTTTTTGTCCATTTCCTCGAGCGTCTTCGCCGGGCTCCAGCTCGCGATCATCGGGTTGGCGACGCCGGGGAAGCTCTGCACGGCGGGCGGATAAAAATGATGATGGGTGTCGATGCGCGCGGGCGCCGCGGGCGCCTGCGCCATCGCCGCGCCACCCAGCAGGCCCGCGCCGGCGACGGCGCCCGCGGACCGCAGAAAGCCGCGCCGCGTCACGCCGCAGCAGGCGCAATCGCCCTCGCCGGAGGCCACGGCCCCGCTCGCCTGAAATTTCGTCATGGTCTCTCCACCCGTCGCGCCCCCGGCCCCCGCCGGTCGCGCGACCTTCCCGTATCCCGCGCCGGAGATCAAGCGCCGCCTTGTGGAGCGAGCCGCGCCCGTGTCATAAAACCAGGGAACGGGGACGGACCAGGCGGGGAGAACATGCGCGCGAAATTGCTTCGCCTGACCGCCGCGTTTTGCCTCGCCGCGCTCGCGCCCGCGCGGGCCCAGACGCCGGCGGAATTTTATCGCGGCAAGACCGTCAAGATCATGATCGCCGGCGCGCCGGGCGCAGCCTATGATTTCGTCGGACGCGCGCTCGCGGCGCACATCGGGCGACACATTCCCGGCAATCCCGCGGTGAGCGTCGAGAACGTTCCCGGCGCCGCGAGCCTCGTGCTGCTCAACAACACCTACAACAAGGCGGCGCGCGACGGCACGGTGTTTTCATTGCCGCTCAATGGCGTCGTGCTGGAGCCTCGCCTGAAGGTGCTTTCGCGCGAGGGCGGCGCGGCGAGTTTCGATCTCTCGAAGATGGAATTCGTGGGCACGCCGACGCAGCAGCCGCAAATCCTCTGGGTGTTTCACAAGGCGCCGTTCAAAACCGCCGCCGATCTGACGACGACGAAGTCCATCCTCGGCTCGACGGCGCCAGGCGGCGACAATTCCATCCTGCCCATGTTGTCGAACGCCTTTCTCGGCACGAAGATCGAAGTCGTGACGGGCTATCCGGGCGTCAACAACATCTTTCTCGCCTCGGAGAACGGCGAGGTGCATGGCGGAACGGTGAATTACTCGAGCCTCGCGGGCAAGACGGACTGGATGGAGGAAAGGAAGGCGCGGGTGCTGCTGCAATTCGGCGTCGAGCGGATTCCCGAACTGCCGGACGTTCCAACCGCCGTGGAACTCGCGCGCGACGAGGTGGGCCGCCACGCGCTTCGCACCTACGCGCTGAAATACAAGACGACCTATCCCTTCCTCCTGCCGCCGGGCGTGCCGGCGGACCGCGTCGCGGCCTTGCGGCAGGCGTTCATGGAAACGATGAAGGATCCGAAGTTCGTCGAGGACGCGCGGCGCATCGGCGTCGACGTCAATCCGCTCGACGGGGCGGAAATCGGCAAGATCCTGCGCGAGATCGACGACGCCCCCGCGGACGCCATCGAAAGTCTCAGGAAAATTCTCAACTGACGCCACGGAGACGACCATGATTCAGGTGAAACGGCTTGGCCACGCGACCTTCACGACGCCCGACCTCGAGCGGCAAATCGACTACTGGACGCGCGTCATCGGCTTGCAGATCGTCGATCGCGGCAAGGAGTCCTGCGTTCTCGCGACGAAGCTCGGCCAGGAATGCATCGGCCTTGAACGCGCGACGGAAAAAGGGTTTTTGCTGCGCTCGTCCTATCAGGTGAAGCCGGGCTCCGACCTCGGCGAGATCGCCGCGAAACTGCAAAAGCATGGCGTCGCGAGCGAACGCCGCAAGGACATCACGCCGGGCGTGCGCGACGCGATCGTGTTCACCGACCCCAAGGGCACGCTGATCGAAGTCTACGCCGACTGCCAGTTCGCGCCGGAGGACAAGGGAGACCAGGGCATATCCCCGCTGAAGTTCGGCCACCTCGCCTATCGCGTCCACGATCCGAAGAAAATCACCGAATTTTATTGCGACGTTCTCGGTTTCCGCGTCTCCGACTGGATGGGCGATCATTTCTCGTTCCTGCGCTGCGGCGTCGATCACCACACCGTCAACTTCGCGCGATACGACGAGGAACGCTTGCATCACATCGCCTTCGAGCTGCGCGACTGGGGCGCGATCCACGACGCCTGCGACTATCTGACGAAGAAGGAAATCCAGCTGGTCTGGGGTCCGCTGCGCCATGTCGTGGGCCACAACATCGCCGCCTATCACCGCAACCCCGACGACATCCGCGTCGAACTCTTCGCCGAAATGGACCTGATGAAGGACGAGGAGCTCGGCTACTGGGAGCCGCGCCCGTGGCACGAGGAAACGCCGCTGCGCCCGAAGGTGTGGGGCAAGGGCACGATGCGCAGCGCCTGGGGCTTCGGCTCGTTCGGCACGTTCCCGGGCTATCCATAAACGGCGCCAGGACAACAAAACTCCAGGAGGGATCATGTTCAGGAAATTCACCTTCGGCGCGCTGGCGTCGACAGCCCTCGCGCTCGCGTCTCTTCCCGCGAGCGCGGGAGACGTGCGCGTGATGAGCTTTGGCGGCGCCACCAACCTGCCGATCTGGGTCGCGCAGGAAAAGGGCTTCTTCGAGAAGGAAGGCGTCAGGCTCACGTTTAAAATGACGACCGGCTCGATCGAGCAGATCAGTGAATTCTACAAGGGCAATTTCGACATCATCTCGACGGCCTTCGACAACATCGTCGCCTATACCGAGGGACAGAGCGACATTCCGCTGCCGGGCCCCGCCGACATGTTCGCCTTCGTGGGCATTCACGGCGGCATGAACACGCTGATGACGCGGCCCGAGATCAAGTCCTACGCGGACATCAAGGGCCAGACCGTCGCGGTCGACGCGCTGAAGTCCGGCTATGGAATCGTGCTGTACCAGATCCTGCAAACGAAGGGCGGCCTCGCCTTCGGGAAGGACTACAAGGCGATTTCGGTGGGCAACACCGACAAGCGCCTCGACGCCATGCGTGAAAAGAAGGCGGTCGCGGCCATCATCGGCGCGCCCACGGACATGGACGCGCAACGCGAGGGCTTCACCGCGCTCGCCGACGCGGCCGTCGAGCTTGGCGCGTACCAGGGCAGCGCGCTGGTCGCGCGCCGCGGCTGGGCGAAGGATCACGACGCGGACATGCTCGCCTTCGTGCGCGCGACCGCCGCGGCGCAGGACTACATCTTCGCCAACAAGGCGGACGCCGTCGCGGTGCTGATGAAGAACACGCGCGGCCTCAAGCAGGACGACGCGGAGAAGCTTTACGCGCGCCTGATCGGCCCGGGCGGCCTCTCGCCACACGCGGCGATCGACGTCAAGGGCGTCGAGACCGTGCTGAAAATCCGCGAGACCTATGGCGAACCGCTCAAGAAAATGGGGCTGGTGTCGAAATACGTCGACACGACCTATTACGAGCGCGCCATGGCGAGGAAATAGAGCGGCGCGCGCAGGGGTCCCTCCCGTCCGCCCGGGAGGGAAAGAAACAGGGAGGAAACACAATGAACGCGGGACGCATCGGTCCGGCATTTCTGGTCGCGAGCCTCGCGTCGCTGGCGTCTCCGGCGCGCGCGGCGGATTTTTACGCGGGAAAGCAGCTTTCCATTCTGGTCAATTTTCCGACCGGCGGCTCGACCGACCTCGAGTCGCGGCTGATGTCGCGCCATCTGGCGCGGCATATTCCGGGCAATCCCTCCGTCGTCGTGCGCAACATGGGCGGCGCCTCCGGCGTCATCGGCATGAACTGGCTCGGGGAAATCGCGGCGCCGGACGGGTTGACCTTCGGCTATTTCACCGGGGCCGCGGCCAAGGCGGCGTTTGGCGAGGCCGGCGTGCGGGTCGATCTCTCGAAATTCGGCTATGTCGCCACCGGGCCCGGCGTGCTCGTCAACTACGCGCGCACGGACGTGGCTCCGGGCCTGAAAAGGCCCGCCGACATTCTGAAGACCAACGGTCTCTGGGCGGCGGGGCTCCTGCCCGGCACCGACAAGGACGTGCGGATGCGGCTGACGCTCGACCTGCTCGGGATCAAATACAAGTACATTTCCAATTATCCCGGCTCGGCCGAGGCCCGGCTCGCGGTCGAGCGCAACGAAGTGCAGATGTACACGGAATCGGTCTCGACCTATCGCGCCGCCATCGAGCCCAATCTCATCAAGACCGGCATCGCCATTCCCCTGTGGGTCGATCCCATCGACGACGGGGAAAAATTCAACATGGCCGCCGAGGCCGCGGGAATCCCCGCGAAAACCTTCCCGGACTTTTACCGGGACGTGAAAGGCGACCTGCCGACGGGCATCGCCTGGGACGCCTGGCGCCTCACGAATTTCCTCGGATCCGTGATGATGCGCACCCTGGTGATGCCGCCCGGCAGCCCGGGGGAAGCGGCGAACATTCTCAAGAAGGCGATCGCGGAGCTCGCGACGGACAGGGACTTCGTCGAGGATTCCATGAAGACCATGCAATTCGTGCCTCGCTACGAACTCGACGACCGCTCGGAGCAATTGTTCCGGAAGATGCTCAATCCCGAGCCGCGGCTGAAGGACTTCATCGCGAACTATATCGAACAGGGCCGCGCGAGCCTCGGCAAATAGCGGGAAGACAGAGATGAAACAGATTGTCCGGATCGCCGCCGCCCTTCTGCTGATGGCGCCGCCCGCCGCGCGCGCGGCGGATTTCTACGCGGGCAAGACGCTCTCGGTTCTCGTCAATTTCACGGCGGGCGGACCGACGGACATCGAGGCGCGGCTCGTGGCGCGGCACATCGGCAGGCACATTCCCGGCAATCCCGCGATCGTCGTGCGCAACATGGGCGGCGCGGGCGGCGTCATCGGGACCAACTGGCTCGGCGAGATCGCGCCGCCCGACGGGCTCAACCTCGGATATCTCACCGGCGCCGCCTCGAAAGCGGCGGTCGGCGACAAGGCCATCCGCGTCGACGTGACGAAACTCGCGTTCATCGCCGGCGGCCCCGGCGTCAGCGTCGCCTATATCCGCACCGACACGCCGCCCGGCATGAGGGTTCCCGCCGATATCATGAAGGCCAGGGACTTCTGGGCCGGGGGCCTCTCCGCCGACAGCGACAAGGACATTCGCGAGCGGATGCAACTCGATCTGCTGGGCGTCCCTTTCAAGTACATCACGGGCTATCCCGGCTCCGCCGAGGCGCGGCTCGCCCTGCAACGCAACGAATTGCAGATGTATCCCGAGTCGATGCCAACCTATCGCGCCACGATCGAGGCGGGGCTCGTCAAGGCCGGCGAAGCCATTCCCCTCTGGCACGATCCGCTCGACGACGGGGAAAAATTCACCGCCTCGCCCGACGCGGACGGCATTCCCGCGAAGACGTTCACGGATTTCCTGATCGAGCAAAAGGGCGGACTGCCCAAATCCGGGCTTTTCGACGCCTTTCGCCTGATCAATTCCGTGGGAACGGTGTTCCTGCGCGTCATCGCCATGCCGCCGGGCACGCCGAAGGAGGCGGTCGCCGACATCAAGGGAGCCTTCGAGGCGATGGTGAAAGACCCGGCCTACCGGGACGACGCCGTGAAGACGATGAAATTCGTCCCCAATTTCATCGTCGACGACAAGACCGAAAAGCTGTTCCGGGACAAGCTCAATCCGGACCCGAAACTGCGCGCCTTCATCCAGAACTACGTCGAGCAGGGCCGGGCGATGAACGGCAAAAAGTAGACGATTTGCGAATTATTTCCGCAAGTGTTTGCCCTGAACGACGGTTGCGCGCGCGCCGCGCCCGTTCTATCGAATTGCGACGCCGCCCCGGCGGGGGCGCCTGACTTTCCGGAGATTTCCAGATGAATCGTGTTTCGGTCGCCGGCCTGAGCGTCGCCGCGGAACTCCATGACTTCATGAACGACGAGGCCCTGCCGGGAACGGGCGTCGCGCCCGCCGCCTTCTGGGCGGGGCTCGCGAATATCCTCGCCGAGCTCGCGCCGAGGCAACGGGCGCTGCTCGCCACGCGCGACGCGATCCAGGCCAAAATCGACGCGTGGCATGTCGCCCGCCGCGGCAAGCCGCACGACCCGGCTGCCTACGAGGCCTTTTTGCGGGAGATCGGCTATCTGTTGCCGGAGCCCGCCGCCGGCGTCATCGCCACGGAAAACGTGGATCCGGAAATCGCCGCCATCGCCGGCGCCCAGCTCGTCGTCCCCGTGTCGAACGCGCGCTACGCCCTCAACGCCGCAAACGCGCGCTGGGGCTCTCTCTACGACGCGCTCTACGGAACCGACGCCATCCCCGACGCGGGCGCGACCGCGCGCGGCAAGGGCTATAACGCGGCGCGCGGCGCGGCCGTCATCGCGAAGGCGCGGGAAGTGCTCGACCTCGCGGCGCCCCTCGCCTCTGGCAAGCACGCGGACGCCGCGGGTTACGCCGTCGAGGGCGGCGCCCTGGTCGTGACGCTCGCGGGCGGCGCGAAAACAGGTCTCGCCGATCCGAAGAAATTCGCCGGCTATCAGGGCGACGCCGCCTCGCCCAAATGCGTTCTGCTCGTCAACAACGGGCTGCACGTCGAAATTCACTTCGACCGCGCGCATTCCATCGGCAAGACCGACGCCGCCGGAATCAGCGACGTCGTGCTCGAATCCGCGATCACCACGATCATGGACATGGAGGATTCCGTCGCCGCCGTGGACGCCGAGGACAAGGTCGGCATCTACCGCAATTTCCTCGGCCTGATGAAGGGCACGCTCAGCGCCACCTTTGAAAAGGCCGGCGGCGCGCTGGAGCGCAAGCTCAACGAGGACCGCCGCTACACGAAGCCCGACGGCAAGACGCTCTGGCTCGGCGGGCGCAGCCTCATGCTGGCGCGCAACGTCGGCCACCACATGTTCACGGACATGATCCTCGTGAATGGAGACGAGGTTCCCGAGGGAATCGTCGACGCCTGCGTCACCGCCATTCTCGCCGTGCACGACGTGAAGGGCGCGGGACCGATCAGGAATTCGCGCAAGGGCTCCGTCTACATCGTCAAGCCGAAGATGCACGGGCCGGACGAAGTGGCGCTCACGAACGATATTTTCGCCCGCGCGGAAGCGCTCGCGGGCCTGCCGCCCGACACGCTCAAGATGGGCATCATGGACGAGGAGCGCCGCACGACGGTCAATCTGAAGGCCTGCATCCTCGCCGCCAGAAATCGCGTCGTCTTCATCAACACCGGATTTCTCGACCGCACCGGCGACGAGATCCACACGTCGATGGAAGCCGGGCCAATGGTGCGCAAGAACGACATCAAGTCGACGCCCTGGATCGCCGCCTACGAGGACTGGAACGTCGACACCGGCCTGATCTGCGGCCTGCCCGGCCGGGCGCAGATCGGCAAGGGCATGTGGGCCGCGCCCGACAAGATGGCGGACATGCTGGCGCAGAAGATCGGCCATCCGCGCGCCGGCGCCAACACGGCGTGGGTGCCCTCGCCCACCGCCGCGACGCTGCACGCGATCCACTACCACATGGTCAACGTGTTCGAGCGCCAGGCGGAAATCGCCAGACGAACGCTAGCGAAACTACCGGACATTCTCACCATTCCGCTGGCGCAATCGAATTTCGCGCCCGACGCGGTGGCGCAGGAACTCGACAACAATTGCCAGGGCATCCTCGGTTATGTCGTGCGCTGGATCGACCAGGGCGTCGGCTGCTCGAAAGTGCCGGACATTCACGACGTGGGCCTGATGGAAGACCGCGCGACGCTGCGCATCTCGAGCCAGCACCTCGCCAACTGGCTGCGCCACGGCGTCGTCACGGAAGCGCAGGTGATGGAGACGCTGAAGCGCATGGCCGCGGTCGTCGACCGGCAGAACGCCGGCGATCCGCTCTACAGGCCGATGGCGCCCGCCTGCGACGGCGTCGCCTTCAAGGCGGCCTGCGACCTCGTGTTCAAGGGCCGGGACCAGCCGAACGGCTACACGGAATTCATCCTGCACGCGCGCCGGCGCGAGGCGAAGGCGCGCGGCTGACCCTCAGTCGCGCCCGAAGGTTTCGTCGAAGGAATAACCAGAGCCGCGCACGGTGCGCAGGGGATCGCGCTCGCGTCCCCGCGCGATGGCCTTGCGCAGCCGTCCGACGTGAACATCGACCGTGCGCTCGTCGATCTCGGAGGCCATGCCCCAGACGGAATCGAGCAGTTGCGCGCGCGAGAAAACACGGCCCGGCTTTTCCATCAGATATTCCAGCAGGCGAAATTCCGTCGGGCCGAGGTGGACCTCGCGCCCGGCGCGCCAGACCCTGCGGGTCTCGCGGTCGAGTTCGATCTCGCCCTGCTTGAGTTTGGAGGCGACGCGCCCGGGATTGACCCGGCGCATCAGCGCCTGCACGCGCGCCATGAATTCCGGCACGGAAAACGGCTTGACGACGTAGTCGTCGGCGCCGACGGAGAGGCCGCGCACCCTCTCCTTCTCCTCGCCGCGCGCCGTCAGCATGATGACGGGAAGCGTTTTCGTCGCGTCGCGGGCGCGCAGGCGCCGGCAGATCTCGAGGCCGGAGACGCCCGGCAGCATCCAGTCGAGAATCAGGAGATCCGGCGGCTCTTCCGCGATGCGCAATTCCGCCTCGTCGCCGCGCTCGACGCGCTCGACCGCGAAGCCGGCGGCCTCGAGATTGTAGGCGAGCATGAGGGCGATGGAGGGTTCGTCCTCGACGATCATGATCCTCGGCGCGGCGTTTTCCTTGCGGCCGCTCCGGTCGATCGTGGCGACGGCTTGCGTTTCGTTCATGGCGATGGCTCCGCTCCGGCGATCTATTTCGTCACGATCACCGGGCCGCCGCCATCCTCGCCGCCGCGCGGGCGATCGAGCGGCAGGGACTGCCCCGTCACGAGATAGTGGATGGTTTCGGCGATGTTCGTCGCGTGATCGCCGATGCGCTCGATGTTCTTCGAGCAAAACAGCAGGTGCGTGCAGAACGAGATGTTGCGCGGATCCTCCATCATGAAGGTCAGGAGGTCGCGGAACACGATGTCCTCCAGCGCGTCGATCTCGGCGTCGCGCTTCCACACGAGTTTCACGCGCTCGATGTCGAGACGCGCGTAGGCGTCGAGCACGTCCTTCAACTGGGCCGCGGCGAGTTCGCTCATGCGCTTGAGGCCAACGACGGCGCGCGGCGCGCGCGGATCCTCGACGATCTTGAGCGATCGCTTGGCGATGTTCTTCGCCATGTCGCCGACGCGCTCCAGATCCGCGGCGATGTGAATCGCGGCCATGAGCTGGCGCAGATCGACGGCCATCGGCTGGCGCCGCGCGATGGTGAGAACGGATTTTTCCTCGATCTCGCGTTGCAGGACGTCGAGCCGCGAATCCGCCGCGACCGTGCGGCGCGCGAGATCCGCGTCGAAGCGCGACAGCGCGTCCATCGCGTCGACGAGCATCTGTTCGGCGATGCCGCCCATCTCGGCGATCTTGCGGCCGATATACTGAAGTTCCTCGTCGTATGCCTTGACGGTGTGATCGCCCATTTCGAATGCTCCAATCGCGCGGGATCAGCCGAACCGGCCGGTGATGTAATCCTGCGTCTGTTTCTTTCGCGGCGACATGAAAATCTTCGGGGTTTCGTCGAATTCGACGAGTTCGCCGAGGTACATGAAGGCGGTGAACTCCGAGACGCGCACCGCCTGCTGCATGTTGTGCGTCACGATCACGATCGTGTATTTCGACTTGAGTTCGTCGATGAGCTCCTCGACCTTCGCGGTCGAGATCGGATCGAGCGCCGAACAGGGCTCGTCGAGCAGGATCACCTCGGGGCGGATCGCGACGGAGCGCGCGATGCACAAGCGCTGCTGCTGGCCGCCGGACAGGCTCATGCCATTGGCGCCGAGCTTGTCCTTCACCTCGGTCCACAGCGCGGCGCCGCGCAACGCCGCCTCGACGCGGCCATCCATCTCGCTCTTTGGCAGGTTTTCGTAGAGGCGGATGCCGAAGGCGATGTTGTCGTAGATCGTCATCGGAAACGGCGTCGGCTTCTGGAAGACCATGCCGACGCGGGCGCGCAGCAGGTTCACGTCGAGCGCCGGATCGAGAACGTTTTCCCCGTCGAGCAGCACCTGCCCCTCGGCGCGCTGGTTGGGATAAAGCTGGTAGATGCGGTTCAAAATCCGCAACAGGGTCGACTTTCCACAGCCGGACGGCCCGATGAAGGCCGTGACCTTGTTGGCGTAGAGCGGCACGCTGACGTTCTTCAGCGCCCGCGTCTGGCCATAGTAGAAATCGAGGCCGTTGACGGCGATCTTGACGGGAAAGCCATTCCCCGGAACGGGCTCCGGAGAGGCTGCGACCGGCGCGTCCATTGCAACCGAACCATCGTTCACGATTTACTCCTTTCGGCGCCAAGCACGCGCGCGCTTATGTTCAGGGCCAGCACCGCGAGCGTGATCAGCAGGGCGCCGGTCCAGGCGAGTTGCTTCCAGTAGGCGTAGGGGCTCTGCACGAAATTGTTGATGGTCACTGGCAGGTTCGCCATCGCCGTGGTCATGTCGAGGCTCCAGAACTGGTTGCTCAGGGCCGTGAACAGCAGGGGCGCCGTCTCGCCGGCGACCCGCGCGGTCGCCAGCAGCACGCCGGTGATGATGCCCGTGCGCGCCGCCTTGTAGGCGATCCGCTTGATCATCAGCGAGCGCGGCATTCCGAGCGCGGACGCGGCCTCGCGCAGGGGCGTCGGAACGAGGTTGAGCATGTCCTCCGTCGTGCGGACGACAATGGGAATGGCGATCACGGCGAGCGCGAGCGCGCCCGCGAAGGCGGAGAACCCTCCCATCGGAACGACGACCGCACCATAGATGAAGAGGCCGATGATGATCGAGGGCGCGCTCAGCAGAATGTCGTTGATGAAGCGAATGACGCTGCTCAGCCTTTCGAACTTGCCATATTCGGCGAGATAGGTCGCCGCGAACATGCCGAGCGGCGCGCCGATGGCGATGCCGATTCCCGCCATGATCAGCGAGCCGACAATGGCGTTGGCGAGACCGCCTTCCGACGACCCCGGCGGCGGCGTCATCTGCGTGAAAACCGACAGGCCGAGGCCGGCGAGGCCGTTCCAGAAGAGCGTGAAGAGAATCAATCCGAGAAACAGCAGACCGAAGGCGGCGGAGCCGTAACACAGCACGGTCATGGTGGAATTGAGCCGGCGGCGACGAACGTAGATCGGGTTCATGGCTCAGGCTCCCGCCTTGCGTTCGATGCGCATCAGCAGAAGGCGCGCGCCGGTGAGAACCAGAAGGGTGAGAACGAACAAAAGAAGACCCAGCAAGATCAGCGCCGACTGGTGAAGCCCGTCGCTTTCCGCGAATTCGCTGGCGATGGCGGCGGAGATCGTCGTGCCCGGCCCGAACAGCGAACTCGATATCCGGAACGAGTTTCCGATGATGAAGGTCACGGCCATGGTCTCGCCAAGCGCGCGGCCCAGCGCCAGCATGATTCCGCCAATCACCCCGACGCGCGTGTAGGGAATGACGACGCGGCTCATCACTTCCCAGGGGGTGCAGCCAAGGCCGTAGGCGGATTCCTTCAGCATCGGCGGCACCGTCGCGAAGACGTCGCACGAGATCGCCGAGATAAAGGGCAGGATCATCACCGCGAGCACGAGCGAGGCGTTGAACAGGCTGAGATACGACGGCGGGCCGGCGAAAATCACGTTGAGCACGGGAACATGTTCGAAAATCGCGATGATCGCGGGCTGGAACGTGTCGGCGAGAAACGGGCCGAGGACGAAGAAGCCCCACATGCCGTAGATGATGGAGGGAATGCCGGCGAGCAATTCGATGGCGAGCCTGACCGGACGCCTGAATTGCTGCGGGCAAAGCTCCGTCAGGACGATGGCGACGCCGAGACCGGCGGGAACCGCGATCAGCATGGCGAGAAACGAAGTGAGAATGGTTCCGTAGAGCGGACCGAGCGCGCCAAGAACGGGCTGCGGCTTCAGTTGCGGCGCCCAGCGCTGCGTCCAGAGAAATTCGATTCCAAACGCGCGCATCGCGGGCCAGGCGCCAACGATCAGCGTGAGAATGATGCCGCCCAGGATGGCGAGGACGAGCAGGGCGGACAGACGCGTCACCCAGTAGAAAATCCGGTCGTTGAGCCTGAACGCGGCCAGGGCGCGCACGCGGTCTGCCTTGCCCGGAACGTCAACGCTCACGCTTTCCATCGCCATGTCGGTCACGGTCGCCTCGCTGGAACCCGAAAATCGGGGAAGGGGCGGCCCCCTTCCCCGGGAACTTTATTTCGACTGGATGTCCTTGTCCCAGACGGCCTTGACGAGCTTCACGACGGGGTCGGGCATGGGAACGAAGTCCAGTTCGTCGGCCATCTTGCCGCCCTTCTCGTAGCACCAGGCGAAGAACTTCAGCGCGGCCGCGGCCGCCGCCTTGTCCTTGGGAACCTTGTGCATGAGGATGAAGGTCGCGGAGGTGATCGGCCACGAAGCCTCGCCCGGCTCCTCGGTCAGGATCTGGTAAAAGCCCGGAGCCTTCGCCCAGTCGGCGTTGGCGGCGGCGGCCTGGAAGCCGGCGACGGTCGGCTTCACCGTCTTGCCGGCCTTGTTGACCAGCGCGGTGTAAACGAGGTTGCTTTGCTTGGCGTAGGCGTATTCGACGTAGCCAATCGAGTTCTTCGTCTGGCCGACGTTGCCGGCGACGCCCTCGTTGCCCTTGGCGCCCACGCCGGCCGGCCATTCAACCGCGGTGCCCGCGCCAACCTTCGTCTTCCACTCGTCGTTCACCTTGGAGAGATAGTCGGTGAACACGAAGGAGGTGCCCGAACCGTCGGAGCGGCGCACGACCGTGATGGCGGCGGAGGGCAGCTTGACGTTGGGGTTCAGCTTCTTGATCGCGGCGTCGTCCCAGGTCTTGACCTTGCCGAGGTAGATGTCGCCGAGGGTCTTGCCGTCGAGCGCGAGGTCGCCGGACTTGACGCCCTCGACGTTGACGATGGCGACGATCGCGCCCATCACCATCGGCCACTGGACGAGACCGTCCTTGTTGAGCTCCTCGACGGTCAACGGCATGTCGGAGGCGCCGAAGGTCACGGTCTTCGCCTGGATTTGCTTGATGCCGGCGCCGGAGCCGATCGACTGATAGTTCAGGGAATCGCCGGTTTCCTTTTTGTAGGCGTCGGCCCACTTGGAATAGATCGGGAAGGGAAAGGTCGCGCCAGCGCCGGTGATGTCGGTGGCGCGGGCCGCGGTGGCGGCCGTCGCGGCGAGGCCGGCGGCGAGCGCGAGGCCCAGAATTGAGTTGATCTTCATACGAAACGCCTCTCGGGGTTGTGGAGGTCCGGGTTGGAAGCCAGTGGCGCCGCCACCGGTTTCGTCGCTGTCTCTAGAGCCCGCCCAATGCCGTTTTATGACACCGGCGCGAAGGTTTCATGACATAACAACAGGCTGAATTTATTGACTTTTATCAAGAACAGGCGGAAACGTGACGCGGAACGTCGCGCCCTTTCCCACAAGGCTCTCGATTTCGAGCCGGCCGCGATGGCGCGCGACGATGTGCTTGACGATGGCGAGGCCGAGTCCGGTGCCGCCGCGGGCCCGGCTGAGCGGCGTGTCGACGCGGTAAAAACGCTCGGTGAGCCGGGTGAGATGCTCCGGCGCGATGCCGGGGCCATTGTCGCGCACGGCGAATTCCGTGCCGGAAGCCGATGGCGCGATGGAAATTTCGACCGTCGGCGACGGGCCCGAGCCGCCATATTTGATGGCGTTTTCAACGAGATTTTCGGCGAGCCGGGTGAGTTCGTCGGCGTCGCCCGAAACGATGGCGCTCGCCGGCGCCCTGATGGAGACCGCGACGCCCGCCTCGCGCGCGACCGGTTCGAGCGTGTCGGCGATGTGGCGCGTGATCGCCACGAGATCGACGGGCGTCTGCGGGCGAACGTGTTCGTTGAGTTCGATGCGCGACAGCGAAAGAAGATCATCGACGAGACGCGCCATGCGGCGGCCCTGCTCGCCCATGATGTCGAGAAACTTTTCGCGCGCCGCGGCGTCGTTGCGCGCAGGCCCCTGCAAGGTCTCGATGAACCCGAGGAGCGAGGCCAGCGGCGTGCGCAATTCGTGGCTGACGTTGGCGATGAAATTGACGCGCATCCGCTCGACGCGGCGCGCTTCCGTGATGTCGCGCAATTCCAGCACCGCGACCGGCTCGCCGTCCACGGTCAGCGGAGAAATGAACACGTCGAAGAGGCGCTCGACCGGCGTGCGCTCGCGCCAGGCCGCCGTCTGCCGGGGCGCGCCTTCGAGCACCATCGCGACGGCGTCGAGAACGCCTGGAGACCGAATCGCGTAGGCGAGCGCCTCGCCCGCCACGATATCCGAGAAGAGTTCGCGCGCCGGTCCGTTCGAGGCGATGACGCGGGTTTCCCGGTCCACGACGAGCACGGGATCGGGCAGCGCGCCGGCGAAATCCTGCAACAGCGTGCATTGCGGTCGCGCCGCCCGGTCGACGCCGCCTGTTTCCGTCATCGCCATCGCGCCCGGTCCATGTCCAGATCAACAACCGGACGTATAGACCGCGCGTGACGGTTTTGCGACGGCGGTCGCGTCAGACGAACAGGGCTTCCTTGACCTTCACGGACTTCTTGCGGTCGTTGGGATCGAGCATCGCCTTGCGCAGCCGGATCGACTTCGGCGTCACCTCGACGCGTTCGTCGTCCTCGATGTAGGCGAGCGCCTTTTCGAGGGTCATGCGAATCGGCGGGGTGAGGCGCACGGCCTCGTCCTTGCTCTGGGTGCGGATGTTGGTGAGCTGCTTGCCCTTGAGCACGTTAATCTCGAGATCGTTGTCGCGCGTGTGCTCGCCGACGATCATGCCGCGATAGACCTTCCAGCCCGGCTCGATCATCATCGGACCGCGGTCCTCGAGCTTCCACATGGCGTAGG
>CAISEY010000039.1 GCA_903884435.1 uncultured Hyphomicrobiales bacterium | reverse complement strand
TCGGAAAAGTCCTCGTGGCCCGGCGTGTCCAGCAGGTTGAAGACCCAGTCGCCATATTCGAAGGTCATCACCGAAGTGACGACGGAAATGCCGCGCTCGCGCTCGATCCCCATCCAGTCGGAGCGGGTCTGGCGGCGGTTGGCCTTGGCGCGCACCTCGCCGGCGAGCTGGATCGCGCCGCCGAACAGCAGCAGCTTTTCCGTCAGCGTGGTCTTGCCGGCGTCCGGGTGGGAGATAATGGCGAAGGTCCGCCGGCGGGCGACGGGATCGGCGATGGCCATGGAGATCCTGTGGCGGCCTGTCCGGCCGGAAATGGAGTTGCGCGGGGAATAGCGCGGGGGTGGGGCAGGCGCAATGGCGGAGGAGGTTCGCCATCGTGAACGGTTCGTAAATGACCGTCTCCTATACACCCGCCATGCGATTGATTTGCCCGTTTCTTCTTCTCGCCCTCGCCGCCCTCTCCGGCTGCGCCGCGGCGTCCGCCACTTTCGCGGTCGCCTCCGCCGGGGCCAGCGCCGTTTCGACCGCCGGTTCGGTCGCGGCGTCAGGCGCGGGCGCGGTGGTGAAAACCGTCACGCCCTGACGGGTTCGAGCGCGGCCTTCTGCAACAGGCTCACCCTGTCCTTGCGCCGGAACCTGTCCATCAGCAGGTAGATCACCGGCGTCGTGTAGAGCGTCAGAATCTGCGACAGGACGAGACCGCCGACGATGACGACGCCGAGCGGGCGGCGCAATTCGGCCCCCGCCCCCGTCGCGACCACCAGGGGTATCGCGCCGAAAATCGCCGCGAAGGTCGTCATCATGATCGGACGGAACCGCGCGAGGCACGCCTCGCGGATGGACTCCCTGGGGCCCAGCCCGCGTCCGCGCTCGGCGGCGAGGGCGACATCCACCATCATGATTCCGTTTTTCTTCACGAGGCCGATCAGCAGGATCATGCCGATGAAGGACACGATGGTCAGGTCCATGCCCGCCACGCGCAGGGCGATCAGCGCCCCGAGCCCCGCCGGGGGGAGCGTCGAGATGATCGTGAGCGGATGGATCAGGCTTTCGTAGAGAATGCCGAGAATGATGTAGACCGCGATCAGCGCCGCGAGGATCAGCAGGCCCTGGCTGTTGGTCTCGTCGACGAAGGCCTTGGCGTCGCCGGAAAAATCCGCGTGGATGTTCTCCGGCAAATGCAATTCGCCCATCGCCCGTTGCAGCGCGGCCTGGGCCACGTCCATGGAAATGTCCGCCGCCGGATTGAACGTCAGCGTGACCGAGGCGAACTGCCCGGTGTGATTGATCGACAGCGGGGCGACGCCGCGCTCGACCCGCGCCACGGCGGACAGGGGCACCGCCACGCCCTTCGCGCCCGGCACGTAGACGCCGGTGAGATCGTTCGGATCGCGCTGCCGGCTGGTCGCGACCTCGAGAATGACGTTGTACTGGTTTCGCTCCCCGTAAATCATCGAAATCTGCCGCTGGCCAAAGGCGTCCGACAACGCGTTGTCGATGGCGGACACACCGACGCCGAGCCGCGAGGCGGCCATGCGGTCGACGACGACCTTCGCCTGCAACCCTTCCTTTTCGCGGTCGGTGCCGATGTCCACGAGTTCGGGAACCTTCTTCAGCGCCTCCGCCGCCTTCACCGCCCAGTCGTCGAGTTCTTCCGCGCTCGAGCTCCACATCGTGAACTGGTTGCTGGAGCGGCCGGCGCGCGCGCCGACGCGCACGTCGGTGATCGGCACGAGGAAAACCTTGATGCCCGGCAGGGCGTCGAGCTTCGCGCGAAGACGCTCGATGACCCGCTGCGAACTCTCGCCCGGCTTCAGGCTGATGTTGACGCGCCCGCTGTTGATCGACCAGCCGCCGCCCACGAAGGACGCGGTCGACTCGATGGCGGGATCGGCGACGATGATGTCGGTCGCCTTGCGCTGCAACTCCTGCATTTCCGGGAATGAAACGTCCGGGGCGGCGTCCGTCCAGCCGAAGATCAGGCCAATGTCGTCCTGCGGAAGGCTGCCGCGCGGCGCCGTGCGGAACAGGTGCGCCGTCAGGCCGATCACCGCGAAAATGACGAAAACGACGAGCCAGGGCCGCCGCAACGCCGCCTCGAGAGAGGTCGCGTATTTGCCGCGCGTCCAGTCGAGCGCGCCCTCGACGATCCGGTCGAACAGACGCGCCTCGCCGCTCTCGCGCGCCATGAAACGCCCGCAGATCATCGGCGTCACCGTGAGCGAGACCAGCGCCGAAACCGCGATGGCGAAAACGAGCGTCAGCGAGAATTCACGGAACACCCGGCCCATCACGCCGTCCATGAACAGCAGGGGAATGAACGCGGCGATCAGCGACAGGCTGATGGAAATCACGGTGAAGCCGATCTGCCGCGCCCCCGCCATGGCGGCTTCCATCCGCGACATGCCGGTCTCCATGTTGCGGTGAATGTTCTCGATCATCACGATGGCGTCGTCGACGACGAAGCCGACGCAAATCACGATCGCCATCAGCGACAGGTTGTTGACGGAAAAGCCGATCGCCCACATGCAGATGAACGTGCCCGCGAGCGACAACGGCACGGTGACGCCCGCCGCGAGCGTCGGAGGCCCGCGGCGCAGGAAAACGAAGACGACCAGCATGACGAGCGCGATGGAAATCGCCAGCGTCACCTGCAGGTCGGAGACCGAGGCGCGGATCATGACCGTGCGGTCGGACATGACGTTGAAGTCGATGCCGGCGGGAATCCAGCGCTTGACCTCCGGCAGGATCGCCTTCACGCCGTCGACGGTTTCGATCACGTTGGCGTCCGGCTGCTTGGTGATGTTCACGAGCACCGCCGGCTTGCCGTTGAACCAGCCGGCGGCCCGCGTGTTGCGCACGCCACGATCGATGCTCGCCACGTCGCCGACGCGCACCACGGCGCCGTTGCGCGCCGTCACGATGACGCGCCGGTAATCCTCGAGTTCCTTCAGCTGGCCGCTGGTGCCGATGGTCTCCGTCAGCCGTTCGCCGCCGAAGTCGCCGATGGCGGACATGGTGTTCGCCGAGACTATGGCCGTGCGCACGTCCTCGAGGCCGACGCCCATCGCCGCCAGCCGCGCCGGATCGACGCGCACGCGAATGGCGGGCTGCTCGGCGCCGTTGACCGTCACCTCGCCAACGCCCGCGACTTGCGAAATGCGCTGCGAGATCAGGGAATCCGCGATGTCGAAAATCGCGTCGGGCGGGATCGTGTCGGAGGTGAGCGCGAGGATCAGCACCGGCTGCGCGGCGGGATTGGCCTTGCGGAACCGCGGCAGGCTCGGCATGTCGCCGGGCAGGTCGGTGACGGCCGCGTTGAGGGCCGCCTGCACGTCGCGCGCCGCCGAATCGATCTTGCGCTTCAGGTCGAAGGCGATGGTGATGTTGGTCGTGCCGAGCGCGCTCCACGAGGTGATTTCGGTGACGCCGGGAATGGAGCCGAGCGCGCGTTCGAGCGGCGCGGCGACGCTCGCCGCCATGGTCGAGGGATCGGCGCCGGGGCGGCTCGCGGAGACGCGGATCGCCGGAAACTCGACGTTCGGAAGACTCGCCACCGGCAGAAACGCGTAGGCGACGAGCCCGAACACGAACAGGCCGATGGCGATCAGCGTGGTGCCGACGGGCCGAAGGATGAAGGGCGTGGAGATCGAGCTCATTCCGCCGCTCCCGGCGCGCCGCGCGCCTCCGGTTCGCCCCCCGCCGCGAGCCAGCGGTTTCGGTCGAATCCCAGCTTCTCGCGAAGCCGCTCGACCCGCAGGTAGATCACCGGCGTGGTGTAGAGCGTCAGCAACTGGCTGAGCACCAGCCCGCCGATGATGGTGACGCCGAGCGGCGCGCGCAATTCGCTGCCGTCGCCCGTCGCCAGCGCCAGCGGCAGCGCGCCGAACAGCGCGGCGAGCGTCGTCATCATGATCGGACGGAAGCGCAGCCGGCAGGCGCGCAGGATCGACTCCTCCGGCGAAAGCCCGTCGCGGCGCTCCGCCTCCAGCGCGAAGTCGATCATCATGATGGCGTTCTTCTTGACGATGCCCATCAGCAGCACGATGCCGATCAGCGCGACGACCGAGAGGTCGTGGCCCATGGCCATCAGCGCCAGCAGCGCGCCCACGCCCGCCGAGGGCAGCGTCGTCAGGATGGTGAAGGGATGCGCGAAACTCTCGTAGAGTACGCCAAGAACGAGATAGATCGTGACGACCGCGGCGAGGATCAGCCAGGGCTGGGTGGCGAGGGAACGCTGGAATTCCGCGGCGTCCGCGCTGAACGAGCCGGTTATCGATCCGGGCATTCCGATGTCCGCCTGCGCGCGCGCCATTTCGTCCACCGCGTCGCCAAGGGAGGCGTGCGTCGCCAGGTCGAAACTCACCGTCGCGGAGGGGAACTGATCCTGATGGGCGACCGCGAGCGGCGCGGTGGTGCGCGTGATTCGCGCCAGCGTCTCCAGCGGCACCTGCGCGCCGCCCGCGCCGTTGACGAACAGCTTGCCGAGCGATCCGGCGTCGTTCTGGAATTGCGGCCCGGCTTCCAGGATGACGCGATACTGGTTCGATTGCGCGTAGATCGTCGAGATTTGCCGCTGCCCGAAGGCGTCGTTCAGGGTGTCGTCGATCTGCTGCATGTTGACGCCGAGGCGGCCGGTCTTTTCCCGGTCGACATCGACGAAGACTCGCAGGCCGCCCTCGAAGGTCTCCGCCGCCACGTTGCGCACGATGTCGTCGCGCCGCATCCGCGTCGCGAGCCGCCGCGCCCACTCGTTGAGTTCGACCGCGTTGGCGCCCGTGAGCGTGTACTGGGCGTAGGTCTTGAGGGTCTGGCTCGTCATCTGCTCGTCGCTGGACGCTTGCT
>CAISEY010000038.1 GCA_903884435.1 uncultured Hyphomicrobiales bacterium | reverse complement strand
GGGCATCACCACGGACGTGTGCGTTCACACGACCATGCGCGAGGCCAACGACCGCGGCTTCGAATGTCTCCTCGTCGAGGATTGCTGTGGCGCGACCGACGCCGGAAATCACGCGGCCACCATCTCCATGGTGAAGATGCAGGGCGGCGTCTTCGGCGCCGTCTCGAATTCCGCGCGTCTGCTCGCGCATCTGCCCTGAACACGGAGCGAACCATGATTGCGGACGCTTCACCTCCGGTCATTCCCGACGGACCGCGCGCCATGTCGCTGGAAACCGTTGGCATGTCGAAGAGTTTCGGCGCCCTGAAGGCGCTCGACGACGTGTCGATCCGCGTGGAGGCCGGCTCCTTTCACGCCCTGCTCGGCGAAAACGGGGCGGGCAAGTCGACGCTCGTCAAGGCGATCATGGGTTTTTATCAGGCGGATCGCGGCCAGTTGCTGCTCGATGGCCGGGAGACTCTCGTGCGCAATCCGCGCGACGCGCGCGCGCGCGGGCTCGGCATGGTCTATCAACATTTCACGCTCGTGCCCTGCCTCACCGGCGCGGAGAACCTCGTCATCAGCCGCGCCGACGCGCCGGCCGTCATCGACTGGGAGAGGGAAAAGCGGGGCCTCGGGGAATTTCTGGACAGGATGCCATTTCGCGCGCCGCTGGATGTTCCCGTCGCGACGCTCGCCGCCGGCGAAAAGCAGAAGCTGGAGATTCTCAAGCTCCTCTATCTCGACCAGCGCCTGCTGATTCTCGACGAGCCCACCTCCGTTCTGACGCCGCAGGAGGCGGACGAAATCCTCGGTCTGCTCAAGGGCATGACGGACAGGAAACAGATTTCGGTCGTGATGATCACGCACAAGTTTCGCGAGGTCACGGCTTTCGCGGACAGCGTCACGGTGCTGCGCCGCGGCCGCCGCGTCGGCGGCGGCAAGGTCTCGGACATGACGACGGACGAAATGGCGCGCCTGATGATCGGCGACACGCAGGTGCGCGAGCGCGCCACGCGTCTCGAACGGCCCGGCGGTGAAACCGTGCTCGAACTCGCCGGCCTGATGGCGGACGACGAGGAGGGATCGCCGGTGCTCGACGCGGTCAATCTCAAGATTCGCGCCGGCGAGATCGTCGGCGTCGCCGGCGTTTCCGGCAATGGCCAGTCGCAACTCGTCGAGGTCCTGTCGGGGCAGCGTCCACTGAAGGATGGCCGCGTCTTCGTGCGCGACCGGCCTTTCGAGCCAACGCGCGATTCGTTTTTCCGCATGAAGGTCTTCGGTCTTCCCGAGGAACCGCTGAAAAACGCCGCGGCGCCGCGCATGACCGTCGCGGAGAACATGGCGTTCCGCTCGTTCGACCGCCCTCCCAACGCCAAATTGGGATGGTGGCTGTCGCCAGGCCCGATGCGCGCGAAAGCGCGTGAACTCATCGCCCGGTATCGCGTGAAAACGCAGTCGCCGGAGACGGCTATCGGCGATCTTTCCGGCGGCAACGTACAGCGCGCCATTCTCGCCCGCGAACTCTCCGGCGAGGTCGACGTTCTCATCGTCGCCAATCCCTGTTTTGGTCTCGACTTCGGCTCGGTGGCGGAAATTCGCTCGCAAATCATGGAGCAGCGCAACAAGGGCGCGGCGGTGTTGCTGGTCTCCGAGGATCTCGACGAGATCCTGGAGCTCGCCGACCGCGTGGCGGTCATGTCCGAGGGGGCCATCTCTTATGTGGCGCCGGTCTCCGAAACCGACCGCGCGACCATTGGAAAACACATGGCGGGACACGCGTGATGGTCGATGTTCCCGCCGCGCCGTTTCCCTTCAGGCTCGATCCCGCGCGGGTCGCGCTCGTCGTCATCGACATGCAGCGGGATTTCATCGAAAGCGGCGGATTCGGCGAATCCCTTGGCAACGACGTGACGCGGTTGCAGGCCATCGTGCCGACCGTCGCCGCCTTGATCGCGCTGTTCCGCGACAAGGGCTGGCCGATTTTACACACGCGCGAAAGTCACTTGCCCGACCTCTCGGACTGCCCGCCGGCCAAGCGGCTGCGCGGGCCCGAAGGCAAGCGCATCGGCGACGCCGGCGCCATGGGGAGGTTGCTCGTGCGCGGCGAGCCCGGCAACGCCATCCTCGACGCCTGCGCGCCGCGCGCGGGGGAAATGGTGATCGACAAGCCGGGCAAGGGCATGTTTCACGCGACGGCCTGCGACGGCCTTTTGCGCGGGCGGGGAATTTCGCAACTGGTGTTCGCGGGCGTCACCACGGAGGTGTGCGTTCAGACCTCGATGCGCGAGGCGAACGACCGGGGCTACGAATGCCTTCTCGTCACCGACGCGACGGAGAGCTATTTTCCGGAGTTCAAGGCGGCGACGATTTCGATGATCGTGGCGCAGGGCGCCATCGTTGGCCGGGCGACCGCGTTCGCCGACTTGCGGGAGAGCGTGCGATGAACGAAGAGCCGACGGACGTGGAGAGCATTGTCGATTCCATGGCGAGGATCGTCGGCGTTTCCATGTCGGACGAGAGCCGCGCCGCGGTGGTGACGCACCTCGCCATCGCGTTCCGGATGGCGCCGGTCGTGATGGATTTCCCGATGCCGGACGAAGCCGAACCCGCCCCGGTTTTCACGCCATGACCCTGAATCCCGTGACCATGAGCGCGGTCGAGGTCGCCGGCGCCGTGGCGCGCGGCGCGATGACGGCGACGCAATCGATCGAGGCGTCGCTGGTCCGGATTTCCGCCGCCAATCCGGCGCTCAACGCCTTCACCGCCGTCACCGCGGAACGCGCGCGGCGCCGCGCCGGCGAAATTGACGCCGGAATCGCGCGCGGGGAGAGCCAGGGCCCGCTCGCCGGCGCGGTCTTCGCGGTGAAGAACCTCTTCGACATCGAGGGAATTCCAACGGTCGCCGGGTCGAGGATCAATCGCGAACGCGCGCCCGCGAAACACGACGCGACGCTCGTCGCGCGGCTGGAAGCCGCTGGCGCCATTCTGGTTGGCGCGCTCAACATGGGCGAATACGCCTACGACTTCACCGGTGAAAACGCCCATGACGGCCCGTCGCGGAATCCGCATGATCCCATGCGCATGTCCGGCGGCTCCTCGGGCGGCTCGGGCGCGGCGATCGCTTCGGGCATGGCGCAGATCGCGCTCGGTTCGGACACCAACGGGTCGATCCGGGTTCCCTCGTCCTTTTGCGGGCTGTTCGGCCTGAAGCCGACCTATGGCAGGTTGTCGCGCGCGGGAACCTTTCCCTTCGTCGCGAGTCTCGATCATCTCGGTCCCATGGCGCGCTCGGTCGCCGATCTCGCGCTCGCCTGTGACGTGATGCAGGGACCGGACGAAGGCGATCAAGCGCAGGCGAAGCGCCTGGCGGAGCCGACGTCTGGAAGCCTCGGCGACGGCGCGGGCGGGTTGCGCGTGGCCAGGGCCGGCGGTTATTTCGCGCGCGGCGGACATCCGGATGCGTTCGCCGCGGTCGACCGCGTCGCCAGCGCGCTTGGCGCGACCCGGACCGTGGAATTGCCGGAAGCGCACCGCGCCCGCGCGGCGGCCTATCTCGTCACGATGGCGGAGGGCGCGGCCCTGCACTTCGACCGCCTTCGCGCGCGTCCCGGAGATTTCGACGCGGACGTGCGCGACCGGCTGATCGCAGGGGTCATGGTCCCTGGCGCTTTTGTCGCGAAGGCGCAGAAATTCCGTCGCTGGTTTCACGCCGAGGTCGTGCGCCTGTTCTCGGAGGTCGATGTCATTCTCGCGCCGGCGACGCCCTGCCGCGCGCCGCGGATCGGCCAGAAGACCATGAGCCTCGACGGCGTCGAAATGGCGATACGGCCCAATCTTGGAATTTTCACGCAGCCGATTTCCTTCATCGGCCTTCCCGTCGTCTGCGCGCCCGTGTGGACCGACGGCGAAAGACTGCCAATCGGCGTGCAGATCATCGCGGCGCCCTGGCGCGAGGACATCGCCCTGCGCGTCGCTCACACGCTCGAGCGCGCGGGAATTTGCCGCGCGCCGGTCGCGCTGGATTGAACGAGGCGGGGGGAGCCTGTCATGGAAGCCAATATTCCCGACGTGCTGGCGGAAGTGATCGCCGAGTTCGAGCGATACGAGCGGGCGCTCGTGACCAACGACGTGGAGGCGCTCGACGCCTTCTTTCTCGACAGTCCGCTCGTCATTCGTTACGGCGGCGGCGAAAACCTTCATGGCCACGCCGAAATCAGGGCGTTTCGCGCGGCCCGTTCGCCCGAGGGCCTCGCGCGCTCGCTCGAACGGACGGTCGTCACGACATGGGGCCGCGACTTCGCCGTGGCGTCCACCCTGTTTCGTCGCCCGTCCATGCGCGGCAAGATTGGGCGTCAGATGCAAACCTGGGCGCGCATGCCGCAAGGCTGGCGCATCGTCGCGGCGCATGTCAGCGTCATCGACGAGCCCGCGTGACGGAGGTTCCGGGATGCTCGCGAATCAGGCGAGCGACTCGAGATAGGCGCGCCAGCCGCCCCACCGCGAAATATCCGCGGCCTCCTTCGTCGCCTCGCTCTCGACGATGAATCCTTTTGGCGTGGTTCCGTCCGCGAGTCGCGACGTGCCGATGCCCAGCGGCGCGGGCACGCCCGCGACAAAAGACCCGAAGGCCTCGTGCGTCAGCGCCCAGACTTCGGTTTCGATCGGAAATCCCTCGCCATCGGCGACGCGCAACAGTCCCGGACGGCGCGGCGGACCGCCTGGAAGCGAGAACAGCCGGTAATCGCGCGTGGTCGGGCAGCCGCGCAGGAACCGCGCGCCGCGGCCGGCGAGTTCCTCGTTCAGCGCCATCCCCGAAAGATGAGCGCCGACGACGGCGAGTTCGATCTCGCCCATCCCTGCGCGCGCGAGGCGCGCCGGCGGCGCGGGGCGCGAAACGCCCGTGGCGCCAAGCGGCGTTCCGCACCGCGCCGAGAGCGGCGCGCCGAACGTCGCGAGCGCCGCGTCGCGTCCCGCCGGCGCGATCAGCGTGACGCCGTTGGGAAAGCCATCGTCGCGAAAGCGCGAGGGAACCGCGAGCGCGCAGAGATCGAGCAGGTTGACGAAATTGGTGTAGACGCCGAGTTCGCTGTTGGGGCCGAGCGGATCGGCGGCCAGGTCCGCGACCTTTGGCGGCCGCGGATATGTCGGGACCATCAGAGCGTCGATGTTTCGCCAGACGGGCTGCGTCGCGCGCTTCAGCGCGGCGAGCCGGTTCAGCGCGCCGAACACGTCCGCCGCGGAAAACTTTCCGGCGCCGCGGATGATCGTTCTCGTCACGTCGAGCAGCGCGTCGGGACGGGCGCCGAAAAAGCCGCGAATCGCGTCAAATCGCTCCGCGACCCACGGCCCTTCGTAGAGCAGCCGCGCGGTTTCGAAGAAGGGCGACATGTCGATTTCGCTGATCGAGGCCCCGAGCGCGCGCGCGTCGTCGACGGCGCCGGCGAACGCGGCCTCCGCCAGCGCGTCGCCGCCAAACGCGAGGCTTTTCCCGTCGGGGATCGCGATTCGAAAATCGGGCGGGATCGCGCCGATCACTCCGGGCGAACAGGGCCGCGACAGCGGCTCCTCGGGGTCGTGACAGGCGATTTCGCGAAACACCGCGAAAGCGTCGTCGACGGTGAGCGCGAAGATCGAAACGCAATCGAGCGTGCGGCAGGCGGGCACGACGCCGCGCGTCGAGATCGCGCCGACCGTAGGCTTCAACCCGACGAGATTGTTGAGGCCCGCGGGCACGCGGCCCGATCCCGCGGTGTCCGTGCCGAGCGCGAAGGACACGAGCCCGCGCGCGACGGCGACGGCCGAGCCGGAACTCGAGCCGCCCGGGACGATGGCGGGATCGAACGCGTTGCGCGGCGCCGGGAAGGGCGTGCGCACTCCGACGAGCCCCGTGGCGAACTGGTCGAGGTTGGTCTTGCCGATGGGAACGGCGCCGGCGTCGATCAGCTTTTGCACGGCGAAGGCGTTCGTCGCCGGGGAATACGCGAAGTCGGGACAGGCCGCGGTCGTTGGCGAGCCCGCGAGATCGATGTTGTCCTTGATCGCGAAGGGGACGCCCCACAGGGGCCTCGAAGAATCGAAGGCGCCGAGGCTCCGCGCCACGTCGAGCGCCGCGGCTTCGGGGACCAGCGAGATGAAAATGCCCGGATCCCCGGCGGCTTCGATCCGCGCGTAAACCGATTTCACGAGCTCGACGGGCGACAGCCCCGCCGCGTAGGCGGCCCTCAGGCTTTCGAGATCGAGGCTTGTTTCCGTCATGTCCGGCTGGCCTTCCGCGTGTCGATTGCCTCGATTTATCGCACGCGGGCTCCGCGCGGCGCATGCCCAAAGGTTGGGCGCGCCTGCGCGAAGATTCAGCCGGTTTGGCGTGTTCCGGACTCGCGGGAGCCGGCGGCGCGCTTTGACACGGCGTCACGCGCGACGGACATTGCCGGAATGGCCGGCGCGAGGGCGTTCGCGACCGCGTCCGGCGCGCGATCCCGAGTGAAAGGAAAAGGCAGCCGTGAAGATCACCCATGTCGAGCCGATCATCATCGCCATTCCCTACGAACACGCGGCGCCAAAGCCGCTGATGGGAACCGGGCAGCCGCGCACGACGATGGACGCGCTCTACATCAAGGTGGAAACCGACGAGGGCGTGACGGGCTGGGGCGAAGCCTTCGGTTTCGCCGCCTGCCGCGCGACGGCGACCGTCGTCGAACACATCCTCGCGCCCCTCGCGCGCGGGCGCGATCCCCGGAACATTCCCGCGTTGATGGATGATTTTCACCGGCGTTTCCAGAGCCTCGGCCGCAACGGACCGGGGGGCTTCGCGCTCGCCGGTTTCGACATCGCGCTGTGGGACATCGCGGGCAAGATCGCGGGCTTGCCGATTCACCGGATGCTGGGCGGCGACGGCGCCAAGACCCGCGTTTCGGCCTACGCGAGCGTGCTGCGCACCGGAGGCGCGACGGAGCATGTCCGCGCGCTCGTGAAGGACGCGCTGTCGCGCGGGTACACGCGCGTCAAGCTGCACGAGCGCACCGTCGCCGCCGTCGCCGCCGCGCGCGAGATCGCCGGCGATGGCGTGCCGCTCATGCTCGACGTGAATTGTGCCTGGACCGCGGACGAAGCCATCGACATGGCGCGCCGGCTCGAACCTTTCGACCTGAAATGGATCGAGGAGCCGACCTTTCCCGCCGACGATTTCGAGGCGATGGCCCGCCTTCGACGGACGACGAAAACGCCCGTCGCGGCGGGTGAAAATCTGGGGACCGTCAACGACATACGTCACGCTGTCGAGGCGGGCGCCGTGGACATCGCGCAACCCGACGTGATCAAGATCGGCGGGATCACCGAAACCTGGAAGGCGCTGGCTCTGGCGCACGATCTCGGCGCGCGCGGCGATCCCCATTCGCCCTATTACGGGCCGGGTCTGATCGCGAGCCTGCATCTCGTCGCGGCGATGCGCGAGGAGATTCCGGCGGAGTTCTTCTTCGCCGATCTCGCGGCGAGCCCGCTTGGCGACGTGATTTATCCCCGCGACGGCGAATTCGTCGTCCCCCGGGGGCCCGGTTTGGGCGTCGAGGTCGACGAGGACATTCTGGCGCGCTACCGCGTGGGCTGAGACGAGGGGGGAACGCATGGGTGGAAGACGCCGGCCCGGCGCGCGACGCGCGATCTGCTTCGTTTGTGCGGCCCTGTCCGCCGGCGGAGCCGTCGCGCAGGAGACGGCGCCATTCTTCGCGGGCAAGACAATCACGATCGCCGTCGGCTCGCCTCCAGGCGGCGGCTACGACATCGCCGCGCGCGCGGTCGCCCATCATTTTGGCAAGCATGTTCCCGGGCGACCGACGGTCATCGTCCAGAACGTGCCCGGCGCCTCGAGCCTCGCGCTGACCAACCAGCTTTACGCGGCGGGACGCCGGGATGGCACGATCATCGGCGTCGTCATCAACGGCATGGTCACGGCGCCGTTGCTCGCGCCCGCCGAAGTGCGTTTCAATCTCGCGGATTTCATCTGGATCGGAAATCTCTCGCGCGACGTGCAGGTCGTCACGGCCTCCGCCGCCGCGCCGGCGAAAACCATTGACGATCTCTTCACGACCGGGCTGATGGTGGGAGGCCAGACGCCCGGCAATTCCACCGTCGACATTCCCTTGGGAATGAATGGCGTGCTCCGCACGAAGTTCACGGTCGTGCGCGGATACGAATCGTCGGGCGCGGTCGATCTCGCCATCGAGCGCGGCGAGGTTCATGGCAATGGCGCGGTTGGCTGGGTCAGCGTGAAGTCCCGCAACCAGCAATGGCTGCGGGAGGGGAAACTCCGCGTCCTCGCGCAATATGGCTGGAAAAAGCACGCGGATCTTCCGGACGTGCCGTTGTTTCCCGTTCCCGACGCCGCGGACGATCGCCAGGCGCTTCGCGTGTTGTGGGCCGGGCAGGATTTCGGCCGTCCGTTCCTGCTGCCGCCCGGCGTGCCCGCGGATCGCGTCGCCATTCTCAGGGACGCCTTCGAAAAGACGGTCGGGGATCCTGATTTCCGCGCGGAGGCGGCGAAACTGGCCGTCGACATCGATCCGGATTCCGGCGAAACGCTGCAGCAACTCGCCCGCGACATTCTCGCGACAAGTCCAGCCGTCGCCGCGAGGCTGCGAGAGATGCTCAAATAGTCGCGTGGCCGCGCGGCGAAAATTCATGCGAATTGGCGAATGCCGTCGCTGACGGCCGCGTCCGGCCCGTGTTACGCTCGCTTCGCCCGCGCGGTCGAAACGCGCGTCGGGGAAGAGGAGTGATCGAAATGGCCGGACGCGTGTGGGATCGTTTCCTGACGGAGCAGGACAGGCGACACCTCGAAAATTCAAATCATCGCGGCGTTGGCGTTGGCCAGCGTCCCGCCGTGCTCAACGTCGACCTCTACCGCGCCGTGTTTGGCGATGAAAATTTGCCGCTCGTCGAGGGGCTGAAAAACTGGCCGGGCTATTGCGGGCCGGCGGGCTGGGCCGCCGTTCCGCACATTCAGGCGTTGCAGCGCAAGGCGCGCGCGGTCGGCGTTCCCGTGCTGCACGTCACCGGCCTGAGCGAGGAAGAATCCGGCGTTCCCGGCTGGTCCGACGCCATCCATGGCCCGGCCCGTCGCGCGCCCCGCGACGCCGCGGCGCGCGAGCGCCACGCGCGGCGCCTCGGGATCATTCCCGAGGTTGGCCCCGAGCCCGGCGAGGTCGTGCTGCGCAAGACGGCGCCAAGCGCCTTCTGGGGCACGCCGCTGATGGCGCAGCTCAATCATCTGCGCGTCGACACCCTGCTGATCACCGGCGAGAGCACCAGCGGCTGCGTGCGCGCCACCGTCGTCGAGGCCGCGAGCCTGCGTTTCAAGGTGCAGGTCGTCGAGGAATGCGTGTTCGACCGGCACGAGGCCTGCCACGCGATCAACCTGTTCGACATGCATCAGAAATACGCCGACGTTGTCTCGCTCGACTTCGCCTTGCGTTATCTGGAGAGTCTCGACGCCGCGACCGGGGCGACACGCGCCGGAACTCGACCTTGCGCGGACTGAATCCGGGAGGCTTGTTGATCGCGAGATCGGCTCGATCAGGGTTTCGTCGCGCGGATCTTCAAGTCCGTTCTATGGCCTGAAAATCAATCCGCGCGAAAGGACGCCGTCCGGAGCGGGCGCGCCGTTGCTTGTTGTTCGTGAGTCCGGACTCTCGAGCCGGGCGCCGGTGTCGGAAAAAATCACCCAACGATTTTCCTCGCGCACGATCTTGCCAATTCGCCCGAACGCCGGGAGGAAATCCCCTGTTCGCGGACGAAGGAAACCGCGGCCTTCCGTTTCAATCCACGCCAGACCGTCGGGGCCCGTCACGACGCGCAGCGGAAGTGGCGGGGCCGTGGTCATGGTGGCGCCGGCGGCGACCGAACCCGTGGGCGTGTAGTCAAACCGCGCGCCATCGGCCACGACGGATTTCGCGCCTCCAGGATTGAGCGCCCTGTCCCTCGCGGCGGCAAGGGCCGTCCGGGGTCTTCCGAAAATACCGAAGTGCTCGACCCCGGCGATCCGGGGTTCACTCGTCTCGCTGGCGATCATGCAGGTCGCGAAAGCCGCGGACGCGAGGGCTGTCGCGACGCCCGCCGCGGCGAGCGACGCGTCGATGCGCCGTCCCCGAAGGGCGCGACCCGCGGACGTCGCGGAGCCGCGCGACCCGCCCGGATCGGAGAAGTCCCCCGATGAAATCGCGCGCGGAAGCTTCATGGTTCGCTGTCTCCTGGAAGCGCCGGTTCCGGCTCGCGCCTGAGCGCTTCGGCGAGCTCCTGGAAAACATCCGCGCGGGATCCGGCCCGAGCTGACTGCTGCATCGCCTCGTGAATTTTCGGCACGATTTTCACGGCCTGATCGAGATAGGCGTCCGACCCCGGAGTGTAGCCGCCGATAAGTCGCAGATCCCGGGTTTCTTCGTAGCGCGCGATCAGCGAACGCAGTTTCGCGACGAGCCTGCCCTGTTCCGGCGTCCAGACGATTGAAGCGAGTCGGGACAGCGACGCCCCGATATTGACCGCGGGAAAACGGCCCTGATCGGCGATGGCGCGATCAAGCACGATGTGCCCGTCCAGAGATCCCCGTATCGCGTCGGCGACGGGTTCGTTGTGGTCGTCGCCATCGACCAGAACCGCGAATATCGCGGTGATCGCGCCGCTTCCCTCGAGCCCCGGCCCGGCGCGTTCCAGCAAGCGAGGCAGGTCGCTGAAGACGCTTGGCGAGTATCCTCGCGCGACCGGCGCCTCGCCGGCTGAAAGATAGACTTCGCGGGAGGCGTGGGCGAAGCGCGTGATGGAATCCACGATCAGCAAAACAGATTCGCCACGATCGCGGAAATATTCGGCGATCGCCATCGCGGTTTTCGGACAAAGCCGCCGCATCATGGGACTTTCGTCACCCGTGGAAACCACCGTGACGGCCTTGTGCCGCGACGCCGCCAGGGTTTCGTCGATGAACTCGCGGACTTCCCGTCCGCGTTCGCCCACCAGCGCCACGACGACCGTGTCGAATCCGTCCGCGTTCGCCAGCATGGCGAGAAGCGACGATTTTCCAACGCCCGACCCCGCGAAGACGCCGATGCGCTGTCCCTCGCAAAGAGGCGTGAACAGGTCGACGATCCGGACGCCGGTCTTCAACGGTCGGTTCACGCGGCCCCGGCGGAGCGCAGCGGGCGGCTCGGCGTCGATGGACATCTCGATCTCGCCCCGCGAGAGCGGCGGTCCCCCGTCGACCGGCCTGCAAAGCGCGTCGATGCTCCGCCCGCGCCAGCCAGCGTCGGGCGCTATGCTCAGGCGTTCGGCTTTCCGGACCCTCATGCCCAGGGCCGCGTCGCTGCGCGAGTCGAACGGTTTGACCGTCGTGAACCTCGGGCCAATTCGAATGACTTCAGCGATCTGCGAATCGCCGCCGACATCGATTTGCACGCAATCGCCCAGGCGCAGGAACCGCGACAGTCCACCGACGCCATAAGTCGACATGGCGACGTCCGACACGACGCCTTCGACCTGGATAAAACCGATGTGCGAGCGTCCCCGGTTCATGATGTCTTCGAGACGGTTCAGGGCATTCACTCGGGGCGCTCCCGCGCGAGAGAAACGTCGCCGGATGTCACGAGGTCGCCGCCAGAATCCGGATGGCGTCGCGCAGCGACGATTCCGATTGGGAAATGCTCGTGTCGATCGCGTCGAATTCGCGATTTAACGAAATCAGTTTTGAAATTTCGAGCACCGGATCGACGTTCGAGCTTTCCAGATAGCCCTGCGAAACGCCATTCCCGGAAAAATCCAGAATCGCGACCGGCGGCGCTTCGGGAACGACCGCCGAGTTCGCGGCGCGCGTCAGCGATGTGTTGGGGTCTATCGCGAAGAGGCCGACGGCTCCGACCTGCCGGCCGCCCTGGGAGATCATCCCGTCCTGCGCGATTTGCGGCGCGCCTCCGCCCGGGTCGAGCACGATCGGCGCGCCTCCCGCGTCCAGTATCGCGCCACCGGAGATGGTTTCCAGCGCGCCGGTTTCCGACAATCTCATGCGCCCGTCTCTCGTGTAGGCGACGCCCTCGGCGGCCTTCACGCCAAACCAGCCATCGCCCTGCACGGCGATGTCGAGCGCGTTTTCCGTCCGCGACAGGCCGCCAGCGCGTCGGGAGATGTAATCCGCTCCAGGCGAGGCGAAAGCGGTCTTGACGTCGCCCGTGTTCGCGACCTCCGCCGTCAGGCCCACGCCCGTCGCGCGAAATCCGGGCGTGTTCATGTTCGCGACATTGTGCGCGATGGTGGCGAGTCGCCGCTCGCGCGCGACCTGTCCCGAGAGCGATACATATAGACCGGATTGCATGACGCACCCTGGAGTCGCCGGAGTTTCGGCGCTCGCCCCCGCGACGCCGACCGGCCTGGATTCCGAGAACAAGCCAGTTTGCTTGCGCCGGGCTTGTTCGCGCTCGAAAGCCAGGCGCAAGGCAGCGGATCGAATGATGTCGAAGACGCGCGGCGACCCGCGTGGTTCGCGCTGGCGGGAGACGGGAAAATTGAATTTCGCCGTTGGATTGATGATCGCGACGGGATGCATGCTGGGTGGCTTCGCCGCCCTTGGCGGTCATCTTCACGTGCTCCTGCAGCCGTTCGAATTCGTGATTATCGGCGGCTCTTCGCTGGGCATTTTCATCGTCGCCAATCCGCTCCCCACGATCAAGGACTGCGGCAGGGCGATCATGGAGGCGGTTTTGAACAAGGGGCCCACGCCGCGAGACTTTCTCGACGTTCTCAGCGTCCTCCACGCCCTGCTCCGCGAACTGCGTGGAAAGTCGCGAAGCGAGGTCGAGGGACACTTCGACAATCCCGGCGAGTCGCCGATTTTCACGGCGTTTCCCCGGTTGATGCTCAACGCGGATCTCGTCACCTTCATCTGCGACTATTGCCGCCTCATCATCATAGGCAACGCGAAGACTCACGAGATCGAAGCACTGCTCGACGAGGAAATCCAGACGCTGAGCTATGACCGGTTCAAGCCGGTACACGCGCTGAACGCGGTTGGAGACGGGTTGCCGGCGCTTGGCATCGTGGCCGCCGTGCTGGGCATTATCCACGCGATGGGCGCGCTGGACCAGTCGCCGCAGTTGCTCGGCGGCCTGATCGGCGCCGCGCTGGTGGGAACCTTCGCCGGCATTTTCCTGTCGTATGGAATTGTCTCGCCGATCGCCCAGAAGATCAAGGTCGTGCGCCAGAAGCAGCTTCGACTGTTCACGCTCGTGAAGCAAACCCTGCTTGCCTTCATGAACGGGGCCATGCCGCAGGTCGCGGTGGAGTTCGGCCGAAAGACCATTCCCTCGAAGGAGCGCCCGACGATCGACGCCGTCGAAAGCGAAACGATCTCGGGCCCCGCCGTCGCCGACGCCGCGGACAAGGCCGCCAGCGGACCATGACCGGCGTGACTCAAGCCCATGTGATCGGGCGAAATCCCATTGACGCGATCCTCGATCAATCGAACCTCGCCGCGGACAGGACCGCGGCGCTGGGAACGGCCTTCGAACTCTTCGCGAACAATCTGTCGACGCGCCTTCGCGAATGGTCTTCCACGTTCTGCGGAATTTCCATCGGCGAGATGGAGCCGGCCCAGATCAACGCGAGGCTTCGCGAATACAACGGAAGCATGTGCGCGAGGTTGAAGATCGGCGAAACGGATACCCGCGCGTGGATGTTGCTCGAACCGGCCGCCGGCGACGCCTTGATGGCCGCGGCCTTCGGGTCCGCGCTTGAAGCGACGGGGTTCTCGTCGGAGCCAACGATCGAGACCGCGCTGATCTCCCGGTTCTTCGAGATCGCGACCGGGGCGCTGAACGCGACGCTGGGCGAGTTTGTCGATGGCGAGTACTCGCCCGGCGACATTTTCCGGTTGCCGGATGAAATGGAGATGGAGCGGCGCGACGCGCAAGTCATCTCCATTATCTGCAAGATTGGCTGGAGCGCGGGCGGCGGCGCGCTCGTCGTGCTCTTGCCGGTGGGTGTGACGAATTCGATGCGGCCGGCTTCCCATCGCGAGGCGACGAAGGAGCAACAGGGCGCGGATGGCCTGTGGGCGGACGAAATGAAAGCGGGCGTTGACGGCGCGAAGCTCCTTTTGCGCGCCGTCGTGGACCGGTTTTCGACGCCTCTCGAGGCCATCTCGAAACTTCGCGCCGGCTCCGTGATGGAATTGCGCACGGCGAGTGTCTCCGATGTCGTCCTGCATTGCGGGGAAGCCCGGCTCTTTTCTTGCGAACTGGGCCAGGAAGCGGGTCGCTACACGTTGCGCGTTCGCCGTTCGTTGGGTTCGGGCGCGGCCGTGGACGGGGCCGCGCCGGCGCGGTCAGGATCGTGAACAGTTATTGATGGCGGGAGATGCCGATGAACGAAGACAATGAATCGAACGCGCCGCCGGAGGCCGGAGAGGACGATAATCGACCGATCGGGAATATCGACGCCATCATGGCCATTCCGGTCGATGTCCAGGTTGTTCTTGGCACCACGACGATGCCGGTCGCGGCGCTGATGAAATTGGGGCGCAACGCGATCATCACGCTCGACCAGCGCGTGGGCGAGGCGGTGACGGTTATGGTCAACGGGAAAGTGATCGCGAGGGGAGAGATGGTCGTTGTCGACGAGGATAATTCAAAATTTGGCGTCGCCCTGACCGAGATCGTCGCCGGCGCGGGAAATTGAACGATGCCAGCGCGGACCGGACCCGAGAACTCCCTGTCGCCGCGGATCGATCCGCCGCCCGCGCGCGTTGGCGCCGACAAGGTCGCCGCCATATTGCTCGCGCTCGATCGGGACAGGGCCTCGCGCCTCCTGCGACACTTCGATCACGATGAACTCAGGATTGTCGCCCGCGCGGCGGTCGACCTCGGCGCGCTTGGCCCCCCCGACGTTGGCTCCATTTTCGAGGAGTTCACCGCGAGATGGACCCTGGGCGCCGATTTGCGCGGAAACGCCGAGGAAGCCAGAAAGCTGTTCGCGGAATCTCTCGCCCCGGCGGAAGCCGAGGAAATTCTCGCGGAAGCCCTTGGCGGCTCCGACGCGTCGATCTGGACCCGTTTGCGTCAGGCGCCGGCGGCTTCCGTCGCGGCCATGATTTCCCGGGAAAGGCGGGGGGTCGGGGCCTACGTTCTTTCCAATCTGGACGCGGGCTTCGCCGCCTCCGTGATCGCGGAGTTTCCCCTCGAAACTCGCGCGAACATGCTGTCCCTGATGTTGACGGCGCCCGAAATAGCGGAACCCGTCAAGCTCGTCGTGGAGGCCTCCCTCAAGAATGGATTCCTGCGAAAGCAGGATGGCTCGAAGAACTCCGGGATGTTTTCGAAGGTCGCGGACATCGTCAACTCCTACGAAGCCGGGGAAATGGAGGCGATCATGAAGAGCATCGAGATCGCGAAGCCGAAGGAGGGCCAGCAATTGCGGAAGATGCTGTTCTCGTTCGAGGACGTGGACAAGCTTTCCAGACAGTCGCTCTCGCTTCTGTTCGACAAGCTGAACACGGAGACCGTCGTTCTCGCGTTGAGGGGAACGGCCGCGGAGTTCCGTGACACGGTGTTGTCCTGTCTCGCGTCCCGCGCGAGGCGACTGGTCGAAAGCGAACTCAACAACGCGGCTCAGGTGTCGCGGGCGGAGATCGCCAGGGCCCGGAAGACGATCGCGGGGCTTGTGCTCCGGATGGCTGCGAGAAATGAAATCGAGCTTCCATCGACTGGCGGTGGCGACGCGGCCAATGACGGGTCGCCGCGAACGTGAGCGACGCGGTCGACAAGGACGAGCAGACCGAGGAGCCCACCGAGAAAAGGTTGAAGGACGCGCTCGAGCGGGGCGAGGCGCCTGTTTCCCAGGAGGCGACCCTCGCGGCGAGCGTGGGCGGTTTGCTGTTTGCAATGGCGTTTGTCCTGCCGCTGTACGCGCCGCGCGTGGCGGCTTCGCTCGCTGTTTTCCTCGAGAATCCCTCGGGGTGGCGCCTCGAAAACAGCGCGGACCTCGTCGGTCTGGCGACGCTCTGCGCGTCCGTTGGGGGAATTCTGGTCATTCCGGTCGCGGTGGCGTTGATGGTTCCGGGAGTGCTCGGAACCGCGCTGCAAGGCGGGCCGGGCCTGGTTCCGTCGCGCGTCGCGCCTGATTTTTCGAGAGTGAAAATATCGAGCGGTCTTTCGCGGCTCTTCGGACCTCGTGGCTGGACCGGGTTCGCGAGATCCCTGGTCAAGCTCGCCATCGTGTCCGCCGCGGCGGCGACCGGGCTGGGCGTCCGCGGCGAGTGGCTGATGTCGTCGATGACATCTGATCCAGGATTGTTGCCAGCGACGATCCTCGATCGTGTCGTGCTGGTTGTCGTGGCGGCGTTCCTGGCCATGTCGGTGCTGGCGGCGGCCGACCTGACGTGGACGCGATACCATTGGCGCCGCGATCACCGAATGAGTCGTCGGGAAATCAAGGAGGAATTGCGCCAGTCGGAGGGCGACCCGATGCTCAAGGCGCGCTTGCGCTCGCTGCGGCTCGCCAGATCTCGCAAGCGCATGCTCGTCGCGGTTCCCGACGCGACATTCGTGATCGTCAATCCAACTCACTACGCGGTCGCGCTCCGGTACCGACGAAACGAGGATCCGGCGCCGGTCGTCGTGGCGAAGGGGCTCGACCTCGTCGCGCTCAAAATCCGGTCGATCGCCGAGGAAAGCGGGGTTCCCGTGGTCGAGGACAAGCCGCTCGCCCGTTCTCTTTACAAGTCGGTCGAGGTCGACGAGCACATTCCCGTGGAATTCTATCGCGTCATGGCGGAACTCATTCACTTTCTCGACATGAAACGGACCCGGCGCCCGGATGGACGCGGAGCGTCGCGCGCATGAAAGTTCCGACCGCGAAAATATCGAAATCATGGATCGAACGGACGCTCGCGCGGGGAATTGCCGACGTGGCGTCCGAAATGCGGCTCGTCGACCTCGGCAATCTGGTGGAGATGATCCAGAGCGATCGGGCCACGAATATCGCGGACTTCGTCAATTCGTCCACCGAGCTCTATTTTCGTCCGGGAACCTTGAGATACGGACTTCTGGCCAACATCGACATACGCTGGGAGACGCGCCCGACCGTCCTGCTGGACATGGAGTTCCGCAACGCGTCCGTGACCGTGTTTTTCAAGATGACTCTCGGCCACGCCTTCGCCGGCGTCGAGGTCTTCGACGCTCATTTCGAAGACGAGCATTTAACGTCCGATGGTCAAACCCTTTGCCTGACAAGGGCGATCGAGGACGCGCGGCTCGTCCGCGGGGGGCGTCCCGCCCGTTGATGGAGTTTGTTGCTTCGACTCCTGGCCGACTTGATCCGGATAGCAAGGCTCGCGCAAGTCGCCGATGCGAGAGGAGAGCCCGCCAGTTTCAAAGCGAGGACTTGCATGTCGGATCTCTACCTTCTGAATTTGGCGTCGCGTCACGCGAACTGGCTGTCGGCGCGCGGGACCGTGGTCGCGGCGAATATCGCGAACGTCAACACGCCAGGATACAGGGCAAGGGATGTCCGGCCCTTCGCCGAGTCCATGAACATGGCGGGTTTGAGCCTCGCCGGCGCCGACGCCGCGCATATGCGAGGCGGGCTTGAGTCGCGGATCGCGGCCGCGACCAGGGAAATTGGCAAGACAGGGGCGACGCTTTCCGGGAATTCCGTGGGACTCGAGGAGCAGTTGATGAATGTCGGCGACGTGAGCCGCGCCTATTCGCTCAACGTGAACATCAGACGAGTTTTCCATCAGATGCTTCTTTCGTCGTCGAGGTGAACGCCATGATCGATCCCTTCCAGGCGACGCTTCGCATCGCGAGTTCCGGACTCGAAGCGCAGTCGACGCGGCTCAGGGTTATCTCGGAGAATGTCGCGAACGCGCAATCCACGGGCGCGACCGCGGGGGCCGACCCCTATCGACGCAAGACCGTTACCTTCGCCGCCGAGTTCGACCGGAATTCCGGCGTCTCGACCATCAAGGCGTCCGGGCCAGGCGTCGACGGGCGTCCGTTCAGGCTGGAACTCGATCCCGGAAATCCCGCGGCTGATGAAAAGGGCTACGTGAAGATGCCCAACGTGGATCTGCTCTTCGAGCTCGCCGACCTTCGCGAGGCGAACAGATCGTACGAAGCTAACCTGCAGGTCGCCAAACAATCGGGCGATTTGATGAGCATGACCATCTCACTTCTGAAGGACGCATGATGATCGCCGAAGTTCGAAACTCGACCGACCTCGCCATGACCCGCGCCACCGCGGGCGCTTCCGTCTCCGGGTCTCCGGGCGCGGCCATCGACTTCGCGGACGCGCTGGGGCAGGCGATCGCGAGGGCGACATCGACAATTCATTCGGCGGAGACGGCGTCCATCAAGGGAATCCAGGGCGCCGAGTCCATGTCCAGCGTCGTTGAATCCGTCATGGAGGCCCAGCGCGTCTTGCAGACGATGGTCTCCATACGGGACAAGGCCGTCGGCGCCTGGCAGGAAATCAGCCGAATGACGATTTGAGGCGACGACCATGAGAGCTTTGACGATAGCGGCCACCGGCATGAGCGCGCAGGTCAGGAACATCGAGGTGATCGCGAACAACGTCGCGAACATCAACACGACGGGGTTCAAGCGCGCGCGAGCGGAGTTCACCGATCTCATTTATCAATCCGAACGTCTCATGGGCGTCTCGAGTCGCGGACGCGACGCGACGGTGCCGGAAGGCGTTCAAATTGGCCTTGGCGTGCGAACCGCCGCGATCCGCACGGTCCACAACCAGGGCGCGATAACGAACACGGGCAATTCGTTCGATCTCGCGCTGAACGGGCGAGGCTGGTTCCAGGTGACCTCGGCCCAGGGCGATATACTCTACACACGCGATGGCGCGTTCAACACGAACGCGGCCGGACGCCTGGTGACGACAGATCGATACAGCGTTTCGCCGGCGATCCTGGTGCCGCAGGGCGCTTCGGCGGTGAACGTAAGTCAGTCCGGCGTCGTGACCGCGACGATGCCGGGCAATCCGGTTCCGCAATCGCTTGGTCAGCTCACGATCGCCAATTTCGTGAACGACGCGGGTCTGCAAGCGCTGGGGAACAATCTGTATCAACAGACCGTCGCTTCGGGGCCGCCGGTCGTCGGCGTGCCGGGCGACACGGCGTTCGGAACGATTCAGCAGGGCTACCTGGAGTCGTCGAACGTGGATCCCGTGTCCGAAATCACGAACATGATCGCGGCCCAGCGCGCCTATGAAATGAATTCGAAGGTGATCCAGACTTCCGACCAGATGGCCGCTTCCATCGCGAACCTGAAGGGTTGATCCCATGTTTCGCCAATCGGGTTGGCCGCGGGCGTCGGGAGCGGGGCGCCGTCTCGTGCTCGCTAGCCTCCTGGCGGCGATGAACTGGAGCGTGGCGCGTGGAGAGCCGCGCGTGGCCCTGGCGCCAAGGACTGTAATTTATCCGGGCGACATCCTCGTCGATGAATCGTTGAACGAAATGGCCGACCCGCCGGTTTCTCCGGGCTACGCGACGGCCGCCGAGGGGCGCGCGCTCCTCGTTGGCAAGCGGGCGAGGAAAACGCTGCTTCCGGGGCGGCCGATTTCCATCGTCGATGTCGAAAACCCGCGCTCGGTCGTCAATGGATCGCAGGTGCGCATCGTCTATCGCGAAGCAGGTCTGTCCATTCTGGCGTCCGGCCTCGCCCTGCAAAACGGGGCCGCCGGGGACACGATCAGGGTCAGAAACGTCGATACCGGATTGACCGTTTCCGGCGTCGTTCACGCGGATGGATCCGTCGTGATCGGTGACGGGTGATGCGGGTCCCGCGCCTGGCTTTTCTGTTCGTCGCGATCGTCTCGTCGCAATGCGCCGCGCAAGTGCGGTTGAAGGACGTGTCCTGGCTTCGCGGCGCGCGCGATCATCAGCTCATTGGCTACGGTCTGGTCGTGGGGCTTCTTGGCACGGGAGACACGCTCCGTAACGCGCCGTTCACCGAGCAGGCGCTGCAATCGATGCTCGACCGCATGGGATTGAACGTCCGCGGACAGGCGTTGAGGAACCGCAACGTCGCCGCCGTGATCGTGACCGCCGACGTTCAGGGCGGCGCCGACGTCGGTTCGCGGCTCGATGTCACCGTTTCCGCGCTCGGGGACGCGACCTCCCTGATGGGCGGGACCCTGTTGCTCACGACGCTCTCCGGGCCGGAGGAAACGATATACGCGAACGCGCAGGGCGCGGTGTCCGTGACCGGGTTCGATGTCACGGGACAATCCGAAGCCGTGACCCAGGGCGTGCCAACCGCGGGGCGGATCAGCAATGGCGCGATCATGGAGCGGGCGCCTCCGCCATTCGTGGACGACGGCAATCTCTCGCTGGAATTGAAAAATCCGGACTTCAGAACGGCCATCGGCATCGTCGACGCCATCAACGCCTATTCGACGAAGCGATTTGGCCGCAAGGTCGCCCGTGAGCGCGATGGCCGGACGGT